>JAJTEQ010000001.1 GCA_021298195.1 Ilumatobacteraceae bacterium
CTCGGCCAACACCTTGGTGCGACGTGTCGGCGACGGGCGGTTCACCACGGTGTTCGGCGACGCCGTCACCAGGAACGGACGCAGACGATTCGCCCCCCATCGCCACGACGCCCACCGACACAGATCCAGAGTCTCCTCGTCGGGACCGAGTCCGCTGGATCGCTCGATGAACTTCAGTTTCAGACCGTCGTCGGACGGCGGTTCGAGCGACACGATCCAGCCACCGACGTGGCGACCGTTCAACGACACGCGCACGCGACCGCCGAGGCTCACCGACGACGACATCTCCTCGGAGACGGCGTAGTCGAACACGCGGTCGAGACCGGTCACGTCGGGAACGATCCCGGCGACGAGGTGCGGAGTCGAATCGGCCGATGCCTTCGGCGTCATCGCGGTGTGGCGGGAATCAGCGACCGAGCGCGGCCGAGAAGTCGGCGAGGCGGGAGAGCTTTTCCCATTCGAAGTCGGGCAGTTCACGGCCGAAGTGACCATACGCGGCGGTCGCGCGATAGATCGGTCGCTTCAACTTCAGGTCGCGCACGATGGCCGCCGGGCGCAAGTCGAAGGTGGCGCGAACCGCGGCCTCGATCTTCTCCACGGCCACCTTCTCGGTGCCGAACGTCTCGACCAGGATGCTGACCGGATGCGCCATGCCGATGGCGTACGCCACCTGGACCTCGCAACGATCGGCGGCACCGCTGGCCACCACGTGCTTGGCCACCCAACGCGACGCGTAGGCCGCCGAACGGTCCACCTTGCTCGGGTCCTTGCCGCTGAACGCTCCGCCACCGTGGCGACCCATGCCGCCGTAGGTGTCGACGATGATCTTGCGGCCGGTGAGGCCGGTGTCGGCGTGCGGTCCACCCAACACGAACTTGCCGGTGGGGTTCACGTACACCGCGTAATCGTCGTCGGCGAACTGGGCCGGGATGACGGGGCGGATGACCTGCTCGATGAGGTCGGGGCGGATGACGGTGTCGCGGTCGACGCCGTCCTCGTGCTGCGTGGAGATGAGCACGGTGCGCAGACGCACGGGCTTGCCGTCGACGTAGTCGAAGGTGACCTGGGTCTTGCCGTCGGGGCGCAGGTACGGAATCTGACTCGACTTACGCACCTCGGTGAGGCGCTCGGCCAGACGATGCGCCACGAAGATGGGCAACGGCATCAGCTCGGGCGTCTCGTTGCAGGCGTAGCCGAACATCATTCCCTGGTCGCCGGCACCCTGCAGGTCGAGGTCGTCGCTGCCCGAACGCGCGCGCGTCTCCTCGCTCTTGTCCACACCTTGGGCGATGTCGGCGCTCTGGGCGTCGAGGGCCACCAACACGCCACAGGTCTTGCCGTCGAATCCGTAGGCGGCGTTGTTGTAACCGATGCCGAGGATCACCTCGCGAGCGGTCTCGGCGATGTCGACGTAGGCGTCGGTGGTGATCTCACCGGAGACCAGGCACAGACCGGTCGTCACCAACGTCTCGCAGGCCACGCGGGCGTGCGGGTCCTTGTCGAGGATCGCGTCGAGAACGGCGTCGGACACCTGGTCGGCCACCTTGTCGGGGTGTCCTTCGGTGACGCTCTCCGAGGTGAAGGTCCAATTACGGCTCATGATGACTCCGGTCGTGGTTTTGGGGAAACGAGTTCGGGGACTGTGTTCAGGAACGTGCGGACACGACCCGATCGATCAACTCGCGCGCGATGGCCCGCTTGTCGGTCAACGCCACCGACTCTAGAGCCTGACCGGGTCGCAGGAAGGTGACCGCATTGGTGTCGTGCTGGAATCCCACGCCGGGCTGGCTGACGTCGTTGGCCACGATCATGTCGAGGTTCTTGCGCGCCAACTTCGACTGGGCGTTGGCCACCAGATCCGAGGTCTCGGCGGCGAAGCCGACCACGGTCTGACCGGGACGCTTCTTCGCGCCGAGCGCGCACAAGATGTCGGGCGTGGGTTCGAGGACGACGTTCGGCACGCCCCCGTCCTTCTTGATCTTGCCGTCGGCGCAGACGACCGGACGGAAGTCCGCCACCGCGGCCGCCATCACCAGCACGTCGGTGGAGTCCCACAGGCGTTCCAAGGCGTCCTGCATCTGGGCGGCGGTCTCGACCGCCACCACCTTGGCGCCGTGGGGAGCGGGAAGATCGACGGTGGACACCAGGGTGACGCACGCGCCACGCCGAGCGGCCTCGGCGGCCACGGCGTAGCCCTGCTTGCCGCTGGAACGATTCGCGATCACGCGCACCGCGTCAATGGGCTCGCGCGTTCCGCCGGCGGTGACCACCACGTGCGTGCCGGTCAGATCCTGGGGCCCGAGTTCGGCGCGCACGGCGGCCACGATGGCCTCGGGTGACGCGAGTCGACCCTTGCCCGAGTCGCCACCGGCGAGACGGCCCTCGTCGGGTTCGACGACGGTGACGCGGCGAGATTTCAACGTGGCGATGTTCTGTTGCACGGCGGGGTGTTCCCACATCTCGGTGTGCATCGCCGGGCACACCACCACCGGCGCCCGGGTGGCGATGAGCACGTTGGTGAGCAGATCGGTGCTGAGACCGTTGGCGTACGCACCCAGGAGTCGCGCGGTGGCCGGTGCCACCAACACCAGATCGGCGCCTTGACCCAACTTGGTGTGGGGAATGGGTGACTCCTCGTCCCACAACGACATCTGCACGGGCTCGCTGCACAAAGCCGACAACGTGGTGCGACCGATGAAGTGCTCGGCACCCTTGGTCATGACGGGCACGACGTGCGCACCGGCGTCGACCAATCGACGGCACACCTCGACGGCCTTGTACGCGGCGATGCCACCACACACGCCAACAACGATGCGCTTGCCGGCGAGGTCATGCGCTTGCCGGCGAGGTCGGTTCCCAAGACATCAGCCCCGCGGAATTGGAGCGTCGGTCTCCCCAGTGGATGCTTCAAACTCTCGCTCAGCGCGCTCACGAGCCTCTTCCGCTTCTGCTTCCTTCATCGCCAATTCATCGGCGCGGGCGGCCTCTTCGGCGGCGCGGCGCTCGGCCATCTCCTCACCCGAGACACGCACGATCTTGTCGACGGCGATCTCCTCGAAGCCCATGCTGAGCGGCTTGCGCAGGGAAGGAACCTGGGGCGGGATGACCTTGTTCGAGACCATTCCGTCGCGGCTGTAGTACTGCTGAAGATCGCGGGCGCGACGAGCGGCCAGAGTGACCAGGCTGAACTTGGAGTCGACCTTGTCGAGCAGGGTCTCCAACTGGGGGGTCATCATCGAGTCGCTGGCGGCCATCGCAGGTCCTGGTCCTTCGCAGATCGTGGGCCATGGCCCGGTTCGCTACACCCGTCGAAACGGGCAATCAGAGATGCTACCTGCGGTATTCGGGGTTCAACGCCCTCGGTAGCCGTCGATCAAGGACACCAATTCGTCGACGGTGCGGGTGAGATCGTCGTTGACCACGGTGGCGTCGGCCAGCGCCAACCCGATGGGTTCCTCTTCCTCGGCCTTTCGCAATCGCTCCTGAACCTTGTGGTCCGGGTCACCACGGCCCACCAGGCGTCGACGTTGTTCGTCTCGGGAGGGGGGCAGGATGAAGATCAGAACGGATTCGGGATGGCGCACCTTCACCTGTTGGGCGCCGTCGACCTCGATCTCGAGCACGATGTCGCGACCCGCCGACAGATCCGGAACCGGGGTTCCGTAGTAGTTGCCGAGGAACTCGGTCCACTCGAGAAAACCACCGGACTCTCGATGGAATTCGAAGGAGTCCCGCGTGGTGAAGACGTAGGCGTCGTCACGTTCGCCCGGTCGCTGGGCCCGCGTCGTCCAGGAACGACTGAGCAACAAGCGGGGGTCACGCGACATCAAGGCATCGACGATGGTTCCCTTACCGACCCCACCGGGGCCGGAGATGATGAAGATGCGTGGTGCGTGACCTGAGGAGGATCCGGGCGTGGAGACCCGGTCGTTCACTTGGCCAAGTGTTCGAGCAGGGCCTTCTTCTGCTGGGCGCCGAGTCCCTGGATCTTGCGGTTGTCGGCGATGCCGACTTCCTCCATGATCTTGCGGGCCTTGACCTTGCCCAGACCGGGAAGGCTCTCGAGCATCGAGACCACTTTGAGCTTGCCCACGTTGGGGTCGCTCGAGGCCAGCGCATCGGCCACCGTCAGGGTGCCCTGCTTGAGCTTGACCTTGATCTCGGCGCGGGCGGCCCGCGCCTCGGCGGCCTTGGCGAGCGCCGCGGCGCGCTGTTCGGGTGTCAGTTGCGGAGGTGTTGCCATGGCCAGACCATACACACGGGTTCGCAGCCTCGGGTGGATACCTACGGGTTCAGCGGTGAGCCAGGCCCCGAATGGCCCCCGGGGACCGATGACCGTGGGCCCGCAGCCAGGCCTCCAGATCGGCCGCCACCCGGAAGGGGGCGGCCGGATCGGCGAAGGTGGCGGTGCCCACCTGGACCGCGTCGGCTCCGGCCATGATCAATTCGGCGGCACTCCACCCATCGGCCACCCCGCCCACACCCACGATGGGCAGATCGGGGTGAGCCGCGCGCACGTCGTGGACGGCCCGCACGGCGACCGGGTGAATGGCCCGCCCGGACAGTCCTCCTCCCCCGTTGCCCAAGGCCGGACGACCGGTGTCGGGATCGAGCGCCATACCGAGGACCGTGTTCACCAACGTGACGGCATCGGCACCGGCGTCGCGAACCCGACCGGCGATGGCCACCAAGCGATCGGTGTTCGGACTGAGTTTGGCCCACACCGGCAACGAGACCTGCTCGACGACCGCGCTGATGACCGCCGCGGACATGTCGGCGTCGTGAGCGAAGATGCCGTGTCCGCTCATGTTCGGGCAACTGAGGTTCACCTCGACGGCCACGATCGGATCACGCGCACCCGCGCCCAACACCGCGGCGGCCTCGCGGTACTCCTCGACCGTTCTCCCCCAGATGCTGAGCACCACCGCCGCATCGCACGACGCGAGGCGCGGTAGGTCGTCACGCAACCATGCGGCCATGCCCGGACCTTGCAGGCCGACCGCGTTCAACATGCCTTGGGCGACGGGGTGCACGCGCGGAGCGGGATTGCCCGCCCACGGCATGACCGACAACGACTTCACGACCACCGCACCCAGCGAGGCGAGATCACCGTAGGCCGCCAACTCGTCGGCGTGACCCGACGTGCCCGACGCGGTCATCACCGCGTGACGCAAGTGCACCCGACCGACGGTCACCGACATGTCGACCGGCGACGCGGAATCACGACGGGAGTCACCGACCATGACATTTACCGACCATGATGCTCCTGCAGACTGCGCACCTCGAGCGGGTGGTTCAACTGCTCGGCCATTCCGCGGACCGCCGCCAGTGCCGCCTCGACCGTGGTCACCGAACTCACTCGGTGGACGTTCGCCGCTTTGCGAATGGCTTCACCATCGGTACGGCCACCACGACCCTGGGGCGTGTTGATGACGAAAGCGACGTCGCCGCTGGCGATGAGGTTCACCGCGGTCACCTTGGCGCCTTCGCTGACCTTGCCCACCACCGCGTCCACCATGTGTCCGAACCGACCCAGATAGTCCGCGGTGCCCGGTGTGGCCACGATGCCGAATCCCAATTCGCGCAAACGCTTGGCCACCACGATGCCGGCGGGCTTGTCGCCGTCGGCCAACGACAAGAACACCGTGCCCTCCGACGGCAACACCGTTCCCGCCGCCAGCTCGGCCTTGTAGAACGCCTTGCCGAAACTGTCGTCGATGCCCATCACCTCGCCGGTGGAGCGCATCTCGGGTCCGAGCGCCGTGTCCACCTCGGGGAACCGACTGAACGGCAACACCGCTTCCTTGACCGCCACCGTCGACGGAGAGTCCAGCAGCACCGAGCGCGACAACAATCCCTCGGCCCGCAGTTCGGCCAACGTGGCGCCCAACATCACGCGCGTGGCCACCTTGGCCAATGGGACTCCGGTCGCCTTGGCGACGAACGGCACCGTGCGACTGGCCCGTGGGTTGGCCTCGATGACGTACACGTTGGTGCCGGCCACCGCGTACTGCACGTTGATCAGTCCGCGCACGTCGAGCGCGGTGGCGATGGCGGCGGTGTAACTCTCGATGACCTCCACCACCCACGACGGCAACGTCTGGGGCGGGATCGCGCACGCCGAGTCGCCAGAGTGAACACCGGCTTCCTCCACGTGTTCCATGACGCCGCCGATGATGACCTCACCGGTGTGATCGCGGATGGCGTCCACGTCGACCTCGGTGGCGTCCTCGAGGAATCGATCGACCAACACCGGACGTTCGGCGGACAAGCCACCCTCCTTGCCCAGACTGCCGAAACCCGACAGTTCGGCCATGGCCCGGGCGAGGTGATCGCGATCGTGGACGATCTGCATGGCCCGACCGCCCAATACGTAACTGGGTCGCACCAACACCGGGAAGCCGACACGGTCGACGATGTCGAGCGCCTGCTTCAGGTCGACGGCCGTGCCACCCGGAGGCTGCGGGATGTTCAACGACGCGCACAACGCGTTCCACTTCTCGCGGTCCTCGGCGAGATCGATGGACGACGGCGAGGTTCCCGCGATCAACTCGACGGGGATCTGGCCCGACAGCTTCAACGGTGTCTGGCCACCCAACGACACGATCACCTTCGGGGCGCGACCACCGGCGGCGGCGGTCTCGGCAGCGATGACGTTGAGCACGTCCTCCTTCGTGAGCGGCTCGAAGTAGAGACGATCGCTGGTGTCGTAATCCGTCGACACCGTCTCGGGGTTGCAGTTCACCATCACCGTCTCGAAGCCGGCGTCGCGCAAGGCGAACGACGCGTGCACGCAGCAGTAGTCGAACTCGATTCCCTGACCGATGCGATTCGGGCCCGAACCCAGGATGATGACGCGCTGACGATCCGACGGGCGAACCTCGTTCTCGTCCTCGTAGGTGGAATAGTGATACGGAGTCTCGGCGGCGAACTCGGCCGAGCACGTGTCCACGGTCTTGTACGTGGGGATGACCCCGGCGACCTCGCGAGCCGAGCGAACTGCTGCTTCGTCGACACTCCAGAGATGGGCCAACTGGGCGTCACTGAAGCCCAGCCGCTTCACCCGACGCCACGCCGCGCGCGACATCGAACCGGGCGTCTCGTCGGCCACGGCGGCGCGCTCTTCCATGATCATCGACATCTGGTCGAGGAACCACGGATCGACCCGACACGCGTCGTGGATGCGATCGATCGGTATGCCACGGCGCAACAGCTCGCCGATCTGGAAGATGCGCTCGGGCGTGGGGATGCCCACCGATGTCAGCAGTTCGTCGTCGGACACCGAGGCCAACTGGCCCTCGGCCGGATCACAGCCGAGACCCGCGCGACCCTGCTCCAACGAACGCAACGCCTTCTGCAGGCTCTCGGGGAAGGTGCGCCCGATCGACATGACCTCGCCCACGCTCTGCATCTGCGTGCCCAACACTCCGCTGGTGCCGGGCAGCTTCTCGAAGGCCCAGCGCGGGATCTTGGTGACGACGTAGTCGATGGTGGGTTCGAAACTGGCCGGAGTGGCACGCGTGATGTCGTTGGGGATTTCGTCGAGCGTGTATCCGACCGCCAACTTCGCGGCGATCTTGGCGATCGGGAAGCCGGTGGCCTTGGAGGCCAGGGCACTGCTGCGCGAGACGCGCGGGTTCATCTCGATGACGACCTGATCACCGGTGAGCGGATTCACGGCGAATTGCACGTTCGAGCCCCCGGTCTCCACGCCCACGCGACGGATGCAGGCGAAGGCCGCGTCGCGCATGCGCTGGTACTCCACGTCGCTGAGGGTCTGCGCGGGCGCCACGGTGATGGAGTCGCCGGTGTGCACGCCCATCGGATCGAAGTTCTCGATCGAGCAGATGATCACGCAGTTGTCGGCGCGGTCGCGCATCACCTCGAGTTCGTATTCCTTCCAACCGGCGATGCTCTTCTCGATGAGGATCTCGTTGATCGGACTGGCCGCCAAACCGTTGGCCGCCAGGATCGCGAACTGCTCGGGGGTCGAGGCGATTCCGGTGCCGCGACCACCGAGGATGTACGCGGGCCGGATGATGGCGGGCAATCCGATCGTCTCGATGACCTTCATGGCTTCGTCCATGGAGTGCGCGATGCCACTGGGCGGAACCGACAAGCCGATCTCCAACATGGCCTGCTTGAACTTGTCGCGATCCTCGGCGGTGGCGATGGCCTCGGCGTTGGCGCCGATGAGTTCGGGGGTTCCCGGCACTCCGACCAAGCCGCGCTCGAACAGGGACATGGCGGTGTTCAGACCGGTCTGGCCGCCCAGCGTGGGCAGAACGGCATCGGGCTTCTCGCGTTCGATGATGCGCGCCACCACTTCCCACGTGAGCGGTTCGATGTAGGTGCGGTCGGCGAAATCGGGGTCGGTCATGATGGTCGCCGGATTCGAATTGGCCAGGATGACGCGATAACCCTCTTCCTTCAACACGCGACAGGCTTGGGTACCCGAGTAGTCGAACTCGCACGCTTGCCCGATGACGATGGGGCCGGAGCCGATGATGAGGATCGACGAGAGGTCGGTGCGCTTGGGCATCTCAGATGCTCCCGTTCTTCATGAGGTTGGCGAACTGATCGAAGAGATAGCGACTGTCGTGCGGACCGGGTCCCGCTTCGGGGTGGTACTGCACGCTGAACGCGGGAGTGTCGCGCACCACCATGCCCTCGTTGGTGCCGTCGTTGAGGTTCACGTGGGTCACGTTCACCCGACCACCCAAACTGTCGGCGTCCACGCAGAAGTTGTGGTTCTGACTGGTGATCTCCACGTGGCCCGAAGCCTCGTGTCGCACCGGATGGTTTCCGCCGTGATGTCCGAAGGGCAACTTGTAGGTGGAACCGCCCAAGGCGCGACTGAGCAACTGGTGTCCGAGACAGATGCCGAACACCGGCACCTCGCCCAACAACTCGCGAATGGCGTCGACCGCGTAGCCGACGGATTGCGGATCGCCCGGTCCGTTGGACAGGAACACGCCCTGAGGTGAGCGCGCCAGAACCTCGGCTGCCGAGGTCGACGCCGGGACGACCTCGACCGTGGCGATCTCGGACAGACAACGCAGGATGGTGGTCTTGATCCCGAAGTCGTACGCCACGACCTTCAACGGACCCGATCCGAAGAAGTAGGGCTCGGGCGTGGTGACCTTGGCGACCAGGTCGATGCCGTCGGTGCCCCGCTCGGCGCGCGCCGCCGCCAGCAAATCGGACTCCGAGGCCGTGCCGAACGCTCCGGGCATCGCTCCGGTGTCGCGCAACAGTCGCGTGAGTCGCCGCGTGTCGATGCCGGCGATGCCGGCCACGCCGGTGGCGCGCAACATGGAATCGAGACTTTGGTCGGCGCGGTGGTTGCTGTGTCGACGTGCGAGATCCCGGACGATCACCCCGCGACAATGAGGGCGTCGCCCCTCGTCGTCCACCGCCGTGGTCCCGTAGTTCCCGATGTGGGGATACGTGAAGGTCACGATCTGGCCGGCGTAGCTGGGGTCGGTGAGCACTTCCTGGTACCCCGACAGCACGGTGTTGAACACCACTTCCCCCGACGAGATCGCGGCCTCGGCCCCGATGGCCTCGCCCTCGAACACGCTTCCATCGGCCAGCACCAAGGCGGCCTCGCGGAGGGCTCCATTCTTCGTCGTCACGTGTCGTCTTCTCCCTGGGGTCGCCCGTTGCTTTGCATAACTATACGTTGTAATGAATGATAATAAATCATCGCTGGGCCACCTGGTCGATGACCACGGCCCGCCCGTTCGACACCGTGTGACGCACCTGGCCGGTCACCGATCGACCGTGGTACGGGGTGTTACGACTCTTGCTGGCCACCAGCCCCCGGTCGACCACCCAGGCCGCGCCGGGGTCGAGCACGACCAGGTTCGCCGGCTCGCCCTCGGCCACCGGTCGGCCGTGACGGTCACCGATGCCGGCGATGCGGGCCGGGTTCCAACTGAGACAGGCCAGCACCGACCGCAGGTCCATCCCCAACTCTCCGACCGCCAATGCGAAGGCCGTCTCCAGACCGAGCATCCCGGGCGGCGCCGCATCGAGCGGCTGTTCCTTCAGATGATCGGCGTGCGGCGCGTGATCGGTGGCGATGGCGTCGATGGTTCCGTCACGGAGTCCGGCCTTGAGCGCGTCGATGTCGGCCATCGTGCGCAACGGCGGATTCACCTTGAAGACCGGATCGAACGTGCGCAACGACTCGTCGTCGAGGGTGAAGTGATGCGGGGTGACCTCGGCGGTCACCGGCAGGCCGTCGGCCTTGGCGGCGCGAATCATGTCGACGCTGCGCGCCGTCGAGACGTGCAGCACGTGCAGGCGACCACCGGTGATGCGCACCAACTCGATGTCACGGTGCACCATCAATTCCTCGGCGATGGCCGGCCAGCCCGGCAGTCCGAGATGACTGCAGCACGACCCTTCGTGCATGACGGCGCCGGCGGTCAGACGGCTGACCTCGCAATGCTGGGCCATCGTGATGCCGAGATCGGACGAGTACTCGAACGCCCGCCGCATCAGCAACGGATCCTGAACCCCGTTGCCGTCGTCGGTGAACAACGTGACCCCGGACTTCATCAGCTCGGCGTACGGCACCAATTGCTCTCCGGCGCGGCCCACGGTGATGCATCCCGAGGGGACCACCTCGCACAAACCCGCCCGGCGACCTTGCTCGCGCACGAACTCGACCACGGCCCGTGAATCCTGGGCCGGGTCGGTGTTGGGCATCGCCACCACGGCGGTGAATCCACCGAGAGCAGCGGCACGACTGCCCGTCTCGATGGTCTCGGACTCCTCCCGACCGGGCTCGCGAAGATGCGTGTGAAGATCGACGAAGCCCGGTGACACCACGGCGTTCGACGCGTCCAGCACGGTCGCCGCCGCGGGCAGCGTCGTACCCGGCGTCGCCACCACCGCGATGCGCCCGTCGACGATGTGTATGTCGGCGGGTCGTCCCTGCGCGTCGGTGGTGGAATCGACGATGCGACCACCCACGATGTTCACGGTGTTCATGTCACGACCGTTCACGAGGAAACCTCCGAGTTCGCTTCTCCCAACACGTCGAAAAGAACCGCCATGCGTACCGCCACACCGTTGCTGACCTGGCGCGTGATGACCGATCGCGCGAGATCGGATGGATCGACCATCATCTCGACCCCACGGTTCATCGGGCCCGGATGCATGACGAGACACTCGGCGCGCAGACGGGAGGCCCGCGTGCGGTCGAGGCCGAAGCGATTCGAGTACTCGCCGAGGTCCGGCACCAGGGCCTCGTTCATGCGCTCACGTTGCATGCGCAACATGTACAGCACGTCGACGTCGCCGATCACCTCGTCGAGATTCGAGGTCACCTCGACCGGCCACGTGTGCACCTCGGGAGGCAACAAGGTGCGCGGCGCGACCACGACGACGCTCGCCCCGAGGGCCGTGAACGCTTGGATGTCGCTGCGAGCGACGCGACTGTGTCGGACGTCGCCGACGATGGCGATCCGCACGCCGGCCAGACAGTCCGCGCTGGCGGCGCGCCCCAATTCGGTGCGAATGGTGTGGCAGTCGAGCAACGCCTGGGTGGGATGTTGGTGCCACCCATCTCCGGCGTTGATGATGCTGGCATCGGTCCAGTCGGAGAGCTGCCACGGAACCCCCGACGTCTTGTGGCGCACGATGAAGGCCGCCACCCCCATGGCGCTGACGGTCTCGATGGTGTCGCGCAGGCTCTCGCCCTTGTTGACGCTGGAAGTGGACACGCTGAATGTCATGGTGTCGGCCGACAGTCGCTTGGCGGCCGTCTCGAAACTGATGCGCGTGCGCGTGGAGTCCTCGAAGAACAGGCTCACCACCGTTCGACCGACCAACGCCGGCACCTTGGGCACCGGACGACGATTCACCTCGACCATGTGATCGGCCAGATTCAAGATGCGCACGATGCCGTCGACACCGAGCTCGGGAATGCTGCGCAGATGCTTCATGACGCCGCCTTGCGCACGATCGTCACGCCCGACTCCGCGACGATCACGTCCTCGTCACGCCCGGTGGGCAAGTTCTTGCCCACGTAATCGGGACGAATGGGTAGCTCGCGATGGCCGCGGTCCACCATCACCGCCAACTGCACCGCGGCCGGTCGACCGTACTGGTTCAACGCGTCGAGGGCGGCCCGCACCGTGCGGCCGGTGAAGAGGACGTCGTCGACCAACACCACGGTGGAGCCGGCCAGGTCGACCGGAATCTCGGTGATCGACACCGGGGTCACCGGCCGGAGAGAGATGTCGTCACGGAACAGCGCCACGTCCAAACGACCCACGGGCACCTCGTGAGAATCCTCGATGCGCGCGATGGCCGCGCCCAATCGCTCGGCGATCCAGACGCCACCCCGTTGGAGTCCGACGATGACGACCCCGTCGAGACCGTGATTGCGTTCGATGATCTCGTGCGCGATGCGGGTCACGGCCCGCGAGACATCGGCCTCACCGAGAACGACGACGGAACCCTCGGAGGATGGAGTGGGCGCGGATGCGCGCGAGTTCGGTTGTTTCGGGGCGGAGCCCGACGACGTACCACTCATGTTTCCTCCGTTCGGGCCTCACGGGACCCGTTTGACGGTCGTGCGAACCTTAGCAGGGTTTCGCCACGCTACGGCTCCAGTCGAGCCAGAACCGTCGACAGATCCGGAGGCAAGGGCGCCTCGAAGGTCATCGGTTCGCCGGTGAAGGGATGTTCGAATTCCAGACCACCCGCGTGCAGGAACGGACGACCGATCGCCAAGGGTGCCCGAGCACCTCCGTACGACGGGTCACCCACCACGGGGTGACCCGTGGCCTGAAGGTGCACGCGGATCTGATGCGTCCGTCCGGTCTCCAGCTCGCAGGTCACCAACGCCACGTCGGGTTCGGAGAACGTCCGCTCGACGCGGTAATTCGTGCGGGCCGGTTTGCCACTGGCCACCACCGCCATGCGCAACGGGTCGCGGGGGTCGCGACCAATGGCGGCGTCGATGGTTCCCACCGGCGCGGCCGGACGACCCCACACGAGCGCCGTGTAGCGACGCGTGACCTCGCGAGCCGCCAACATGGCCACGAAGGCCTCGTAGGCACGCTGAGTGCGAGCCACGATGAGCAAACCCGTGGTGCCGACGTCGAGACGATGGACGATGCCGGGTCGATGGGCCTCTCCGACCTCGGCGATCTCGGGATACAGGGCGAGCAAACCGTTCACCAACGTCCCCTCCGCGTTGCCCGCGCCGGGGTGCACCACGAGACCAGCGGCCTTGTTCACGACGATCACGTCGTCGTCGACATGAACGACGTCGACGACGATCGAGGCGTCGGGCTGCGGGAGTTGTTCCACGGGCAACGTCGCGAGGTCGACGGTGACCGCCTGACCGGCTTTCAGTCGCACCTTTCCACTGGGGGCCGGGGCTCCGTCGACCGTCACCCCACCCGAGGCGATCATGGTGGCGGCATCGGACCGACTGACCTCGGTGATGAGCGACACGATGCGATCGAGGCGCTCGCCGTCGAGAGATTCGGGGATCTCCTCGTGGACGATCGAACTCATGACGTCACCTCGTTCGCCCGAGACGAGACGACGTAGCCGAGGATCAGCAAAGCACCACCGACGTTGATGCAGATGTCGGCCACGTTGAAGATCGGAAACCATTGGAAATCGATGAAGTCGACCACACGACCACGAAACAGCCCGTCCTCGCGGAACAAACGATCGACGATGTTGCCCAGGGCCCCACCGACGATGAGTCCGACCGAAGCGGTCGCGAGTCGTCCGCTGCCTTGACGCATCGACACCAGCAGACCGACGACCACCACGGTGGCGATGACTCCGATGATCGGTCCCCATCCCTGACCGCGACCGAAGGCCATCCCACCGTTGAACGCCAAGTTGAATTGCAGCGTCCACACGACATGGATCACATGACCGTCGCTCAATGCGTTCAGGGCCCAATGCTTGGAGATCTGGTCGATCGCGACGCACACCGCCGCCACGACCAGCGATGCACCTCTGACACCGACGCGCGAGGCCGGTGACTCACCGGCCACGTCGCTCATCGACGGCCGATCCCGCCGACTCTCTCCTCGACCAACTCGGTCGCCCACGGGATCACCTCGAGGCGCTCACGAGGAATCGGTCGGGTCGAGATGACGCTGTAGCCGTAGTCGCCGGTCTCGATGCGCTTGAGCGCGGCGTCGATGTCCTCGACGATCTGGCGCGCTTGCTCGGAGAGCACCCGATCGCGCTCACGTTCGACGGCCATGGTGTCGCCTTCGCCACCGTCTTCGTCGAACTGGTCGTCACCCATTCCGGCTTCTTCGATGAGTTGCTCACGCTCGTTCTCGAGTCGTTCGGCCTGACCGAGCAGTCGGGCGCGTTCGGTTTCCAGCAACGTGCGTTGGGCCCGCAGGAACGCCAGATCGAAATCCTTGTTGGAGATGATGCCGTCTTTGGTCTTGGGCTTCTTGCCCGGAACCGCGGGCTTGACGAAGACCGGCTTGACCGGCTTCTTGGGGGCCGGAGCAGGCTTGACGGCGACGGCCTTGGTGGCGGGTGCCTTGGTCGCGGGAGCCGGCTTCTTCACCACGGGCTTCTTCGCCACGACCTTCTTGGCCACGACCTTCTTCGGTGCGGACTTCTTCGGGGTGGGCTTCTTCGCGACGGGCTTCTTGGCCACCGGCTTCTTCGGAGTGGGCTTCTTCGCCACGGGCTTCTTCGCCACGACCTTCTTGTGGGCTTCTTCGCGACGGGCTTCTTCGCCACGACCTTCTTGGCCGCCGGCTTCTTCGCGACGGGCTTCTTCGCCACGGGCTTCTTCGCGACGGGCTTCTTCGTCGCCGACTTCTTCGCGACGGGCTTCTTGGGTGCCGGCTTCTTGGCGGGTTTCTTGACCGATTTGCTGGCCATGGGGACGTCCTTGGTCGATGTTTACGGCGAGGATAGTCCCGTTGGTGCTCCGCCGTGGGACTATCGACTCAGGGACACACCGATGTACACCGGTTCGTCGTCCAGTTCGGCGTTGGGAGTTCCGTCACTCCACGCCACCGACGTCGCCAAGGTCTCGCTCGCGATCATGTCGACGAAGGGGGCCACCTGGCGGCGCACCGACTCGGGTACCCCGAGAGTCAGCACGATGCGATCACTCACCTCGAGGTCGGCGTCCCGACGGGCCTGTTGCACGAGACGAATGAGATCGCGGGCGGTCCCTTCGGCGGCGAGTTCGGGCGTGACCTCGATGTCGAGTCCGACCATTCCCAAACCATCGGCCAAGGTCGCACCAGCCGAGCCTTCGGCCGCGGCCATCTTGATGGTGTACTCACCCTCGACCAACTCGATGCCTCCGGCCACGACGACACCGTTCGCATGGGACCAGTCGCCGGTCTTGACGGCCTTGATGACCTCCTGGGTGCGCCCGCCCAGGCGTGGACCGAGCGCACCCGGGATCACCTGCAGAACCGCGGTGGCTCCCGACTCTTGTTCGGCCGACAACACGACCTTCTTGACGTTCACCTCGTCGGCGATGATGTCGACGAATGGTCGCAGCGTTTCGGCATCGGGGTGCGAGACCTTCAACTCGGCCAACGGCAAGCGCACGCGACGAGAGTGAGCCTTGCGAACCGAGAGCGCCGACGAGCACACCTCGCGCACCCGGTCCATCGCGGTCACGAGTTCGGGGTCGGCCGGAAGATCGCCCGCCTGCGGCCAATCGGTGAGGTGCACACTGACCCCTCCGGTGAGCCCCTCGTACACGGTGTCGCTGACCAAGGGCAACAACGGTGCGGCCACTCGACACAACGTCTCGAGCACGGTGTGCAAGGTGTCCACCGCGTCGGCATCACCGACCCAGAAACGATCACGCGAACGACGGATGTACCAATTGGTGAGCACGTCGAGGAAGTCCCGGGTGTTGGCACAGGCAGAGAAGAGGTCGTACGCGTCGAGATCACGGGTGACCGCGGCGACCAGGTCGGACGTCTTGGCGAGGATGTACCGATCGAGGACGTGCCCGGAGTCGGTGCGCACCGTGCCACTCACGCCCTCGGCGTTGGCGTACAAACCGAGGAAGTACCACGAGTTCCACAATGGCAACAACACCTGTCGAACGGTCTCGCGGATACCGGCCTCGGTCACCGAGAAGTCGGCCCCGCGCAGAATGGCCGACGACAGCAGGTACCACCGCATGGCGTCGGCGCCATAGGTGTCGAAGACCACCATGGGATCCGGATAGTTGCGCAGGCTCTTCGACATCTTCTGTCCGTCGTCACCGAGCACGATGCCGTGACTGACGCAGGTGGAAAACGCCGGGCGGTCGAACAGAGCGGTGGCCAGAACGTGCAAGGTGTAGAACCAACCACGGGTCTGACCGATGTACTCGACGATGAAGTCCCCGGGATAGTGCTGTTCGAACCATTCGGTGTTCTCGAACGGATAGTGCACCTGGGCGAAGGGCATCGAGCCACTCTCGAACCAGCAGTCCAGAACCTCGGGCACGCGCCGCATCATCGACTTACCGGTGGGGTCGTCGGGATTGGGGCGAACGAGGTCGTCCACGGCGGGTCGATGCAGATCGGTGATGTCGGTGCCGAAATCACGCTGGAGGTCGGCGATGCTTCCGTAGACGTCGAGGCGCGGATAGGCGGGATCGTCGCTCTTCCACACGGGAATGGGTGAACCCCAGAATCGATTGCGGCTGATGGACCAATCGCGGGCGTTGGCGATCCACTTGCCGAACGAACCCTCCTTCAGGTGCTCGGGGACCCACGTGATCTGTCGATTCAGTTCGACCATGCGGTCCTTGATGGCCGTGACCTCCACGAACCACGAGGAGATGGCGCGGTACACCAAGGGTTCGGCGCAACGCCAGCAATGCGGATACGAGTGCGAATACGTGTCGTGCCGCACGACGGCACCGGCCGCCTTCAGGTGCTTGATGACCGAGGGATTCGCCTCGAAGACGTGCTGGCCCGCCCAGTCGGTGACGTCGGCGGTGTAACACCCGTGGCTGTCCATGGGACACACCGCGTCGATGCCAGCGGCCTGACAGGCCAATTGGTCGTCCTCACCGAAACCGGGGGCCATGTGCACCACACCCGTTCCGTCCTCGGTGGTGACGAAGTCTCCGGCGAGAACGCGGAACGCGTTCGGCGTGTCGGCGAAGTAGCCGAACAAGGGACGATACGAGCGCCCCACCAGGTCCGCGCCCCGCACGGTGCCCACCCGCACGGCACCTTCCAGTTCGCGCTCGTAGGCGCCCAGCCGCGCCTCGGCGAGGATCGAGCGCTCGCCGTTCGATTCCATGATCGCGTAGTCCACCTCGGGGTTCACGGCCAGCGCCAGATTCGAGGGCAAGGTCCACGGCGTCGTGGTCCAGGCCAACAGGCTCTCGCCCGTCTCCAACGCGAAGCGCACCGTCAGGGCCGGGTCCTGACGATCGCGATACACGTCGTCCATGCGCGTTTCGGTGTTGCTGAGCGGTGTCTCGCAACGCCAGCAATACGCGAGCACCCGAAAGCCCTCGTAGATCAGACCCTTGTCGTGAAGGGTCTTGAAGGCCCACATCACGCTCTCCATGTAGGGAAGGTCGAGGGTCTTGTAATCGTTCTCGAAGTCGACCCAACGCGCCTGACGCGTGACGTAGCGTTCCCACTCGCTGGTGTACCGCAACACCGATGTGCGGCAATAGTCGTTGAACTTCTCGATACCGAACGCGGTGACCTCGGGATGGCCCGAGATTCCCAGCTGCTTCTCGGCCTCCACCTCGGCGGGAAGACCGTGACAGTCCCAACCGAATCGTCGTTCGACCTTCTGACCGCGCATGGTGCGGTACCGCGGTACCGCGTCCTTCACGAAGCCGGTGAGCAGGTGGCCGTAGTGCGGCAGACCATTGGCGAATGGCGGACCGTCGTAGAAGACGAATTCGTTGTCACCACCGTCGCCCGCCGTGCGATTCTGCACGGAGGCTTCGAAGGCTCGCTCCGACGCCCATCGAGCCAGTGTGGCGGCCTCGATGTCCGGGAAATTCGGTTGGGCGTCGATGGAGGGATACGGGCGGGAGGTCATGGTGAAGTGGGGCGTCGCGAGGGCGTGGTCAGGCTACCGGCAGGGGCTCAACCGACGATCGCCGCGCGCACCACCTGCAACACCAGCAACACCACCACCGGCGACAGGTCGAGGCCGCCCATGGATGGCAGCACACGACGCACCGGCCCCAGGACCGGTTCGGTGATGCGCCCGGTCCAGTCCCGCACGGCGTCGATCGCTCCGCCCCGCGACGGGAACCACGAAAGAATCACCCGCACGAAGATGACCATCGTGAAGAGGTAGATCAGCGTTGCGAGTACGTCGCGCACGGATCAGTAATCAGCGTTCGGGCGCGGAGCCGGCTTCAACAAATAGACGCCCCGGGCCACTTTTTCGATCTTGCCGTGCAACGCGTAGCAGAGCCCGCTCGAGAAGTCGATCATGCGGCGGGCCACGTCGTCGTCGCAGCCTTCGGTGTTGAGGATGACGGGTTGGCCGTCGCGATAACGGTTGGCGACTTCCTGGATGTCGTTGAAGCGGATCGCCTTCACCGTGTGCGGTTCGCCCTGAGCACTTCCGCCGATCGTGCGCACCGACGACGAGGGACGACCCGACACCGGGCGGGGCTGAATGGACGAATCATCGACACCCATGCGACGGGGCGGAATCGGGTCCGTGTCGCGGGGCGTCACTTGACGCACGACCGGGCGCGAGCCGGTGTCGTCGAAATCACCACGGCGCGGATCGGGACGCGACACCCCGCCCGAACGATCGGGGGCGTCCTGATCGTCGTAGTCGTCGTACGCGTCGTCCTCGCCCAAACCGAGGTAATCCATGGCTTTTCTGAAGATCGACATCGCCGTCAGAATAGTCGGGGTCAGGCCGTCCGGGGTGGACGCTCTCCGAAGATCGCCGAGCCCACGCGAATCAATGTCGATCCTTCCTCGACCGCCAGGCGCCAATCCCCGGACATCCCCATCGAGATCTCGGACAGACCCAGCGCCGTGACCATCGCCGCCACCGACCGGAAGGCCGAGCGCGTGCGCGCGGGGTCTCCGTCGGTGGGTCCGACCGTCATCAGGCCCTCGACGACGAGGCCGCCCTGCGTCGCCAACCCAACCAATGACTCGACGTCCGCGGGGTCGCAGCCGGCCTTGTCCGGTTCGCCGGTGGCGTTCACCTGCACCATGATTCGTGCGCCGGGGGAACGGCGCGCGAGTTCGGCGATCACCGATTCGCGATCGACGGACTGCCACACGTCGACGATCGGGGCCAGTGAGCGCACTTTGTTCGACTGCAGTCCACCGATGAAATGCACCTCGGGAACCGGACCGACGTCGTCTCGAGCCATGAAACGACCCCACTTGTCGACCAACTCCTGGGCGTAGTTCTCGCCGATGCAGGGACATCCGGCAGCGGCCACCGCCGCGATCGCTTCGGGTGGGAAGGTCTTGGTGACGGCCACGATTCGCACGCGCTCGCCGCCGAGCGCCAGCACCTCGTCGACCAACGTTCGGTACCGCGCCGCGATCGCGGATGCGTCGACGACCCCGGGCTCGCGCGTCATGCTGCCTGCCTCCACACGGCCAGAACGTGACGCTGCTCGTCGACTCGGGAGCGGTGCGAGAAGAACAGATCCCCCCGACACCCGGTGCACCATCCGATGTCGATGACGCGAACGCCCGGGACCGCACGGCGCAACTCGGCCACGACGAGAGCGCCCATGTCCAACGCGGGCCGCCCCTGCCGATCGACCGTTCGGACGTGCGAACCGAAGGTGCGCTCCATGAGATCCAGGTCGTCGGCACCGAACTCGTAGCAACACGCGCCGATGTGCGCGCCGATCACCGCGGTGGACGGCGGATCCGATCGTCGAACGAGTTCCTCGATGGCGACGTCGAGGACTCCGGCGTGTGCACCCCGCCAACCGACGTGGGCTCCGGCGATCCATTCGCGACCGAGCAGCACGACCGGGACGCAGTCCCCCACCCACATCCCGAGCACCGCATCGTTCGTGCGCGTGAGCAGAACGTCACCGATCGAACCATCGTGATCCCCCGGGCCGTTCACCTCGTGCGCGACGATTCCATGGTCCTCGGTCAGTTGGGTCCATGTCTTGGACGACAACGCGCGACGATTCGCGGGGTTCAGCGGAGAGCGCGGATGAAAGTCGCCGTCGAGACGCGTGGAGTGAACGATTCGCACGTCGGGTCGTTCGACCACGTGGATGAACGCGGGCACGTCGCCCGCCGAGTCACTTCAGGAACGACGGGACGTCGAAGTCGTCGTCACCATCGTCGGACGGACCGGCCGGGTCGCTCGCGAAGATGTCCTTGGGCGCCGGGGCGGAAGCCGGACGGCTCTCGCGGGCCGGAGCGGCACCACGACCGGCGGGACGTCCGGTCGGACGCACCTGGGGCGCGCCGTCCCAACGATCGAAACCAGCGGCGATCACGGTGACCTTCACCTCGTCACCCATGTCGTCGTTGATCACGGTTCCGAAGATGATGTTGGCGTCCTGGTGAGCGATTCCGTGGATGATCTCGGCGGCCTCGTTCATCTCCATGAGGGTCATGGTGGACGGACCGGTGACGTTCAGCAAAACGCCGCGCGCACCCTCGATGGACGCTTCGAGAAGATTGCTGGACAGCGCCTTCAGCGCGGCGTCGCGAGCCCGGCTGTCACCGCTGGCGGTGCCGATACCCATGAGGGCCGAGCCGGCGTTCTGCAACGTCATCTTGACGTCGGCGAAGTCGGTGTTGATCAGTCCCGGGTTCGTGATGAGCTCCGAGATACCCGAGACACCGCTGTAGAGAACCTCGTCGGCGCGACCGAACGCCTCCATCACGGTGTCACGAGCGTCGACCACGGACAACAGACGATCGTTCGGGACGACGATGAGAGTGTCGACCTTCTCCTTGAGCTTGGCGATGCCCGCATCGGCCTGCACGGCGCGACGACGGCCCTCGAACGAGAACGGGCGGGTGACGATGCCGATCGTGAGGGCACCGAGACTCTTGGCCACTTCGGCCACCACCGGAGCGGCTCCGGTTCCGGTTCCGCCACCTTCGCCGGCGGCGATGAACACCATGTCGGCACCCTTGAGAGCATCCTCGATCTCGTCACGGTGCGCCTCGGCGGCTTGGCGACCGACCTCGGGGTCGCTTCCCGCACCGAGACCACGCGTCAATTCACGACCGACGTCCAGCTTCAGTTCGGCGTCGCTGGTCATCAACGCCTGGATGTCGGTGTTGATGGCGATGAACTCGACTCCGCGCAGGTTGCGCTCGATCATGCGGTTCACCGCGTTCACGCCGCCGCCGCCGACGCCGATCACCTTGATCTGGCAGATGTAGTTGTTCTGTCCACCAACCATGCTGGGAGACTCCTCCGCTTTCGGGCTGTCGGCGGAGCCGACGGCCTGTTGTTACTACTTCGGTCGTGCTTTTTCGATCGTCCTGAAATTACGCCGACCGGACCGGACGATCCGCCCGGGCCGGTTGTGGGCGTAATTCTCCCACTTTCCCCGCGGCAATGGGGGGATACCCCGCCACCGCGGTCCGACAAAGTCCTGCTAGGAGCACCCGAAAGGTCGGCGCGACCACCTCACCGGACGCTCGGCTCACCACTGGAGACGTCGATGATGGCGTACTTGCTCGAACCCTGCTTCTTGATCTCGTTCACCACACCGACCAATTTGGTCTGGAAATCGTCGGGCCGGCCGAACAGAACCTCGACCTCGTCGGTGAGGGCCATCGACACCTCACCTTCGGCCGAGACCGCCATGGACACCAGACGTGCGCGCAAATCACTCGGGAGCGCGTTGACCAGTTGTGCCGCCCCGAGGAACGGTTGACCCACCGAATCTCCGGCCGACAAGTTGGGACCGGTCCCTCGAATCGGGACGTAATCCAACGGATCACCCTCGATGACGTCCAACACGCGCCCGTCACGATCGATCACCCGGTTGAAACCGTCGACCGCGCGATAGAAGCCGATCGGCTCGCGTTCGACGATCTGAATGAGGACCCTCGAGGGCAAGTGAGAGGACAACGACACCTCGCGAACCCACGGGATCGCCTCCAGTCGCAGCTCGGCCCCGTGAAGGTCGGCGGTGAGGATGGGCTCACCTTTCAGGTCCGAAATCACCTCGCCGAGCACGGTGGGGTCGGCGTACACGTTGCCCTCGACCTGAACGTTGCGAATGGACAAGATGGGAGAGGTCAACAGAAGAAGCACGACCAGCACCACGGCCACGGCGATTCCGACCACGGAGAACCAACGCAACCGTCGACGTCCCGCGGCTCGGCGGATGGCGATGCGGCGTTGCCGAAAGCGCGACGCTCCCGCCGCAGACGCCGCCGGAGACGCCGCCGGGGCCGGGCCGGAATCGTCGTCGGAGATGACGACGCGCTTCTTGCCCGAGGTCATCGTCTTCACCGGAGACGTCTTCACCGGAGACGCCTTCACCGGAGACGCCTTCACCGGAGACGAGTCGTCCCCGGCACCCTCGGTGTCGGTGTCGTCGTCGACCTGGTTCTTGGATCGGACCCGAGCGAGCCAGCGGCCCACGGGGAATCGCCGGGGTCGGGCCGCGTCCTGCGACCCGTCACCACCACCGGACGCGCCCGCGTCCGCGGAATCCCCAGTGGCGTCCTCGTCGGAGAAGACCGCCGAGAGTTCGGCCTGCACCTCATCGGAGATGGTCGCGGCGAAATCGGTGGCGATCTCGCTCGTGGGATCCACGGGGCGGTCAGCGGCCATCGTCGTCTCCGTCGGCCGAACGCGGAAGTCGGACATCGTCGAAGACGTGCGCGTCGGGGAACCCCACCAGTCGAACCTCGCTGCGCATCACGTAGCCAGTCTTGTCGGCGACCACCTGTCGAACGTGGGACATCACCGCGACCACGTCGTCGGAGCGTCCACCCTCGTCGGCCTGGATGAAGTTCGCGTGCTTGGTGGAGACCGATGCCGTCCCGATGCGCAGACCACGCAAACCGCAGTCGTCGATCAACCGACCCGCCGCCACCTCACCGGGAACCGGATTCACGAACACCGACCCGGCGTTCTGCCCGCCGGGCTGGTTTTCGCGCCGCCAGCGCACGATCTCCTCGATCGTCGCTTCGCACGACTCCCGAACTCCCGCGGACAGCGCGAGACGCACGCCGAGCACGACACGCTCGTCACCGATCGTCGAACCCCGGAAGCGCAACCCGAGATCGGCGGCTCGAACCTCCCGAGTCGATCCGTCGCGCCAGTCGAACAGCCGAGCGTCGACCAACGACGCATTCATGTCGGACCCGTGTCCACCGGCGTTCATTCGCACGGCACCACCGACGGTTCCCGGGACACCGACCGCCCATTCGAAGCCGGTCAGACCGGCAGCCGCGGTGCGTCGGGCCAGAACCGGAAGGGGAACCGCCGCACCGGACGCCACCGACGCATCGTCGACTCGCAGGTCGATGTTCGAGGCGAAGTCCCCCAGTTGGACGACGATGCCGGCGAAACCGCGGTCGCTGACGAGCATGTTGCTTCCCCGCCCGATCACGAGCACCGGCAGCGAAAGTGTCCCGGCGGCCTCGGCCACTCGCGACAGCTGTTCCTCCTCGTCCACCCGAACGAAAACCGCGGCGCGACCGCCGACTCGATACGTCGTGAGCGTGGCCACCGGATGATCGATCAGGACGTTGTCGCCGATGAGCCGACGAAGGCTCCGTGCATCGACGTTCACGGTGCACCGCGCAGCGCGAGGATCTCTCGCGGCAGAGTCTCGACGTCGCCACAACCCATCGAGATGCACACGTCGCCGGATCGAACGAGCGCCGACACCGTGGTCGCCAACCGCGAACGATCGGGTTCGTACACCACGTCGAGGTCCGGGCGCGCCGCTCGAACCGCATCGGCGACCAGACGGCCGGTCACACCGGGAATGGGCGTCGTTCCCGACGCGTAAACGTCGGTCACCACCACCAGATCGGCCGATCCGAACGCGGGTCCGTACTCGGGCGACATCTTCGCCATGCGGTTGAATCGATTCGGCTGGAAGACCGCGACGATCCGCGTCCAACCGTCTCCGCTCGTGCGCGCCGCGGTCAGCACCGCGTCGATCTCCCGGGGCAAGTGCGCGTAGTCGTCGACGAAGGTGGCACCGTCGATCGCACCGACGATCTGGAAACGACGGTCGACGCCGCCGAAGACCGCGATGGCATCCACCGCCGCCGCCGGGTCGACCCCCACGGCCGAGACCATGGCGATGACCGCGGTCGCGTTGGCCACGTTGTGGGTTCCTCGCAGAGGACTCTGGACGGTGATCGACGCCCCCGACGGATCACGCACCACGAAGGACGTGACACCGTCGGATGCTCTCACCGCCGACCAACGGAAGTCCGCATGGTCCGACGATCCGTAGGTGATCCACGCGATGTCGGCGTGACGCGAGACGATGGCCGCGATCGACGGATCGTCGATGCACACGACACGAGGGCCGGACACGCCGACCAGGTAATCCTCGAAGGCCGTGACCAAACCGTCGAAATCGCCGTAGTGATCCAAATGATCGCGGTCGATGTTGGTCAGGATCGTTCCCGACAGGGGAAGGCGCAGATGGGTGCCGTCGCTCTCGTCCGCTTCGACGACCATGAAGTCGCCATCGGTCCAGCGCGCCCCGGTTCCCTCGTCCCGCAGATCCGCTCCCACGACGAACGACGGGTCGAGTCCGGCCGCTTCCAGGGATCGCACCAGCAGAGACGTGGTGGTCGTCTTGCCGTGGGTGCCCGCGACGGCGAGCGATCGCCGACGAGCGCACAATGCGGCCAACATGTCGGCCCGCGTGAGGTCGGGAATTCCTGAGTCACGGGCCCGGACCCGTTCGATGTTCGACGCCGGGATCGCGGTCGACGACGTCACCGCGTCGCAACCCGCGACGACCGATGCCTCGTGGCCGATGTTGACACGCACCCCGAGCGCCCTCATTCTCTCCACCACGTCCGAATCGTGGATGTCGCTGCCCGACACGTCGTGACCCATCTGCGCCAGGCAGGTCGCGATGGCGTTCATCCCCGGACCGCCGACGCCCACCACGTGGACTCGGCGGCGACGAGACAGGTCGAACGGAACCGACGTCACGACCGAACTCCGGCGACCTCTTCGATCAGATCGGTGATGGCGCCCCGACGATTGGGCTCACCGAGCGCACGCGCGTTCGCCTCCAAACGCCGCCGAGCGTCCGCATCGCCCCGCAACTCGCCGACGATCGTCGTCAAACGGGACGACACGTCGTCCTCTTCCAACATGATCGCGGCATCGACGTCACTCAACCAGGCCACGTTGGTGCGTTGGTGATCCTCAGCGGCACCCGACCACGGCACGAGAACGGCCGGTAATCCCACCGTCGCGACATCGGCCACCGTGCCGGCACCTCCCCGGCCGATCAGCACGTCACACGCTCCGTAGACGTCCGACATCCGCTCCTCGTAACCCACGACGCGGTACCAGATGCCATCGGAGCCGTCCCGCTCGATCCCGCCGTCGCGTCGATGCTCGTCGACGAAGCGCTCACCGACCACGTGGAACACGGCGAGAGAACGATCATCGGACGATTCTCCCACGAGGGACAGAACGGATCGGTTCAGCACCCGGGATCCGAGCGAGCCACCGATCACGGCCACGAGGAATCGGTCGGCCGGCACTCCCAAGCGCTCTCGCGACTCCCGACGATCGCGCTCACGATCCACGACGCGGATCGCGCGTCGTACCGGCGCTCCGGTCCATCGCGCGCGCGCAAGATCGGATCCCGGGAAGGCGGTGGCCGTGGCGGCCGCGAAACGCGAGGTCAGTCGACTCGAACGTCCGGGTGTGCGGTCATAGGAGACGACCACCACCGGAACGCGAAGTTTGCGGGCCGCCAGCACCGCCGGCAGGCTCGCGTAACCACCCACGCTCACCACCACACGAGGTCGGTCGCTTCGCATCACGCGCAGGGCCGACCGACGGGCGCGCAGCAACTTGGGAACGAACGAGAGGTTCCGGACGATCGAACGCGGCGACACGTCCCGTTGCAGACCGACGACGTCGAAGAAATGATGCTCGACCCCCGTGGGCGGAACCAGTCGCGTTTCGATGCCGCGCTCGGCGCCCATGTAGACGATCTCCCCGATGGAATGACCGCGATCGACCAGGCCTTCGACGATGGCCAGCGCCGGCAGCACGTGCCCGGCGGTGCCTCCGCCCGCGATCACCGCGAATCGGGTCATCGAGGTCGACGGGCCACGTTCATCAACAGCCCCGAGGCCACCATCGACACGATCAACGACGAACCACCGAACGAGATGAAGGGAAGCGTCAATCCGGTGACGGGGATGACGGCGACGACTCCCCCGATGTTGACGCAGATCTGGATGAGGAACCAGCCGGAGATACCCCCGGCCAACAATCGTCCGAAGCTCGTGCGACACGAGATGGCGGCCTGGAAGCCGAAATAGATGAGGAAGGTGAACAGGGCGAGGAGTCCGATCACCCCGAGAAAGCCCATCTCCTCGGCCAGCGTCGAGAAGATGAAGTCGCTGTGGGCCAACGGCACGTAACCCCACTTGCCGGTACCGGCACCGATCCCGGTTCCGGTCACTCCGCCGTTCGACAGGCTGATCAGGGATTGGTACACCTGATACGTCGCGTGCTCACGATTCGCGTACAGATCAAAGAACGACGTGATGCGCACGAACTTGTCGGGACGCAAGGCGATGATCAAAGCGCCCAGAGCCGAGCCGGCCACGGCCACCGTCAACATCGGGAGCATCGGCGCACCGGCGAGGAAGAGCACGACGAAACCGATACCGAGCATGACCGCGCACGAGCCGAAGTCGCTCTGCACCAACGACATCCCCGCGCCCGCCAGCACGACGAAACCGAACGGCTTCATGGTGACACGCCAGTCGTGCATCCGATCCATACGACGTGACAGAAGGTCGGCGCCGTGGATGACGATGAACAACTTCATGAACTCCGACGGCTGGAATCGTTGATCGAACAGTTCGATCCAGGCGCGAGCACCGTTCACCTCCTTGCCGAGTCCGGGGAACCACGCCAACGACATCAGGGCGAGGCCACACCAAGGAGCGACACGAGCGAACTTGTGGAGGATCTCGAGCTTCAACTTGTAAGCGAAGACCATGCCCACGGCACCCATACCGGCGTAGAAGCTCTGACGGCGGAAGTACTTCCACGCCGAGTCACCACGATTGAACGAGAAGATCGAGGACGAGGACATGACCATCACGAGGCCGAACAACACGAGAATGATCGAGACCGCGGCGATGACGTAATAGCCCACGGGCTTGGGGTCCCGCGACGTGGCGTCCTGGTACCGCGACCGCAGACCACCCTCGCCCGTGCGAATGCGTTGGGCGCGCTCGTACGCCGCCCGTCGACGATCGGCGAGGTTGTCGGCGGAGCGACCCCCCGACTTCCCGCGGGACTTCTGACCGATCGCGATCGTCACTTTCGTGCTCCTGTCTTGGTCGTCGTGGACTTCTTCGACTTTCCACCCTTGGCCTTGGCCACGTGAGCCCCGACGCAACGAGTGAAATCGTCGCCTCGTTCCTGATAGCCGCCGTACCAATCGAAGCTGGCGCACGCCGGCGAGAGCAGCACGGTGTCCCCGGACGAGGCCAGCGAGGCGGCTTGTGCGACCGCTTCGGCCATGTCCGATGCGCGCCGGACCGTGCGGTGAGCGACGAAGGTTCGTTCGATCTCGTCGGCCGACTCACCGATGGCGACGACACCCTTGATGCGATCCGTCGCGGCGGCGAGAACGCCGAGGTCGAGTCCCTTGTTGCGACCACCGGCGATGAGGATCACGTTCTCGAAACCGGCGATGGCGGTGAGGGCGGCGTGGGGTGTCGTGGCCTTGGAGTCGTCGAACCAGCGCACCCCACCCGCGTCGGCGACCAACTCGATTCGGTGGTGGGGGGCTTCGTAGGTGCGAAGAGCATCCGAGACCGCTTCCACCGAGGCCAATCCCGGTTCGATGCACAATGCCGACGCCACGAGGGCGTTGGAGATGTCGTGCGGCAGGGCCCGTCGCATGTTCGTGGCGGCGATGATTTCCCCGGAGGGGCACTCGAGCATTCCGTGGCGCACGCCGTACGTCGACCTTTCGCCACCGATCTCGATGCGGCGGCAACGCAACGAATCGAGATGGCGCGACACGACGGGGTCCGTCACGACGCCGACGGCCACGTCGCTCGGACGAACGTTGCGCCAGATCCGGGCCTTGGCGGCCTCGTACGTCTCCATCGACGCGTGCCAGTCGAGGTGATCGGGGGCCAGATTCAGCCAGGCCGAGGACTGGGCACGGAACGTCTCGACGAACGCCAGTCGGAAGCTGGTGGCCTCCACCACGAACACGTCGACGTCCATGTCGAGCGCCTCGACGAGGGGCACGTCGGTGTTGCCGCACGCCACCGCGCGACGACCCGACGCCTCGATCATCGCTTCGACCATGGTCACGGTCGTCGTCTTGCCGTCGGTGCCGGTGACCGCGATCATCGGACGGGCACCGCCCGGGCGCGACTGTTCCCACTCGTAGGCGAGGTCCAGTTCCCCGTACACGGCCTTGCGCTTGGACGCGGCGAGACGGAGGACGGCATGACCCTCGGGAACACCGGGCGCCGGGGCGACCGAGTCGACTCCGTCGACAAGTGCCGTGAGCCGACGATCATCCGGGGCTTCGACCAGTTCGACGCCGAGCTTGGACATGGACGAACGTTTGGCGGCGGTCACGTCGTCATCGGCGGCCACGACCGAGTAGCCACGGGCGACGAGGGCCTTGGCGGTGGCCGCACCGGCGACTCCGATGCCGTACACGAGAACCCGTTCGCTCACGGCAGCACCTTCATCGCGGCGTCGCTGATACGCGTGAAGTCGGCGATGAACATGGCCAGCGAACCCGCCACGCAGATGCCGCCGATGATCCAGAAACGAATGATCACGGTGGTCTCGGGCCAACCGATCAGTTCGAAATGATGATGGATCGGGGTCATCCGGAAGAAGCGACGGGTCCGGCCCGACGCCTTGAAGATCGTCATCTGGATGGCGACCGAACCGGCCTCCATCACGTTGATTCCACAGATGAGCGGTAGCAGGAAGTGAGTGTTGGTCGCCACCGCCAGCAGCCCGAGTGCCGCACCGATTCCGAGGGCGCCGACGTCACCCATGAAGATGCGCGCCGGCGCGGCGTTCCACCACAGGAATCCACCGCACGCCCCGGCGAAGGCCGCCGCCAGCACGGCCAGATCCAAGGGGTTCACGGTTCCACCCGCGAGGACGCCGTACACCTCGGGGTTACGGAACGACCAGTAGCCGATGATCGTGTACGCGAGGAATCCGAACAGTGCCGACCCACCCGCGAGCCCGTCGAGTCCGTCGGTGACGTTGACCGCGTTCGTCGTGGCCCACATCATGGCCGCGGTCCACAGAACCCAGAGCCACCACGGGATTTCCCAACCGGGCCAATCGAAGCGGGTGAACGACACCGTCTCGGAGATGTCGGTCGCGGCGGCCAACCACCACGTCACGGCACAAGCCAAGCCGAAGGTGATGTAGCCCTTCTTCTTCCAGAAGATTCCCCGATTGTGACCCTTGTTGACCTTGATGACGTCGTCGATCAGACCCATACCGGCCATCACCAGGATGCCGACGATGATGATCATCGCTTGGTTCGAGAACGCCAGTCCGTCGCGCACGTGGGCGACGATCCAGCCGACGATGGCGGCGCCGACGATGCTGAGTCCGCCCATGGTGGGCGTTCCCGACTTCTTCTCGTGGTGCGTCGGGCCGTGATCCTCCTTGCCCAGGATCGGCTGGCCCTTGCCCCGATTCCGGAAGAAGGAGATGAGGAAGCGCGTTCCGACCAAGGACAGGACCATCGAGGTCACTCCGGCGATCATGACGGCGATCATCGGCGCCCCTCCAACAATTCGCGAGCGACGGCACGATCGTCGAACTCGATGATCTCCGTGCCGATGGTCTGGGTGCGCTCGTGCCCCTTGCCGGCGATCACCACCACGTCACCTTCGCGCGCGTGCCGGAAGGCCAACGACATCGCCGCACGACGATCCGCCTCGACCCCGATCAAACGATGACGCAAGTGGTCCGGCACCCCGGCCACGACCGAGGCGATGATGGCCTCGGGATCCTCGGAGCGGGGGTTGTCGGACGTGACGACGACCGCATCGGCCAAAGACGTCGCGGTCTCACCCATGATCGGACGCTTCATCTTGTCGCGATCACCGCCGCAGCCGAAGACGACGATCACGCGTCCATCGGTGGTCGCCTGGCGCACCGAACGCAACATCTCCCCGAGTCCGTCGGGGGTGTGGGCGAAGTCCACCAACACCACGAAGTCCTGACCGGCATCGACGTGCTCGAACCGGCCGGTCACGACCGGGGCGACGCGCAACCCTTCGACGATCACGTCGAGATCGACCCCCAGCTCTCGGGCCGCGGTGGCGGCCGCCAGCGAGTTCATGACGTTGATGGAGCCGCCCATCGCCACGTTCACCCTGGCACCTCGCCACGAGTACGAATGTGCCGTCGCCGACACCTCGGCATCCGAGACGTCGTCCATCGAGAACGGGATCATCGGGATCGACGCGCGATCGAGCAGACGCCGACCGTACTGATCGTCGGCGTTCACCACCCCGACCCGCGACAGGTCCGGCTCGAACAGGCGCGCCTTGGCCTCGAAATACGCCTCCTGCGTCCCGTGGAAGTCGAGGTGATCACGACCGAGATTCGTGAAGATCGCCAACGCGAACGAGGTTCCGAGGACGCGATCGAGAGAAAGGGCGTGCGACGACACCTCCATGACCACCGAACGAACACCGTTCGCATGACGGGTCGCCAGGGTCCTTTGCAGGTCGGCCGCCTCGGGGGTGGTGAGCGTTCCCGTGAGCGTCCCCATCACGTCGGTCGACGTTCCCGAGGTCCGCAGGATCGAACCCAACAGATGGGCAGTGGTCGTCTTGCCGTTGGTGCCGGTGACACCGACCACCGAAAGATGCCGGGACGGATTGCCGAAGACCTCGCTGGCAAAAGGCCCGATCGCCGATCGGACGTCGTCGACCACGATCTGGGCCACCTCACCCACACCGTCGAGGTGGTGATCGACCAGGAGCGCGGTCGCCCCCCGCTCGATGGCGACGGAGGCGAAGTCGTGCCCGTCGCGCTGCACCCCGCGCACGCAACAGAAGATCGTGCCCGGCTCGACCTTGCGCGAGTCGTGGGTGATGTCGTCGACGACGGCGGCGCCGGAACCCGAGACCAGTTCGGCGGTCGAGGAACCGATGGCGCGCAAGAGATCGCTCACGCTTCGAAGATGCGTCCCCGACGTCATGGTCACTCGGTCACCGCCGGGCAACCGGCGTCGTCGGCCGTCGGTTCGATCGAGCGCTCGTGGATGGCCATGGTGGCGATCTTGGCGAAGGCGGGGGCGGCGGCGGTTCCACCGAATCGGTCACGGCTCGAGGGGTCCGGTTCGTCGATCGAGACCAGGATGGAGATGCGCGGGTCGTTCGCTGGAAGGAAGCCCACGAAGGTGGCGAAATACGCGCGGGACCCATCCTCGTTCTCGTAGGTGCCGTTGTCCTGGATCTTGTATCCCGTTCCGGTCTTGCCGGCCACCGAGATTCCGTCGATTCGCGCGCGGGTTCCCGTTCCTTCGCACACCACCGAGGCCATGAGGCCCTGCATCGTGGTGGCGGTGGTCTCCGAGACGACGCGGCGCGACTCGCCCGCCGGCGCCTCCCAGAGCGAACCCTTCTCGTCGATCGTCGCACGCACCAGACGGGGCGACACGTACACACCGTCGTTCGCGATGACGTTCACGGCCGAGATCAACTGCAACGACGACGACGAGAACCCGTATCCGTAGGTGATCGTGGCGTTCTCCGAGCCGCGCCAGTTCTCGGGCTGCTTCAACATTCCGGCGGTTTCACCCGGGAACTGCAGGCTCGACTGCTTGCCGAAACCGAAACCCTCCAGGTAGTCGTGCAGTCGGGGCGATCCGACCTCGCCGGCGGCCATCAGCGTTCCGATGTTCGAGGAGCGGACGAAGATGTCGCGCAACGACATGGGCTCCAGGTCGTGCGGGTACGCGTCCTTGATCGTCTTCTCGTATTCCTGTCCCTCGTCGAAGACGTACACGCCCGGCACGTCGTAGATGCGGTCGGTCGTGGCCACGCCGGAGTCGAGCGTCGCCGCCATACTGAAGACCTTGGCCACCGAGCCGGGTTCGTAGGCCTCCACCGCCGCCATGTTTCCGGCGGTCAACTCGGCGATGCCCTCGGCATTACGACGGACACTGACGATGGCGAGGATCTCGCCGCTCGCGGTGTCCATCACGACGGCGTTGCCGCCCTTGGCCGCGAGTTCCTCGACGCGGGCCAGGAGGATCCGCTCGACCTGATACTGCATCGAACGGTCGATGGTGAGCACGAGGTCGGTGCCCGGTCGCGGATCGTCCACGATCTTGGTGGTGCCCGGAAGGCTGCGCCCGTTGGAAGCCTCCTTCACCATTTCGCCGTCCTGACCACGCAGCATCTTGTCGTATTGCAACTCGATACCGGTGGCACCGACACCGAAGGGATCGGTACGACCGACGACGTTGCGCGCCAGTCCCCCGGCCACTTCGACGCGTTCGGGCTCGACGATTCCGAAGATTCCCGCCAGATTCAACGACAACACGGCCTCGGCGACGTTCTCGTCGACGAACCGCTGCACGTACACGAAGGTGGTGCTCTGATCCGAGAGTTTGGTGACGAGGTCCGCCTCGGAAACCGCGTCGATGCCCAACAATTGGGCCAGAACGTGAGCCGTGGCCGCCGGATCGATGATCGATTGCGGATTGGCGTAGATCGACGTGGACGGCACGGTGATGGCCATCTCGTTCCCGTCACGGTCGAAGATCGTGCCTCGGGCCGCCGGGATCGCGGTGAAACGCTGACGCTGTTGGACTCCGTCCTCGCGATAGCCGGCACCGTGAGCCACCTGCACCCAGAAACTGCGACCGACCAAGCCGACCATGCACACGAGACCCAGCGTCACCATCACGTGGAACCGGGTTCGCCGCAAACCAGCGGTCGATCGGTTTCGGATCGTGGTCTTGGGCGTCTCGGCGTCGTCACCACGACCGAACAGCAGACTCAGACTCTGCTTGGGTCCACGCTTCGCGGAGATCTTGGCCGACGTGGAACGCGCCTTGGATCGGGATCGAACCCCCGAGCTGGATTGCACCTTGGCACTCGAACGTGTCGACTTCACCGTCGCTCGCGACGTCTTGACTCGAGGCGTCGATGACGAACTCGTCTTGCCTCGCGCGGTTCCCGAGGATGCGCGACGCGAAGCATCCACCTTGCGTCGGGACTTGGGAACCTCGCTCTCCCGAGAGGTTCGACGCTTGTCGCTCATGGCTGGCCCCCGATCAGTGCCTTGACGGCGCCGTAGTTCTCGAGGGGGTCCTCGGAGTCGGACGTGTATTCGGGGTCGATGCCGCCGGTCGACACCAGAACCGCGGCCACGCTGGCGGGGTCCACGGTGGTGAAGTCCGTGCCGGTGCCCAGAATCATCCCCATGGCGGTGGCTTCGACGACCAATCGGGCCGGATCTCGCAGCGCGGAGCGCTCCAGACGCAACGCGTCGTAACGGTCACGCTCGGCCTGAATCTGGGCGTTGATCTTGTCGATCTTCATCTGCGTCTCGGCGATGCGGGTCTGGAACGCCACGACGAGGAACATCACCATGATCGCCAGCACCGCGATGGTCGCCGAGAGAATGATCACGCGGCGCATCCCGCTCGTGGCATCGCGTCGGGTGACGACGCGCGCCACCGGGGACTTGGCCGCCCGCCGACCCTCGGCGGTGCGGGGCCTGACGGTTCGGGTGGACGGACGACCCGCCGGCTTCGCCGTCGGTCGTGAACGCGGGATGGTCGCAACGGCCTTGGCCATCAGATGACCTCCGCCACGCGCAAACGCGCCGAGGTGCTACGAGGATTGCGTTCCATCTCGACCGCCGATGGTTTCGACGCGACGCGCACGAGTTTCACCGTGCGCTCGGCCCCGCAACCGCACGGGAGGTGGCGGGGACACTGACAACCACCGGTGCTGTGGAAACGGAAGCGCTCCTTCACGATGCGGTCCTCGCCCGAGTGGTACGACAGAACGGCGATGCGTCCACCTTTGACCGTGCGCCCGATCGCACGGTCGAGAGCCACCGGCAGGACGTCGAGTTCGGCGTTCACCGCGATGCGCAACGCCTGAAAAGTCCGCTTGGCCGGATGGCCCCCACGGCGGCGGGCAGGAGCCGGAATGGCCGCCGCCACGATGTCGGCCAGGCGGACGGTGTCCTCGACGGGTCGGGCGGCGACGATGGCGCGGGCGATTCGCACGGCGAAGCGCTCGTCGGCGTACTCCTGCAGGATGCGCACCAACTCGGATTCATCCGATTCGTTGACCAGTTCGTGCGCCGACACCTGGTCGCGTGCGTCCATGCGCATGTCGAGCGGGGCCGAGGCCCGATAGGAAAAACCCCGTTCGACGGCGTCGAACTGGTGCGACGACACGCCCAGGTCGAACAGAGCACCCGAGAGTTCGGTCACCGACGCATCGGCCATGGCGCCGTCGACATCGTCGAAGCGACGGTGTGACGCACGAAAGCGCCCGGCGAAACGTGACAGGCGCTGACTCGCGGCGGACAACGCCGCGGCGTCGCGGTCGACGCCGAGAATGGAGATGCGCTCGTCGGCATCGAGAAGGGCCTCCGAATGTCCTCCACCACCGAGGGTTCCATCCAGGACCACACCGGCGGGGATTCCGGCGAAAGCGGCCACGATCTCGTCGACCATCACCGGTACGTGCGCGAACTCGATGCCGTTGCTCACGACTCGCCCCCGGCGATGGCTTCGGTGCCGGCCGACAACATTCGCTCGAAGCGACCCGGCTCCCAGATTTCCACGCTGTCGAAGGCGCCCGATACCACGACCTTGGCCCCCGGCGAGAGGCCGGCGTACGTGCGCAGGTTGTCGTCGATGGTGATTCGTCCCTGACCGTCGACGGCCACTTCGGTCATGCTCACCGCCAGTGCGCGCAACTCGCTCATGGTCTTCTCGCCCCGCTTGACCGCCTGGAGGGTCTCTTCTCCGCGGGCCGCGGCCACACTCGCCGTCACGACCACCACGCACTTGTCCTGGCCGATGACCAAGAAGCAACGGGGTTCCAGGCGGTTGCGGAAGGTCGGCGGCAACGCAACACGACCCTTGGGGTCGAGCTGGCGCTCGTAACGACCGACAAAACCTTCCACTGACCTGCCCCTCACTGTGTTTCTGACCGGTGTGGGAAGTGGCCTGTGCCTCCACTTCTCCCCACCGGCCTCCATCATGGACCCCAAACACCCCCTACGTCAACCACTTTTCCCCCTTTTCCCCCACTTCTTTCCCCCCGGCCCCCACAGCCGGGGCGCGTCACCCCGGCCGGCGACGGGGTCGGGGTCAGGAATTCCTCAAGTTCCCCGCGACCCCGGGCCGATACCTCGGCGTGCGTCTGACCCGATCGATCTCGCCGTGCGCCCCCCGCCGGCGTCGTGCCCGCTTCGCGCTGGCCGTCTTGGTGTCGCTCGGCGTACCCGCCATGGGACTCGTCTCGACGCCGACCGCTCAGGCCGCTGGCACCACCGGTCGCGCCACCGCCCTCCCCCGCCTGGGCGATCGGGGCGAGTCGGTCCGCGCCCTCCAACTGGCCTTGATCGGCGCCGGACTGAGTGTCCGTGGCGGAGCCGACGGCATCTTCGGTCAGGGCACGGCGACCGCTCTCAAGTCCTTCCAGACGTCCAAGGGACTCGTGGCCAGTGGCGAGATCGATGCCTCCAGCGCCTTCCTCCTGGGACTCGGCCCGGCTCCCACCTTCCCGAAGCGTGGCGATCGCGGTGCGTCCGTGACGACCACGCAGAACGCCCTCATCGGCGCCGGCCTCACGATGCGCGGTGGAGCCGACGGCATCTTCGGTTCGGCCACCACGGCGGCGATCGCCGCCTTTCAGACGGCGCGGGGCCTCTCCGCCACCGGCACGATCGACATCACGACCGCTATCGCGCTGGGCATCGCCCCGGCGAGCGCGACGTCGGTTCCGACGACGAGTCCCGTGACGACCGCACCGTCGACGACCGTGCCGGCTCCGGCCACGACCGTGCCGGCTCCGGCCACATCCGTGCCGGCTCCGGCCACGACCGTGCCGGCGCTCGTGATCACGGTGGGCGAACGTGGTGAAGCAGTCGTGCGCCTCCAGCGGGCCCTCATTGCTGCCGGAGTGACCGTGCGCGGCGGAGCCGACGGAGTGTTCGGCCCGGCCACCACGAACGCCATCATCACCTATCAGCGCGCGGTGTCGATCGCGGCTACCGGACAGGTGGATACGCTCACCGCCCAGTTCCTCGGACTGGTGGCCGCACCCGCACTGCCCGTGTTCGGCGACCGCGGCCCGAGCGTCAGCGACGTTCAGAATCGCATGATCGCCGCGGGCATCACCGTGAAAGGTGGAGCCGACGGAGTGTTCGGAGTGGCCACTCGGGTGTCGCTTCGCGCTTTCCAGACCGCCCGCAAGATTCCCGTGACCGGCATCGTCGATCTGCGCACCGCGCTCCATCTCGGCGTCATCCCCGGCCTCGTCACGGATCAACCGGCCGGCACGTCTCCGGCCAACACGTCTCCGGCCGGCACGTCTCCGTCCGGCACGTCTCCCGGCACGTCGACTCCTCCGAGTACCGCGCCCGTCACCACCGTGTCCATCGCGGTCTTCCCGGTCCTGGGCCCATGTTGGTTCTCCGACACGTGGATGTCACCGCGGGCGGGTGGACGGCGTCACGAGGGAGTCGACATCATCGCTCGAACCGGACAGCCGTTGTACGCCGTGGTCGACGGAACGATCACGCGACAGTTCTTCGACCGTCCCGGTTCGCTCGGTGGCAACGCTCTGCGCCTCACTGCGAGCGACGGCACCTACTTCCACTACGCCCATCTCTCGGCGTTCGCCGACGGCATCGGCCTCGATTCCCGGGTCGTGGCCGGTCAGGTCATCGGATACGTGGGCAACACCGGGAGCAGCTCGGCGCCCCACCTGCACTTCGAATACCACCCCGGTGGTGGAGCCGCGGTCAATCCCTTCCCCATCGTGAAAGCGGTCGACGGATGTCGCTCCACCACCCCGCCGACGACCGTCGCGCCGACCACGACCGTCGCGAACGGCGAATCGACCGCGCCGACGACCTCGGCACCCTGACCCGACGACTTACCGGTCAGCGGTTCTCGTCGATCGGGACCGACGGCGTCGCCGACGACAGTGCGCTCGCCAGGGATTCGGCGAACGACCGTCGCACTCTCTCGACGTCGAACCCGACCCCGACGTCGAACCCGGCGTGCTCGATTTCAGCGATCGTCGGTCCGTCCGGGATCAGGTCGACGAAGACCGAGGGCTCCCAGCGAAGCGACAGTGCGCATTGGAATCGAGCCCAGCTCCGCGTCCGCCGCTGACTGATGCCCACCACTTTTCGTCCGCGTTCGTCGAAGATCTCGCCGGGTCCACGCCCCGCGAAACAGATCAGCTTCGACCACGTCGTCGACTCCTGCGCTCCGCGGTGGATCCACAGCGGACGATCACCGGAGTCGATCGACGACCGCGACAACGCGGCGAGCCACACCTCGCCGATCCACTCCGACGCCCGACCCACGTCGACCCTCCAGGCCGGGTGGTCACGGGGCACGATCACGTCGACCCACAACGTGTGGTGCGGCGACACGAACACCAGCCCCCCACCGCTGCGTCGCTTGACCACGTCCACGCCGCGTTGACGACAACGATCGAGATCCAAGAGATCCTCGGATTGGGTCGAGCCGAGAATCAGCGCTGGCGCCGTCGGCTCGAACCACCACACCAGCACGTCGTCCCCGTCGGGCACCTCGCGGTCGTGGAAGTCCGCGGCCGACGCCGCGACCGGTCGTTCGATTCGAAGCATCCTGCTCAGGATGCCCGCGCCAGATAGGGCTTCCACGCCTCCGGGACACGGGTCACCGCCACGGTGACCCACGCCAATTCACGGGGCGCATGCGGAGATTGGCTGAGCCTCATGCCCGCTTCGTCGGGCGTACGGTCACGCTTGTAGAGGTTGCATCGGCGACACGCCGCCGCCACGTTCTCCCAGATGTGTTGCCCTCCACGTGATCGAGGCATCACATGATCGATCGAATCGGCCTCGGCTCCGCAGTATTGGCAACGATGGTTGTCGCGGGCGAAGATCGCCCGGCGCGAGAGTGCCGTTCGCCGGTGGTACGGAACCTTCACCATGTAGAGCAGCCGGATCACGAGGGGATTCGGGACCGCCAAACTCTCGGAGCGAATGAGGGTTCCGTCGTGTTCGACGACCTCGGCCTTGTCGTCGAGGACGAGGCACGCGGCGCGACGAGCCGGAACGACGCTCAGCGGCTCGTACGACGCGTTGAGTACGAGCGCGCTACGCATGACGGACTCACCGGACCCTTCGCCGGCGATTCATCGTCCCGCATCCCATCGACGCACCCATCGCAGATATTTCAGCACATCGGACACCGTCGGAAGCGGCGATTCACCGCCGTACTGGGTCTCCATTCGGAAACGTGCGTAGGAGGAGCTCGGCACGGGCAAGAACGGAGGTCGACGCCACCAGCCTCGTGGTGCCAAACGACGGATCACCGTGACCGACACCGGCCAGTACGACGGCCGCAGCACGACCGCGATCACCACGCGCACGTACGCCGATGTTCGTGCCAGGACGCTCATGCCGGCCGGATCATGAGGGTCGGGGCTCCTTGGGCAGACCGAGAACCATCTCGCCGATGATGTTGGACTGAATCTGCGACGAGCCGGCGTAGATGGTCCCGGCTCGGGCGTTCAGGAACGAGCCGACCCAACTGGCGGTCGAGTTCGGAGCCGATCGGTCGTCCGGCTGGAACGAGTTCATCGGTGCACGACCTTCGACCACCATCGACGCGGCACCCAGAATCTCGAGCGAGAGTTCGGTGACCTCCTTGTGGTACTCGCTCCAGTACCGCTTGAAGATGCCACCGTCAGGTCCGGGATGATGTCCGGCCAGGAACTTCGTGAGCGTGCGCAAGCCGAGATACCGCATGATCTGGACCTTGGAATACGCCCACGCCAAACGTTGGCGGACACGCGGGTCCTGATCGACGCCACACTCCTTGGCCAACAGCAGGAGTCGGTCGAGTTCGGCTTGGAAGCGCACCGGCACCGTGGCGGCACCCTCACCACGCTCGTATCCGAGCAACGTCATCGCGACGGCCCAACCGTTGTTCACTCCGCCGACCACGTTGTCCTTGGGACAAACGGCGTCGGTGTAGAAGACCTCGTTGAACTCGCTCTCGCCACTGATCATCTTGATCGGTCGAACCTCGATTCCGGGCTGACGCATGTCGACCAGGAGGAACGAGATCCCCTTGTGTTTGGGTGCGTCGGGGTCGGTGCGAACGAGCGTGAAGATGTGGTCGGCCAGATGGCCCGCCGACGTCCAGATCTTCTGTCCGTTGAGCACCCACTGATCGCCGTCGAGGACACCCTTCAACCCGAGGTTTCCGAGGTCGCTACCGGCGTTGGGTTCGCTATATCCCTGACACCAGATGTCATCGTTGGCGAGGATCCGCGGCAGGTAGTACTTCTTCTGCTCCTCCGTACCCCATTGCAGCAACGTGTTGCCGAGCATGGTGATCCCGAATCCGTCGTTCGGGCCTCCGGTCGGGACACCGGCGCGGGCGAACTCCTCGGCCACGATCACCTGCTCGAGAGCCGACATTCCGCCACCGCCGTACTCGGCCGGCCAACCGGGCGCGAGATATCCCTCGCGATGCAACGTCGCGCGCCAACTCATCACCCACTCGTGGGTCTCGTCGGCGGCCAGGTGTCCGATCCCGCGCCAATCGGCGGAGAGGTTCTTCGCGAGGAAGGACTTCACCTTGTTGCGGAACTCTTCGACCTCGGGTTCGTACATCGGACGCATGATGCGAACCTAGACCAAAACGCGCCACGCCACCGCCGCGGCGCCGATGAGCGCGGACCGATCGCCGAGACCCAGAGGGACGATGTCGAGTCCGCGCGTGAAGCCGATGCGCGAACGGGCCTCGAACTCGCGGGTCGCCGCCTCGAAGAACGGTGGGCCCCACCCGAGCGCCACGCTTCCGCCCACCACGACCCGTCGGATGTCACACATCGCCGCCACCGAGGCCACCGCTTGTCCGAGCAAGCGTCCATTGCGGTCGATCAAACCCGCCGGCGCGTAGGCCGGCGCGCGACCGGTTTCCTGTTCGACCGCCGTACCCGAGATGAAAGCCTCGAGACAATCGAGTCCTCCGCACCGACACGGGCGACCTTCGTCCCCGACGACGACGTGCCCGATGTGGCCCGCATTGCCCGAGCCTCCGTCGACCAGTCGACCCGACGACACCAGGCCGGCACCGACACCCGTTCCGACGACCACCGTCATGAAATCCGAGTGGTCGCTCGCCGCGCCCAGCCAACCCTCGGCCAACGCCAACGCCTTGGCGTCGTTGTCGACGTGCGTCGCGAGATTCGTGACCTCGGCGATCGATCGCCGCAACGGGAAGTCCCGCCACGCCGGGATGTGCAACGGCGACGCGAGCTCCCCTCCCGCGCTCATCGGCCCACCGCAGGCCACGCCGCAGGCGACGAGTTCCAATTCCGACGTGGCCGCCTGCACGCGACGCATCAGCGTCGTCAGCGCACTCCACGGATCACGTTGCGGTGTGGGGATACGGTCGCGTCGCACGATCGTGCCGTCACGCGCCACCACCGCGGCGGCCAGTTTCATGCCACCGATGTCGACGGCGAGCACCCCGAGGTTCTCCTGCATGAGGTCACGGTATTCGGGCATCGGGCCGCCCGAGGCGATACGACCCCAGCGTCTAGCGTGTCGGGGATGACCTCGACCCCCTCCCGATCGTTCGCCGGAATGTTCGACTCGATCGTCGACAACGTGGGCATCGTTTTGCGCGGGAAGCGATCGGTGATCGAGCTCGCCGTGGTCGGTCTGTTGGCCGATGGACATCTCCTGATCGAGGACGTCCCCGGGGTGGGCAAGACCAGCCTCGCCAAGGCCCTCGCGACGTCGGTGGACTGCAGTTGGCAACGTATCCAGTTCACCCCCGACCTGTTGCCCTCCGATGTGGTGGGGGCGTCCATGTGGAGTCGCGAGCGCGAACGCTTCGACTTCCAGCCGGGACCGATCTTCGCCAACATCGTTCTGGCCGACGAGATCAACCGTGCTTCGCCCAAGACCCAAGCGGCGCTCCTCGAGGCCATGGAGGAGCGGCAAGTCACATCCGACGGAACCACCCGGGCCCTCCCCCGTCCCTTCTTCGTGATCGCCACCCAGAACCCGGTCGAACACGAAGGCACGTATCAACTCCCCGAGAGCCAGCTCGATCGCTTCATCATGCGGGTCTCCATCGGGTATCCCGATCGTCGATCCGAATTCGAAATCCTCGACGACACCTCGGTGAGAGAAGTCCGACTCGAGCCGGTCATCGACGCCGAGCAGGTCGTCATGATGATCGACGCCACCGAACAGGTCCGCATGGTGGATTCGCTGCGCGAGTACATCGTCGACCTGGCACACGCGAGTCGCCGCCATCCCGGACTCACGTTGGGCTTGTCTCCGAGGGCTTCGGTTCAGTTGGCCCGCGCCGTGAGGGCCTTGGCCGCCGCCCGGGGCCGGGACTACGCCACGCCCGACGACGTGAAGGAACTGGCGGTGCCCGTGTTGGCGCATCGCGTGATGATTCGACACGAGGCGGTGGCCCGTGGATTCGGCGCCGCCGACATCATCGGCGAGATTCTCGCCTCGGTCACGGCGCCTTCGGGGCGCTGAACATGCCGACCCGCGCGGCCCAGGCGTCGCTGCTCCTCGGGTCACTGGCGCTGCTCTCGGCACGATTGTTCGGTCTGTCCGAATTGTTCGTTCTCGGCGCCGGAATGATCCTGGCGCCGCTCCTGGCCGTGGCGATCGTGCGGCGACCCGCAGTGAGACCCGCTGTGCGGTGCTACACCACACCACACCATCCCCGCGAGGGCGATCGGATCCACATCGACCTCGATGTGGACTCGCCCCGCCGATCACCGGCGTATCTCCTCAGCCAGTTCGTGGACGGACGAGTGGTGGCGCGCACGCACGTACCGTCGCTCGCCGCGGGCTCGCATCGCCGACTCTCGATCGATCTCGACGCCCGCGAACGCGGCGCGATGGTCATCGGTCCGACCAGGTTCACGCTCGAGGACCCGTTGGCTCTGGCGCGCCGGATGTTGTTGGTGGATCTGCGACACCGGGTCCTGGTGCATCCCCGGCGGGTCCCCACCCCCGCTCCATCGCTTCGTTCGACCGAGGGGCACCTGATCGACGCGTTGCGGCGAGCACGAAGATTGGCCCCGACCGACCGTGACTTTCGCGGGATACGCGAGTACCAACGTGGTGACGACGTCAGGCGCGTGAATTGGAAGGCCAGCGCCAAGCGGGACTCACTCCTGGTGAACGAGTACGAGCCCGACGGCAACGTGGTGCTCCAGGTCATCGTCGACGATCACGGCGAACGTCATCGCGGTCGGACGTTCGACGTCGCCATGCGCATCTCCGCCTCCTTGATCGACATGGTCCCGAGTTCGGACGTTCGAGCGGTGATGTTCATCGGCGATTCGGTCACAAACGTCGGCGATCCGCTGGCCGCCCTCGACGCGCTCGCCGTGGCCACCCCCCACGACCGTGCCACGCCGGTGGCGTCGGATTCGCCGGACCCGACCGCGGTGCTCGCTCGCGTCGTCGTGACCGGACGCGTGGACGCATCGCTCGCGGCGACCCTCGAATCGCTCACTCCCACGTCGGGGGCGGCCGTCGTGATCGCCGGCGAGCCGATCGACGTGACGGTTCCGCGGGGTTGGCTGTCGGTGTCGTGCCCCAGCCTCGACGACTTCGAACGACGTTGGCCCGACTTCGTGCGCACGACGGGTCGTGGAAGCTGACATGACCGTCGAACGGCCGCGCGCAACGACGGGCTCACGTCCCTTCTCCACCGCCGTGCTGGCCACCACCTCGATCGCGCTCGCGGTCTCGTTCTCGCGCGTCTTCGAGTATTGGGACTACCTCACGCCGTTGGTGGGTGTGGCGGTGCTCGCCCATCTGATCGCATTCCAGATGCGCCAACGGAGGATTCCGGTCTCGGCTTCGATCCTGCTTCAAGCCGTGTTCGTCTACGTCATCAACGCATGGATGCACGTTCACGAGACCCTCTGGTACGGCATTCCACTCGGACGAACGTGGGCCGAGATCTCCACCCGCATCGGTGACTCGGCAGCCTTGCTCGGCGACGTGAAGCCGCCCCTCGAGTTCGCCACCGGATTCGGATTGGCGGCCGGCCTCTCCGTCGGCATGGCGGCGATCCTGGCCGACGCGTTCGCGTTTCGCGCCGCCGGTCGGGGCGAGGCGTTGGTTCCCTCGGCCGTGGTCTTCGCCGTGGTCTCCATCGTCGGCGAGGACCGCCATCGATCGCTCGTCACCACCGTCTGGCTGCTCACGGCGATCGTCGCGGTGACCCATCTGCGACGCCACGACTCCGGCGCGGTTCGTACCTCGGTCGGACAACGAACCCGAGCGTCGGTCGCGATCGTCGCCACAGCGACAGTCGTCGCATTGCTGGCCGCGGGAGTCGGACCACGAATCCCCGGTGCGGATTCCGAGCCCTTGATCGGACGCGACACGGACCCCGGACGGATGGTCGAGCCCTTGGTCGACGTTCGGGGTCGACTCGGGGATCGTTCGGACACCGTGCTGTTCACCGTCACCGCTGATCGGCCGTCGTATTGGAAGCTCACCTCACTCGCCGAATTCGACGGTTCGACGTGGGGAATCGCCGAGGACGAGCTGGACACGGCGGGTGGCCGATTGGGTGGAGGCTTCGATGCGGGTTCGTCGTGGATGGTGACCCAGACGTTCACCATCGAGAATCTGCGCGGCAACATGGCACCCGCCGCGTACGAGGCCTCGGAGTTGCGAGCCGCGTCGCGCAGTCTGTACTACGCCCTGGAGTCGGGAACTTTGCTGGTGAACGGCGACGAACTCGGCACATCGGACTCGTACACCATCGTCTCGGCGGTGAGTGACCCGGCCGCTCCCCTGCTCGACTTCGTCACCTCCTTGACCCCGCCGTCGACCAAGTACCTCGAGATTCCCGACAACGAGGAAATGAACGCATTGGGCGATCTGGCCCGCGACATCGTGGACGGAGCGGATTCCGGGTATCGAGCCGCCATCGTCCTGCAGAACTACTTTCGGACGACCTTCGAGTACTCGCTCGACGTCCCCGCCCTCGGCGGCGAGCGAGCGCACCTCGACTTCATCGAACGTCGGGCGGGATACTGCGAGCAGTTCGCCTCGACCTTTGCGGCCATGGCCCGAGCCATCGGCCTGCCCGCTCGGGTGGCGATCGGATTCACGCCGGGTGTGGACGACGGACGTGGCACGTTCACCGTGCGTAGTCAGCACGCCCACGCGTGGCCGGAAGTCTGGTTCGACGGTTTGGGCTGGTTGATGTTCGAACCGACCCCCGGACGAGGTGCACCGGATCGCGGTTACACCGGAGTCGAGCCCCAACAGGACGACTCCCCGCCGATCCCGACCGAGACGACCACGGCTCCGACGACCACGACCCCGAACCCGTCCTCCACCATCACGCCGGACACGGTGTCACCGACGACCACTCCCGGGTCGACCGACGTCGACGCTTCGTCGAGTTCCTCGGATTCGGGACCCAGCGGTTCGGCGATGATCCTCGTCGCCCTGGTTCTGATGGCGCTCGCGTGGCCCGTCGTGGTGCGCCGGATCGTCTCGCGTGTCGCGCGACGTGACACCACTCCTGACGTGCTCGTGCTGTGGCGTCGTCTGCTCGCCGAAGAGGGTTTCACGAGCGGCCGAGATCTCACCCCCGCCGAGATCGCCCGACGTCTGAACGCGTCGGCGATCGATCAGTCCGATGATGGTGTCGACACCGACATCGCCGGACGGCTCGCCCGAGCCGTCGAGGAACTTCTCTTCGCCGAACGGTCTCCGTCGCCGGAGGATTTCGACGAACTCGTCGAGCGGGTCGAGCATCGCATGGCATCGACGCGACCCCGACGCCATCGGATCGCGCGGCACCTTTCACCGAACGTCGCCCTCCAATTCGCCGGCCGGCGCGGGACGAAATGATCTCCGCTCGCGCGGACTAGCGACGAGGGCCGCTCGCGCGGACTAGCGACGAGGGCCGCTCGCGCGGACTTTGCGAATCGCGCCGGCCACGTCTTGGAGACCGGCCTTGCCCATGGCTCGGGCATTGCGCTCGATCACGCCGAGGAGCGCCAACATCACGACGAACACGGCGAAGGCGGCGACGTAGTGGAAGCGCAGGCCCACCACCAGCAGGACCAGGCTGGCCACCAATCCCACGATGGCCCAACGGACGGTACGCACCGAATGGGTGTAGAGACCCGACGGTGACACCGCCTGAGCGAACCTTTCGTCGTTCTGCAACTCGGCTTCGATCTGGCGCAAGATGCGCTGTTCGTCTTCTGACAGGGCCACGGGTCACCTCCTCGAGTCATTGTCCCAGACCGAGCGACGCTTGGCAACGCACGTCGCGGAGGTATGTCACATCGTCTCGGGCTCGCCCGGTTCGTCGGCCGCGTCGGGCCCCCACGGTCGGGAGCCCGGATTCGGTCCCCGGTCCCGCAACACACTGGCCGGGTTGATCGCATCGCGTCCGAAACGATCCCGGATGCGATCGACGGCGGAACTGGCCGGCGACCAATCACGATCGGTGTCGGCCGTGGAACGCCGGCCGTCCTCGTCGGTCAGATCCAGAAGCGACAGTTGCTCGACCGGCTCCACGAATCCGGACACCCCGACTCCCACCAATCGAACCCCGATGGAAGGGTCGATGACCTCGAGGATCTCGTCGAGGGCCCTCACCAACGCCGGCGCCGACGACACCGGAGACCCCGGCGTGACCGATCGGGTGATGTTCTCGAAGTTGGCGAAGCGAACCTTCAGGTGAATGGTGCGTGCCGCCGAACCGTGTCGTCGCAATCGGGTCGCCACGGCGTCGGCCAGACGTACGACCTCGATTCGTATCGACTCGCGATCGGTGATGTCGGCCGCGAACGTCTCCTCGTGACTGATGGACTTCACGTCCCGCGTCGACTCCACCGGACGATGATCGATGCCGTTGGCGAGTTCGAACAGATGTCGTCCGGCGGACCGGCCGACCGCCACCTCGAGCGCGTCACGACCCAGATCCACCAGATCACCCACACGACGAACCCCGATGCGATCCAGTTTCGCGAACGTGACCGGGCCGACGCCCCACAGAGCCTGGATCGGGAGAGGATGCAGGAACTCCAGCTCGGTCCCCGGAGCGATCTCGAGAACGCCGGGACCCGGCTGAATCCCCGTCGAGGTGACGACGGGCTTGGCGCGCTTGGAGGCCAACTTCGCGATGAACTTGGAGGCGGCCACACCCACGCTGCACGGCAGATCGAGTTCGTCGGTGATGCGGTTCCGGATGAGATGCCCGATGCTCGTCCCGTCACCGAACAGATTCCGCGAACCGGACACGTCGAGGAAAGCCTCGTCGAGAGCGATCGGCTCGATGTGCGGCGTGAAGTCCGCGAAGATTCCGTGCACCTGACGGCTCACCTCGGCGTACAGCGAGTGGTCACCCGCGAGGAACACCGCGTCGGGACACAATCGACGCGCCTTGGACGACGACATGGCCGAGAAGACCCCGTAACGACGAGCCTCGTAGTTCGCCGCCGCCACCACACCTCGCGCCCCGGACCCCCCGACAACCACCGGTCGACCGGCGAGTTCGGGATGTCGGCGCATCTCCACCGACACGTAGAAGGCGTCCATGTCGACGTGCAGGATGGTGCGAGGTGTCGGGGACGACATGTCGTTCAACGACGTCGACCGAACCGGAGACGTCCGAGCAATCGATCGGTGAACCACAGTCGGTTCACCAAACCGAAGGCCTCGTTGATGATGTGGTGGCTCAACTTGCTCTCACCCACCACCCGATCGACGAAGGTGATCGGCACCTCCACGATGCGCGCGCCACTGCGCACCGCACGATGGGTCATCTCGATCTGGAATCCGTATCCCTCGGCCCTCACCGAGCCCACGTCGATGCGCCGCAACAAGTGCGGGGAGTACGCCCGAAATCCACTGGTGGCGTCGTTCACCGCCAGACCGAGCATCCCGGCGGCGTATCGATTGCCCCATCGCGACAAGAACAAACGTAAGCGGGGCCAGTTCTCGATGCGGCCCCCGGGCACGTACCGACTTCCGAGCGACGCATCGGCGCCGAGTTCGACGGCCGAGATCAGAGCGGGGAGATAGATCGGGTCGTGCGAGAGATCGGCGTCCATCTGAACGCAGATCCGATCACCCTCACGAAGAACCTCGGCGAATCCGGCTCGATACGCCGTTCCGAGACCGGACTTCACCGGACGACGCAACACGGTGATGTCTGCCCCGCACCGCTGCGCGAAGCGCTCGACGATGTCCGCGGTCCCGTCGGGACTGGAATCGTCCACCACGAGAATCTCGACGTCGACGGCGGCACGAATGCCCTCGAGGAGGCGTTCGATGTTGCCGGCCTCGTTGTAGGTGGGAATCACCACCACCGCCCGACGACCGTTCGATTCCACGACGACGAGCCTACGATGTCGTCATGGTGACCGAACGACCGCTTTCCGCACTTCCTTCACCGCTGGCTCGCGCCCTCGCGTTCGTGTCGATCCTCGTGGGCGGAGTGGCTGGTGCGCTGATCGGTTACGCCCTCGTCGACATCCAGGCCGAGAACGCCAGCGACGTCATCTTGGGCGTCGGTCTGCTGGTTGGCGCGATCGTCACGGCCGGGGGAACCGCGATCGTCGCCATCCTCGTCCTGCGAGCCATCGGAGAATGGCGCACCATCGCCGGTCGCCCCCACTGATGGACGCACCCACGGATCTCGTCAACCTCGCCGCTCGATTGGCCCGCGAGGCCGGAGACATGGTGGCGAACGGACGGCGCACCGGAGATCTCGGGGTCCGGACGAAGTCCACGGCCACCGACATGGTGACCCGCTGGGACTCGGCGTCCGAATCTCTCATCGTCGACGCTCTTCGCGCCGCGCGACCCCGCGACGGCATCGTCGGGGAGGAAGGTTCGCGGGTCGACGGCACCTCGGGCATCGACTGGTACGTCGATCCCATCGACGGAACGACCAACTTCCTCTACGGACTGGGTGGCTACGCGGTCTCCATCGCCGCCGCGGATTCGACGGGCCCCGTGGCCGGAGCCGTCTTCGTGCCGGCATCGCGCGAGCTCTTCACCGCCGCCCGGGGTCGTGGCGCTTTCCTCGGCTCGACTCCCATCACGTGCTCGACCAGCACGACACTCGACACCGCCCTGGTGGCCACCGGATTCTCGTACGACTCCGACCATCGGCGCGTCCAAGGATCACGTGTCGGCGCGATGCTCCCTCACGTTCGGGACATACGTCGGCTCGGGGCAGCGGCGATCGACTTGTGCCATGTCGCGTGCGGCCGAGTGGACGCGTACTTCGAGGAGCATCTCCAAGCCTGGGATCTCGCCGCCGGCCTGTTGATCGCCACCGAGGCCGGAGCCCGTGCATCCGATTTCGCCGGCGGTGCGGTGAAACCGAGCGAGACGGTCGTGTGCGCACCGGGCATTCACACGGCGCTCCTCGAACATCTGCAACGAACAGCCTGAATCGACGAGGCGCCCGTCGACCCCCGCGATCGGGCAAGATAGAGGGGTGGGCACCCGAATCCTGGCGGTCGAAGACGACGAGCGCATCCGCACCGCCGTGAGACTGGCCCTGGAGGACGAGGGTTGGATCGTCGACGAAGCCGCCAGCGGTGAGGAAGCCGTCGTCATCTTCCTGCGCGAACCCGCCGACGTCGTTTTGATCGACATCATGCTGCCCGGCATCGACGGATTCGAACTGTGTCGAACCATTCGGCGTTCGAGCGACGTCCCCATCGTCATGGTCACGGCTCGTGCCGACACGCACGACGTGGTGGCCGGACTCGAGGCGGGGGCCGACGACTATCTGACGAAGCCCTTCGCCCCCAAGGAACTCTCGGCCCGTATTCGCGCGTTGTTGCGCCGAGCTCGTCCGGCGCACCCCGCTCATCCCAAGCTGGTGTTCGGAGATCTCGAGGTGATACCCGACGAGGGCAAGGTGGTGCGCGGTGGCACCGAGATCCATCTCACCAAGACCGAGTTTCGTCTGTTGTGCGAGTTGGCGCAGAGCCCCGGAAAGGTGTTCAGTCGGGAGCAGTTGCTGGATCACGTGTGGGGATACGGATACTTCGGAGACGGACGTCTCGTCGACGTCCACGTTCGTCGACTGCGCACGAAGGTCGAACTCGATCCGGCGAATCCCCGCCACGTCGTGACGGTGCGCGGTCTCGGCTACCGACTGCAGGCCTGACGACCGTGGAGGCCGTCGACGCCCCGGACCCGGCCGATCGCAACCGCCGTCCGGAACGACGAGCGCGCCGCGGACGGCGACGATCGTTCGGATTGCGCACCCGCATCCTGGCCACCTTCGGTCTCGGAAGTTTGGTGCTGTCCACGTTCCTCGCGCTGTCCACCTACAACTTCACGCGATCGAACCTGGTGAACGAACGGGAATCGACCGCGATCACCAAGGTGTACCAGGAGGCCGGGCGACTGCAGTCCGATCTGACCTCGAACCCCACGAACGTGCAGGCCGCGATCGAGCGACTCGGGGCCGAACGCCCCCTCGTCTACTTCCGAGGCACGTGGACGGGCGACGACGCACGATTCTCCTCCGCCGCGATTCCGGCATCGATGCTCAACGCCGTGCTCGACGAACGACGGCCGTCGGTGATGCGCACCGAAGTCGATGGTGAACTCGTGATCCTGATCGGTGTTCCGCTCACCGACGTCGACGGTGCCTACTTCGGGTTTCCCACCATCGACGACATCCGATCGACGCTGAACAGCGTCGGCCTGGCGTTGATCTTCGCCGCCGGGATCACCACTCTCGTCGGCATCGTCCTCGGAGCCATCGCCGCGTCGCGAGCCGTGCGTCCCCTCGTGGCCGCCAGTCAGGCGGCCCAGGCCATCGCCGGAGGTCGGCTGGACACGCGCCTCGTCGACTCGAACGATCCCGATCTCGCCGCCCTCACCACCTCCTTCAACGCCATGGCCATGGCCCTCGAACAACGCGTCGAACGCGACACCCGCTTCACCTCCGACGTGAGCCACGAACTTCGATCACCCCTGCAGACCCTCAAGGCTTCGGTCGAGGTGATGCAGGCCCGTCGCGACGAACTACCGGAACGAACCCGAGCGGCCCTCGATTTGATGGTCGCCGACGTCGCTCGTTTCCAGGGTTTGGTCGAGGATCTGCTCGAGATCTCCCGCCTCGACGCCGGAGGCGTGAAACTGGTGGTCGAAGAGCTTCTGGTCGGCGAGTTCGTCCGCCAAGCCGTGGGCATCAGCAGCGCCGCCGAAACACCGGTGCGCGTGGCCCCCGACGCCGAGGACGTGATCATCCGCGGGGATCGACGTCGATTGGCCCGCGTCATCGCGAATCTCATCGACAACGGCCGCTCCTACGGCGGCGGTGAGATGGAAGTGAACGTGTTCGTCCCCGACGACGAGGACGGCGAACCGATCACCCAAATCTGGATCACGGTCGAGGATCGGGGGCCCGGTGTGGCACCCAGCGAGCGCGAACTCATCTTCGAACGTTTCGCTCGCGGTGGAGTCGCTGGACGACGAAGTGGCTCGGAGGGGGCCGGACTCGGTCTGGCTCTCGTGGACGAGCACGTCCGCCTGCACCGCGGGCGAGTCTGGGTGGACGATCGCCCCGACGGTCTCGAAGGAGCACGTTTCGTCATCGAACTACCGGCGGAGCGATCGTGAGGAAGCGAACGTTCGATCGCGCGTTGGCCGTCGGTCTCGCCGTCGCCGCGCTCACGGCGTGCGCGCTCGATGCCGAGTCGACCCCGCGGCCGATCGCCGAGGATCCGTTGCGCGTCGACGACGATGTCGCCGGATCCGAGAACCCGACGACCGGAATCGGCCGCGTCTATCTGCAGCGCTCCGACGCATCGGGGACCGCCGTCCTCGTCGCGGTCCAGCGGGATCTCAGCCTCGACCCGACCGCGGCGATGCGCGTCCTCCTCGACGGACCGACCGACGACGAACAGGATTCCGGATTGCGAACCGCGATTCCCCGCGACACGCGACTGCTCTCCACCGGCTTCGTGGCCTCGGGCACCGTGGAGGTGAACATCACCTCGTCGATCTTTTCGGCGACCGGCGGCGACTTGGTGGGTGCCGTGGCCCAGATCGTGTTCACGCTCGTCGACATCGAGGGAATCGAGCGCGTCGCACTCGTCGTCGACGGCGAAACCACCGAATGGCCCCGCGGTGACGGAACGTTGACGTCGCGCCCGTTGACCGAGTTCGACTTTCCCAGCTTGGCCCTCAGTTCCCAGCCCGATTACCCCGCCATCGTCGAAGTCGTTCGCTGAACGCCCCGGAGGATCGAGAACACCTCGTCAGCCGAAGAAGATGCTGGCGACGTCGCGATAGAGGTCGAGATCCACCGTGCGAGCGCGACCATCGACGTCGGCGAGCGGAACGGTGACGACCTTCGAGCATCGCAACGCCACCATCGCCCCGAAGTCACCGCGATGGATCGCCTCGACGGCCGCCACCCCGAATCTCGTCGACAACACCCGGTCGTACGCCGACGGGGTGCCGCCCCGCTGCACGTGACCGATCTGAACCACGCGCGCCTCGAAACCCGTTCGTTCCTCGATCTCCCGGGCGATCTCGACGCTCACGCCCCCGAGTCGGGGACGACCGATGTGGTCCGTCTCGTACGCGGGTACGGGCATGGTCCCGGGAATCGGGTGGGCTCCCTCGGCGACCACGACGATCGACGCGTACCGACCACGTCGGTGACGAGCCGCCACCACCTCGGAGACGCTCGCGATGTCGAAGGGGACCTCGGGAATCAAGATCACGGTCGCCCCACCGGCCATACCGGCGTAGGTGGCGATCCAGCCGGTGTCACGCCCCATCACCTCCACCACCATCACTCGGTCGTGACTCTCGGCCGTGGTGTGCAAACGATCGATGGCATCGGTGGCGATCTGCACCGCGGTGTGGAAACCGAACGTGATGTCGGTGCCCGTCACGTCGTTGTCGATCGTCTTGGGCACCCCGACGATGGGCAGGCCGGTCTCGGCCACCAACTTGGCCGCCACGGCCAGGGATCCGTTGCCGCCGATCACGACCAGGGCGTCCAATCGCTGCTCGGCGAAACAGGCCCGGACCCGTTCCACCCCGTCGGGGCGATCGTAGGGACTTCCACGACGAGTGCCGATGACCGTTCCACCTCGGGGAAGCAGGCCGCGCACGCTGGCCACGTCGAGTCGCACGAACCGTTGATCCATGACGCCATCCCACGAGTCGAGAAACCCCCACACCTCGTCTCCGTGCCCCACCTCACCGGCGCGAACGATGGCGCGGATGACGGCGTTGAGTCCGGGGCAGTCGCCTCCGCCGGTCAGCACACCGATTCGCATGTTCCGAGCCTAAGCGGTGGGGAGGTCGCCACACCGGGCGACCATCCCACGATGACGGTTGTGCCGGACGTGGTCGACGCGTGGAAGGATGTCGTCATGGCATGGGATGCATCTCGTACGGTTCCTTGGGGACGACTCGTGCGCGAGTGGTTGGTGTACGTGGCCGTGATGGCGGTGGTGTTCGTTCTCTTCCTGCGCGACACGGTGACCACCGGTTCGGTCGTCGGATTGCTGGCCTCATTGCCCATGTACCTGTTGGCCGGATTCGTTCTGGCCAAGTTCGGCTATCAACGCAAGACGTTGCGCGACCTGAAATCCGCGGCCCGCCCGACCCCCACCACGTCGTCCACCACGTCGACGGCCACCCGGTCCAAGCCGGCTCGCACCAGTCGCACCTCCACCGGACCGTCGCAACATCGTCCGAAGAACAAGCGCAAGCGGTGATGAGCGACTCCTACGTGTTGGCCATCGACGCCGGCACGACCGGTGTGCGATGTCGTGCCGTGCATGCCGATGGTCGACCGAGTGTCTCGTCCTATCGCGAGTTCACCCAACACTTTCCCGAGCCCGGACGAGTCGAGCACGATGCCGCCGAGATTTGGAACGCCGTGCGGATCACGTTCGCCGAGGTCGTGGCCAGCCAAGGGACACCCGCGGCCATCGGCATCACGAATCAACGCGAGACCGTGGTGGCATGGAACCGCTCGACCGGTGAGGTCCACGGTCGGGCCATCGTGTGGCAGGACCGCCGCACCGCCGACCTCTGCGAGCGACTCACGAACGCCGGCGCGCTCGAAACCGTGCGATCCCTCAGTGGACTCGTGCTCGATCCGTACTTCTCGGGGACCAAGATCGCGTGGATGCTCGCGAACGGTGTCCCCCGCCACCCCGACGTCGTTTTCGGAACCATCGACAGCTGGATTCTCTGGAACCTGACCGGTGGCGAGGTGCTGGCCACCGATCCGTCGAACGCGAGTCGCACGATGTTGTTCGACATCCGATCACTTCGCTGGAGCGACACCCTCGGAGATCTTCTGGGCGTTCCGATCGCCAACCTGCCCGAGGTTCGACCGTCCAGCGGTCGTCTCGGGGTCACCCGGGCCGAGGGTTTGCCCTCGGGAGTTCCGGTGTCGGGAATCGCCGGCGATCAACAGGCCGCGCTGTTCGGCCAAGCGTGCTTCCGTCCGGGCATGGCCAAGAACACCTACGGCACGGGAAGCTTCGTGCTGATGAACATCGGGGACCGTTGCCCCGACCCCTCCCCCGGACTGCTGACGACGGTGGCGTGGTCCATCGCCGATTCCCACGGCACGGTCGAAACCTCCTACGCACTGGAAGGCTCGATCTTCGTCACGGGTGCCGCCGTTCAATGGTTGCGCGACGGTCTGGGGATCATCGGCTCGTCGTCGGAGATCGGGCCGTTGGCATCGACCGTCGTCGACAGTGGCGGAGTTTTCGTCGTTCCGGCCTTCACCGGTCTCGGAAGCCCATGGTGGGACCCGTACGCTCGCGGAAGCATCATCGGCATCACGCGCGGCTCGACTCGTGCGCACATCGCCCGTGCCGTGGTCGAGGCCATGGCGTTGCAAACCCGTGACGCGATCGGGGCGATGGAGTCGGCGAGCGGACGACGCATCGAGGATCTTCGCGTCGACGGCGGGGCCTCGGTGATGGATCTGCTTCTGCGACTCCAGGCCGATCAACTCGGAATCACGGTTCGACGTCCCGTGGATCAGGAGACGACCGCCCTGGGCGCCGCGTACCTCGCCGGTTTGGCCGAAGGCGTATGGCCCTCGTTGGACGCCATCAGCCGAAGGTGGCGCACCGACGCCGTGGTCGAGGCGCATCCCGTGGGATCACCCGAGCGGGTCGCCGCCGATGCACTGCACGCCCAGTGGCTGCGAGCCGTCGAGCGGTCCCGCCATTGGGCCGATCACTGATCCGCGATCCGACCCTTCGTCAACGCGTCGGCGACGATCCGGGCGATCAAGGACAGGTGCTGTCGCTCACGGAGTCGGAACGCGCCCTTCACCCGACCACTCACGAGCGTCGCCCCGGTGTCGCGCAACGGAGCCCACACGATGTCACTCGGCGTGTTCTCGTGCGCGACATCGGCCGACAGATGGGAGGCGCCTTCGATGAAGGCGGACAACCACGCCAGATCGGGCACGTCACCGCTCGACGCCAGTGGCGTGTCCCGTCCGTCCTCGATCACGACGCACCAATCGGACTCCAACATCTCACGTATCGCGACGCACGCCTCGCGCGGACGCTCGTGCGCATCCGATTCGATGATCCGTGCGGCCACCTCGAGGGCCAGCACTCCCTGATTCGAACGGTCCGTCGCCACCTCATGGACGTCCTCGATCGCCACGCCCTCCACTTGGGACACCTCGGAGATCAGCGCGTCGTGTCCGACCTCGGTGGGGAGAACGACGGTCAACTCGTCGATCGCCATCCCGGCACCACGCTCGAGGATTTCGATGCCGATGACGTCACCGTTCGCCCGTCCGATCGCGGCGGCCACCCGACCCAACGTTCCCGGGAGGTCCGGAAGCCAGAGACGCATCACCACCGTGGACACGAGTCGAGGCTAACCACCACCCCCGCGGGGGCGTCGGGGAATTAGGCCGACATCGACATCGTGGCCAGGGACGCGGCCCCGACCGCTCCGGCCACCTCACCGAATCGCGCGATCTCGAGTCGTGGATGCGGGCGCAGATCCGGCGAGTACAGCAAGCGCGCGAAGTGATGGCGCACCGGATCCATGAGAACCTCGCGCGACGCGGTGAGTCCCCCACCGATCACGATGCACGAGGGGTCGAGGATGTTGGCCAAACCAACCAGACCGAGGGCCACCCAATGAGCGAATTCGTCCACCACGCCCGTGGCCTCGACGTCTCCGCGACCGGCCAACATGCACACGTGCTCTCCGCGCACGTCGCTCACGTCATCGACGAGGGTCGTGATGGCGTTCAAGCCGCCGGCGCGCACGACGGCTCGTGCCATGGCACCCAACGCCGTGCCGGACGCGAACCGTTCCCAACAACCCCGTCGACCACACGGACACGCGGGACCGTTCGGGTCGATCACCATGTGCCCCACCTCACCGGCGAATCCGTTGGTGCCCCGCACGACGCGATCGTCGACGATCAATCCGCCACCGATTCCGGTTCCCAACGTGACGACCACGGCATCACGATGTCCCCGGGCGGCGCCCGCCCGCCACTCGGCCACCGCGGCACAGGTCGCATCGTTGTCGACGACCACCGAATGACCGAGACGAGCGGTCAGCATTCCCGCCACGTCGAAGTCGGCGACGTCGGTGAGATTCGGCGAGGCGCGAATCACACCCTGTCGGGTCACGAGGCCGGGCACCCCCACTCCGACGGCGGGACGGTCTCCCAGTTCGCGCACGATCGCTTCCAAGGTGTCGATGATGGCCTCGGGCGACCTCGGGGTCGGGCGCCGCACCTCGGTCACCACCCGATCGTCCTCGAGGAGCACACCGAGGCATTTCGTGCCACCGACGTCGATGCCGATGGACGCGCCCGAATTCATCGGCGGGCTTCGGCCCGCACCTTCAACTCCTTGACGGTGTTGAGGATGCGCACCTCGGCGCGGCGCTTCACGAAGCCCGGCAGAGGGATGATCAACTCGATCGACAAGTTGTAGGTCAGAACCACGCCGCCGCTGGTGTCGGGGGCGAACATGTACGCACCGTCGACGCCGCGCATGATGTCACCTTTGATCAATCGCCACGACAGACGATGCGGAGCGGCGCTGTAGTCGTACTCCAAGGTGTAATGCGTGCTCCGACCGAGAGCGGACGTGCGGTATTCGACCTGGGTGGCGCGGCCCTGGTCGTCACGAGCCAGCACCACGGCCGACTTGACGTCGGTCCACTCCGGGTAACGCTCGTAGTCCGTCGCGATACCCCAACAGGTTTCCAGAGGTGCATCGATGGAGATCGTCAGAGACGCCGTGTCGGCCATGTTCTAGTTCTAGCCGATTTCGTCGTCGTCGGAGCGCCTCCGCCGGGGGCCGAAGGTCCCGTGGATCGCGGCCCACAATCCGTTGAGACCCAACCCGAACATCGGAACGAGAACCCCGAACGCCAGCGACGAACCCGGCGAGGAGCCCGATGTCGCGGTCGGCGACGGAGTGCTCAACCGCGACATGGCGGTACCCACGGCGACCACGGTCTGCACCAGCAAACAGAGGTTCATGGTCCTCTTGACGTCGCGAGGCACGGCGGGACCCAACAAGAAGTAGAGCTCGGCGACCGACAACTCGTCCTGTCGACTGCGTTGAACCGCCACCCAGTAGCCCCACAAGAACGCCGCCACACCCACGGCGAACAACGCCAGGTCGACCACGACCCCTTGCACCTTGGCCGGACCATCGAACACGATCGCGGCGAGCACGGCCGACGCCGAGAAGACAGCGGTGCCGATGACGTCGAGTCGCACGATGCGACGACTCGACAAGAACTCCGCTCCGTTCATTCGTCCACCCCCAAGGCATTACCGAGACGCGCGGCCAAGATGTCGTAGGAGAATCGACCGATCGCGCGTTCCCGCGATGCCCGACTCATGGCCGTGCGCAGATCCGGATCGTCGAGCAGTTGAGCCACCCGACGCACGACCTCGTTCACGTCGTTGGGGTCGTCGACGACGAAACCCGTTTCGCCATGAGCCACGGCCTCGGCCGCTCCACCGCTCTTTCCGGCGATCTGGGGCACGCCACAGGCGGCGGCCTCGACGAAGACGATGCCGAAGCCCTCCTGCTCGAGGCCGCCCCAGCGGTTCCGGCACATCATCGCCGACACGTCGGCGCAACCGTACAAACGAGGCAGATCGTCGTGGGACACCCGTCCCATGAAACGAACCGGTGCCGACAGCGAGAGCGCGAGCTTCTCGAGACGTTCGCGGTCGCGACCCGCACCAGCGATCGCCAACACCAGACGCGGCCGAAACGGCGACAGGGCCGCCACGGCTCGGATGACCGTGTCGAAACCCTTGCGGGGAACCAAGCGGCTGATGCCCACGACGATCTCGGCGTCAGCCGCGAAACCGAAGTGTCTCCGAGCGGTCAGTCGTTCGTCCTCGGTCAACGGGCGGAACCGCTCGACGTCGACACCGGGAGGTACCACCGTCATCGGCAGTTCACGTCCCGCCGCGTGCTCGGCCTCGCTGGCCGGGTAGCCACCCGCGGCGATCACGTGCCGTGCTCCGCGCAACACCCGCCCGAGAAGTTGCTTGGAACCCGGCAAGCGTCCCGGGACCGTCACTTCGGCTCCGTGCAACACCACGTCGTAGGGGCGATCGATCCACGGGCCGACCAGGCCGAGCGGAATCGCGGGGTCCAGCACCACCCGTTCGGCGCCGACGCGTTCGGCCATCTCGTTGATGCGCCGCACCATGAACGGCTGCGGCAACAACACCGGTTCGCGGGTGCGCTCGATCTGGAACGCTTGGGCGGCGTCGAACTCGGCGGCCCCCTCGTACGGACTGGTCAACACCGCGAAGGACTCGGGTGGCAAACGACGCCACCACTCCCACAACAACGACTGGATACCACCGATCTTGGGCGGAAAATCGTTGGTGACCAACAGATGCTTCACGCGACACTCATCTCGGATTCACCGGGCCGAGCCACTCGGCACGGACCACGACGTCGGGATCGTCGCGCACGGAGTCGGCCAGGTCGTCGAGCCCGAGCCTCCTCGCCACCCACAGGGCATGGGCGCGCAGGATCGGGACATCACTTCCAAGGTAGTGGCGCAGCAACGACCGAACCGAGTCATCCACGGGGACGGGTGCCACATTGCCCAGGATGATGAGGGCGTTGCGTCGCAACCACATCGGGTCGCGATCGGCCAGGTACCAACGTCCGTACAACTCGATCAAACGGTCGTCGTCGACGCGCAGGATCTCGAGCAGATCCACGTGCTGCCCCGGCCCGATTGCGACCGGCAGTTCGGCGGCGTCGCGCGGGCGATGTCGCGGTGCCAACCTCACGTTGGGCGGACACGTGCTCTGACAGTCGTCACAGCCGTAGATGCGATCGCCCAGGGACTCCCGGAACTCCACGGGGAAGACGCCCGGCTTCTGCACCAACCAGGCCAGGCAACGACGGGCGTCGACCACCCCGATGTCGACGATGGCCGCGGTGGGACAGGCATCGATGCAAAGACGGCACGTTCCACAACCGTCGGGCGCCGGTTGGGTCGCCGGAGCGAACTCGGCGGTGGTGACGATCGAACCCAGACTGAAGAAACTTCCCGCGCCGGGCAACAACAAGTTCGCGTTCTTGCCGAACCAACCGAGGCCGGCGCGATGTGCCACCTCACGATCGACGAGGTCGTTCTCGTCGGCGAAGACCACCGCGCGATGCCCGTCGGCGCGGAGTCGAAGCGCGATCTTCTGCAAGGCCTGACGCAAGGGCGTGTACTGATCGATGCGGGCGTAGCGAGCGACGGTGGCGCTCAGATGGGTGGGCGGTTCCTCGTCGGGCACGTTGTAGCTGCGGGCGGCCACGATGACCGAGCGCGCACCGTCGACCGCTCGTCGCGGATCGGTGGAACGCTCCGGGTTACGAAACGTGAAGCCCATGGTGTCGGACAACCCACGGTCGACCCGATCGTGAAGGGCGACTCGGGCCCGCTCGAGAACCGTCGCATCGGTGAAACCGACGCGGTCCAGACCCAATTCCCGCGCCATCTCGATGATCGATGCGGCGTACTCGGCCGGCACCGGTTCCGAACGGAGGTTGTGATCATCCGGAGGCACGGTGACGAAGCGTAGGCACCAAACCCGCCTCACCGAGCGCCTTCAGGGCACGAATCTCGTTCAAGTCGAGGATGACCGCCGTCGTCGAGGTCGGTTCGTGATCCAACAGGAACGACATCACGCAATCGGCGCAGGCGTCGGACTCGTGCATGACGCACGTGTCGCAATCGATCACGAGCGCGTCGGCGGGTTCCACCTCGTCGACGGAATCGGACGATTGGACGGGGATGCGTCGCGGGAAGCTGCTCATGGCCTCACCGTGCCACGGGGGTGTGGCAGGAAGCCAGCTACCAGCGATCGGCGACCAATTCGGCCGCCATCATCACCGGGAGGTGGGTGTTGGCTCGGGGCAGACGGGGAAAGATGGAGGCGTCGCAGACCCGCAATCCCGCGACTCCGACCACCCGAGCGCTCGGATCCACGACGGTCCCCGGCGCCCGGGGGTCGCCCATCGCGCACGTGCCGGCGGCGTGGACGTAGTCCCCCGTGGACACCCTCAACCACTCGCGCACGGCGTCCGATGAGGCGGTGACGTCGGCCAGCGGAGTGCCACGATCGTCGACGTAGAACTGACCGGCCATCGCCGACACCGGCGGTGAATCCAGCAGATCCAGCAACACTCCGATTCCGACCGTCAGCGATTCCAGGTCCTCGTCGGTCGAGAGCAGATCGAAGTCGACGATCGGCTCGGCCAAGGGATCTCGCGGGTCCAAACGCACCGTTCCCCGCGACGACACCTTCATGAGGGCCACGTTGATCGCTCCGTACCCGACGGCATCGGGGCCGAGATGATTGATGGGCAGGAGCTGCAGGTCCGCGGCGTGGCGTCCACTGCTGAAACGGGCCACCGCCGACACGGCCAACGAGTGCGGATCCCGCGGATCCTTCAACGCCACCGTGATCGACGCCGACGGATGGTCCTGCAACCCCGCGCCGATCCCGGGACGCTCGATGCCGCTGCGCAACAGGATCGTCGGCGAATGAATGGCTCCGGCGGCCAACACGACCTCGCGCGCTCCGATCTCCGTTCCATCCACCAAGAGCACGCCCACGGCCCGACCATGTTCGATCATCACACGATCGACCACGGCATGGGTTCGCACTTCCACCTTGTCGCGACGACGCGCCCGCTCCAGGTGGACATCGGCGACCGTGACCCGTCGTCCACTCGCGTCGCGCGTCAGCATCGCCGGTCCGGCGTCGGCGGGGACGCCCGATAGCGGGTACGGCCCGCGGTGCAACGACCAGCCGTTCATCACACAGGCATCCACCAGCGCCCCTGACACCGATTCGGGTCCTTCGGGTGCGGCGCGATGAAGTGGAACCTCGAGACGCCGGAAGTACTGCTCGACGTTCGACCAACCCCACCCGACGCACCCGTGATCCCGCTCCCACGCGTCGTAGTCGCCCATCTCTCCCCACAGTGCGAGCATGGCGTTCACCGCCGACGAACCGCCCACTCCCCGACCGCGGGCGTAGGCGCGAGGCGTCTGACCCCCGGACCGACGCGCCAGAAGTTCAGCGTGGGTGCGCCCGGGCTCGGCCAATGCGTCGTAGAACGAATCACCCCTGATCGATGCGGGCGTGGTGTCCGACCGCAAATCGGGACCCGCCTCCACGACGCACACCGACAGACCTTGGGCCGACAACCGATCGGCGAGAACGCATCCCGCGGAACCGGCACCCACCACCAGAACGTCGATCATCGGGCGCGCTCCGAGCTCGACGCGCGACACCACGAGGTCAATGTGCGTTCGTGGACGCCGGCAAACCGGCCAGGTGCGCCGCATCGTTGTAACGAATGAGTCGCCAACGACCGGGCTTCACCAGTTCGACCTCGGTGATCGAGGTGTTCTTGGTCCATACCTCGAAGATACCCGTGCCGGAGGTGCGCAACGATTGACGCAGGACCGTGTCGATGACACCGCCGTGGCAGAAGACGACGATGCGTCCCCCGGGGTAGCGATCCAGCAAACCACGCACGGCGTCACCCACCCGCAGTTGGAACGCGGCGATGCTCTCTCCACCGGGGAAGGTCTCTCCGTGAGGATCGTTCTCCCAATCCGGGTCACCGAAACGCCGCTCGAACTCGTCGTAGGTGAGACCGTCGCAGATGGGACCCGGATCATGTTCGCCCAGTCCGGCTTCTTCGAGGATCTCGCTGTGCCCGAGCGCGGGCAAAACGATCTGAGCCGTCTCGCGAGCCCGGGGATAGTGACTGGCGAACACCGCATCGGCATCCATCTCGGGGTGCGTCGCCCAACGATCACGGAGACGTTCGGACTGTCGACGACCCAGATCGGACAGCCCGACGCAACTGCGTGGTCCGCCAACCACTCGCTTCACGGTCACCTGCGACTCGCCGTGTCGCACGAAGATCAGACGCGTCACCGGCTCACACCAACTTCTCGACGAACGCTTCCAACTGCCGCAAGTTGCGACATTCGTAGGTGCCGTCGGTGTGCGCGCCGTATTCGCCGACGATCGAGTCACCGGTGTTCCAATACGAGCGCGGCTCGGGATTCAGCCAGTACACCTGGCGGGCCTTCTGACGAATCTCCTTGATGACCCACGCTTGCGACGCGTGATAGTTGTTGCGCGCGTCACCCAGGAAGAGCACCGTGGTCTTGGGGCCAACATCCTTGCCGTACTTCTCCCAGAACACCTCGAAAGCGTGGCCATAATCGCTGTGTCCGTCGACCCACACCACGTCGGCCTCGGTGTTGACGCGATGGATGGCCTCACTGATGTCCTCGGTGCCCTTGAAGAAATCCGTCACCTCGTCGATGCCGTCGATGAAGACGAACGAGCGCACCTTGGAGAACTGGTTCTGGATCGCGTACACCAACATCAACGTGAAACGAGCGAAGGCCGCGACGCTGCCCGAGATGTCGGCCACCACCATCAATTCGGGCTTGGCCGGCCGCGGATACTTGAACTTCGGCTCGGCCGGGGTGCCTCCGTAGGACAACGAGTGTCGCACGGTGTTGCGGAAATCGAGCGGGCCCTTGCGACCGTGTCGGCGCTTTCGGGCCAAGCGCGCGGCCAGTTTGCGGGTGAGGGGATACAAAGACTTCTTCAGGGCCTGCATCTCGTCACGACTGGCGTGCATGAACTCGACGTCTTCCGGTAACGGCTTGCGCAACGTCTTGGCCATCGCCTCGGCGCCACGATCGGCGACCAAACGTCGACGAATCTCGGCCTCGATCTCTTTCTTGAACTGCTCGATGCGACTCTCGTACTCGTCCTTCTCGAGACGCTCCTCGAGCGCGGTGAGTTCTCCCCCGACCTCCTGACGGCTGGCATCCATCAGCTTTTGCAGCATGCCCTCGAGATCGAGGTTCCGCAGGGTTCGGTACAGGTAGTACGTTCCGCCCACCGGACGTCCGGGCTCCATTCCGGCGAAACGTTGGACCGACTGCTTGGCCAAGGCGCGCATGAGGGCCTGATCACCGTTCAGGAGGGCCTGCATCAACATCTGGGCGATCTCTTCGGGCGTGAGGGCGTCCATTCCGCCCGAGGAGCCCCGACCGTCACCCTCCTTCATCTGCTCCTGCATCTCGCGCCACATCTGCTCGAGTTCGTCCTCGGACCCCTCGACCAACTTGTACTCCGGACCCCGCATCGAGAAGTAGACCTCGAAAACGGTTTCGAACGAGCGCCAGTGCGAACTGTTCTTCACCAACGTCGCCCCCAACGCGTACTTGAACGCGTCACGGTCCTCGATCGGGATGTGTTGCACCGCCTCCATGGCGTCGAGGTTCTCGGTCAACGACACCGGGAGCCCGGCATTGCGGAGCTCGGTGACGAAGCCGGCGAGAAGGTCGAGCACGGTGGCGGTCCTGGCCTCAGACGAGGTCGACGGACAGTTCCTTGGCGGCCTTGGCGATGTCCGTCTGGTACTTCAGCAGAACGTGCAAGGTGTCCTTGGCGACCTGAGCGTCGATGGTCTCGATGTTCAGCAACATGATGGTGCGCGCCCAGTCGAGGGTCTCGCTGACGCTCGGGGACTTCTTGAGATCGAGCTGGCGGATGCTGCGCACGATGCGAGCGACCTGATCGGCCAGATTCTCGGTGATGCCCTCGACCTTGGTGAGCACGATCTCCTTCTCGCGTTCCATCGACGGGTAATCGACGTGCAGGTAGAGACAACGTCGCTTCAAGGCCTCGGAGAGTTCGCGAGTGTTGTTGGACGTCAGGAACACCATTGGAATCTGGGTGGCCGTGATGGTTCCCAGTTCGGGGATGGACACCTGGTATTCCGACAGGATCTCGAGCAGGAGCGCTTCGGTCTCCACTTCGACGCGGTCGACCTCGTCGATCAGCAACACCACCGGGTCGGGGGCGCTGATGGCCTCGAGCAGCGGACGCGTCAGGAGGAACTCGCGACTGAAGATGTCGTCGTGGATCTCGCTCCAACCGTCGCTGTTCTTGTCGGCTTGGATCCGCAGGAGCTGCTTCTTGTAGTTCCACTCGTAGAGGGCCTTGGACTCGTCGAGACCCTCGTAGCACTGCAGACGGATCAACCGGGCCCCGGTCATGTCGGCGATGCTCTTGGCCAGCTGGGTCTTTCCGGTTCCCGCCGGACCCTCGACCAGGATCGGCTTGGCGAGTCGGTCCGCGAGGAACGCCACCCCGGCGATGCCGTCATCGGCGAGGTAGTTGACGTCACGCAAACCGTCGCGAACTTGTTGAACCGATGTGAAACGGGGAGCCATTGGAGTCACCCTACTGTCCCCATCGAACCGGTCACCAGTTCGGGAGCGCGTAACGACGAGTTCGCGGCGCATTCGGGGACCTAATCTGATAGCCGTGGGGGACACGGAGCCAGAAGACACCGGAATCGTCGCGCTCGACGCCGACGATGATGCGGATACTCCCACCGGAACGGACGCCACGGCGCGTGACGAGCACCGTGACGTTCGGCGTGACGAGCACCGTGACGTTCGGCGTGACGAGCACCGTGACGTTCGGCGTGACGAGCACGACGGAATGAGCCACATTCTGCGTAGCAACGCCATCGTGGCCCTCGGCACCGGCCTGTCGCGCTTCACGGGCATGTTGCGGGTGATCGTCTTCGGTGTCGTGATCGGCCAGACCGCCTTGGCCGACGCCTACGACGGAGCGAACAACTCCCCCAACGCCGTCTACGAGCTTCTCCTCGGAGGCGTGCTCTCGGCCGCGCTCGTTCCCATGTTCAGCCGGATGCTCGAGAAGGACGACCGCGAGTCCGCCGAAGCGGTCGTCGGCACCGCCATCGTCGCACTCGCGGCACTCACCGCCATCGCCACGTTCTTCGCACCGTGGGTCTTCCGCGTCTTCTCGCTCAATCCCGCCGACGGCCTCGACGTCAACCAGTTCCGTACCGTGGGCACGGCCCTCACGCGCATCTTCCTGTTGCAGATCTTCTTCTACGGAGTGTCCGCACTGCTCGGCTCGCTGCTCAACGCGCAACGACGATTCTTCGCCGCGGCGTGGTCACCGGTGCTGGCCAACATCGTCATCATCTGCACGTTGCTCTACGTGCCGATCCTCCTTCATCACCCCGACGACGGAATCCCGTTGGCCGAGGTGCTCAACAGTCCGTCCTTCCGCTGGCTGCTCGGACTCGGGGCCACCGGCGGCATCGCTCTGCAGGCCCTGGTCCTCCTTCCGGCCATTCACCGCGCCGGGTTGAACCTACGATTCCGATTCCAACCTCGCCATCCGGCGGTGAAACGGCTGATCGCTCTGTCGGGTTGGACGTTCGGCTACGTCATGGCCAACCAGCTGACCGTCATCGTGGTGAAGAACCTCGCCGAACCGGGCTCGGGGGGTCAGGACGCCTTCGCCAAGGCCTCGACCTTCTTCTATTTCCCGCACGGACTTCTGGCGATGAGCATCGCCACCACCTTCATTCCCGAAATGGCTCGGGCCGTGTCGCGACGGGACAAGACCGCGTTCATCGAACGCACCAATCTGGGCATTCGTTTGGTCGGCTTGCTCACTTTCCCGGCCGCTTTCGCGTTCCTCGTGTTGGCTCGTCCCGTCATAGGTCTGCTGTTGCAGCACGGCGAGTTCGATGCCGCCGCCGCCGACACCACCGCGCGGGCTCTGGCGGGTCTCGCCCTCGGACTCGTCGGATACTCCATCTACCTCTTCGCGCTTCGAGGCTTCTACGCGCACCAGGACACCCGCACCCCGTTCGTCATCAATTGCTTCCAGAACGTTCTCAACATCATCCTGGCCTTCGCCTTGTCCCCCGCCTACGACGTGCTCGGACTGGGCATCGCGTTCTCGGTTTCCTACGTCGTCGCCGCCGTCGCCGCTCTGTACGTCTTGAAGGTGAAGGTTCGCGGTTTCTCGGCTCTCGACGTTCTGTCGGGATTGGCCCGTTTGGTGATCGCCGCCGCCAGCATGGGCGTCGTGATGTGGGTCGTACTTCGGCCCATCGGCGCGAACTCCGGTGGAGGTGCCGTCGTCAAGGTGGTGGTGGGTTCGGCGGTCGGTGTGCTCACCTACATCGGTGCGCTCACCGTGTTGCGGGCGCCCGAGATCGAACACCTGCGCGTCGTGCGCGACCGCGTGCGTTCGTTGCGTGCCGGCTCAGCGGGGCAATAGCACCAATTCGTCGCGGTGCACGACGACCGACGGCGAATCGTCGTCGAGTTCGGAACTCCGCCGACCTCGCGCCGTGCGAGCCTGTGCGGCCGACATCATGGCCAGTCCACGGGCCAGAACCGTGCCGTCGGTACGGCGAATGTCGACGGTCTCCCCGGACTCGAAGGAACCATCCACCGCCACCACCCCGGCGGGCAACAGCGAGACCGTCCCCTTGAGCAACGCCGCGGCGGCCCCGTCATCGATGGTCACGGCCCCGCGCACCTCGCTGGCGAAAGCCACCCACAATTGACGGGCCGACAGGGCCCGATCGGATCCGTGGAAGGTGGTTCCGACGCCCGATGTTCCCGAGACCGCGGCGTTCGTGACCACCTCGAGCACGTCGACGATGGTGGCCCGAGCAATGACGGCACGGATTCCGGACCACGAGGCGATGCGCGCCGCCGACAGCTTGGAGGCCATTCCTCCACTTCCGCGATTCGATCCCGTAGCACCAGCCGAGACGCTCATGAGGGGGTCGCTCTCGTGAACGTCGGTGATGAGCGTGGCCGAGGAATCGACCCGCGGATCGTTCGTGTAGAGCCCCTCGGTGTCGGTGAGCAGGATCAGCAGGTCCGCTCCCAACAAGTGCGACAGCAGAGCGGAGATGTGGTCGTTGTCGCCGAAACGGATCTCGTCGTTCGCGATGGCGTCGTTCTCGTTCACCACCGGCACGCATCCCAATTCGAGCAGTCGCTCGAGCGTGCTGCGAGCGTGCAGGTACTGGGTGCGATCGATGAAGTCATGGGGAACCAGCAACACTTGGGCGGCCACCAACGAATGACCGGCGAACTCGGAGTTGTACACCTCCATCAAACGACTCTGACCCGCCGCCGCCAAGGCCTGCAGCGTGCGCATGTCGGTCGGTCGTTCGGAGAGACCAAGCGCCGAGACCCCGGCCGACACCGCTCCGGAGGTGACCAGGACCACCTCGTGTCCCTGCGAACGCAAACGGGCGATCTGGCGACAGACGTCGGCGATGATGGCCCGGTCGATGACCCCGAGGTCGTCGGTGAGCGACGAACTTCCGATCTTGGCCACGATGCGCATGACGAGGACGGTACCGGTTGGGCCGATCAGTTGTCGGGCGAATAGTCGAACGAGAAGTCGGCGATCCAGACCACGTCACCTTGGCGGGCTCCCGCACGCGCCAACAATCGCGGCACACCCAGTTTCTTCAGGCGCTCCTCGATGTAGGTCATCGCCTCGGGCGTCGTCACGTCGTTGAGGTGCACGGCCCGCTCGGCCTTTCGACCATGCACCCGGAAGCCACCGGTGGCGAGTCGTTCGACCCAGGCCCCGTCGGACTCGGGCTTCAAGATGACCCGCCCCTCGGTGACCGGCTGCTCCTGTCGGGCGTCGTGCACCAAACTGGCCAAACGTCCGACCAGTTCGCGCACTCCCTGATTGGTCACCGACGAGATCATCATTCCGTCCCACGCGGCGATCATGTCCTCGGTCGCCGAATCCGTCTTCGTACCCACGATCACCCGCGGGCGCGCCAACAGCGAGGGGTCGTACGACTCCAACTCGCGCAACAGGATCTCCAGTTGCTCCGACGGTGAGGTGTCGTCGACCGGCGCCAGGTCGATCAGCACGCACAGGACGCGCGCGCGCTCGATGTGACGCAGGAATCGGTGACCAAGACCCTTGCCCTCCGAGGCTCCCTCGATGAGGCCGGGGATGTCGGCCACCACGAACTCGGTGTTGCCGTCGAGTCGAACCACGCCGAGGTTCGGCTCGAGGGTGGTGAACGGGTAGGCGGCGATCTTGGGTTTGGCCGCCGAGATCACCGAGATGAGCGTGCTCTTGCCGGCGTTCGGGAATCCGACGAGGGCCACGTCGGCCATCAACTTCAGTTCGAGCTTCAGCCAGCGCTCCTCGCCGTGCTCTCCCTGTTCGGCGAACGAGGGAGCCCGGCGACGGTTGGTGAGGAATCGGGCGTTGCCGCGGCCACCACGACCACCGTGGGCGGCCAGCCACCGGTCGCCCGAATCCACGAGATCGGCCAGCACCTCACCGGTGTACATGTCGCGCACCACGGTGCCCTCGGGCACCTTCACCTCGAGCGTCTCGCCGCGCTTGCCGTGCTGGTCCTTGCCCATGCCGTGCACGCCGTTGCCGCCGATGCGGTGCGGGTGGTCGCGAAAAGCCAGGAGCGAGGCCACGTTGCGGTCGGCGACCAACCAGATGTCGCCCCCTCGCCCGCCGTCGCCACCGTTGGGTCCGCCCATGGCCACGGGGCCCTCGCGACGGAACGACACGCATCCGGCCCCACCATCGCCGGCTTTCACGTTCAACTGGCACTCATCGACGAACTGACTCATGGGACGACCTCGACGCTCACGCTACCGATCCGAAACGGTGTTTGCCGGTGAGCATCGTCGCCGCATCGACGCCACAGCGGTGTCGTATCGTGGAAACGTGAACGAGCCCGACCGCGACATGCAAGAGCGAGCCGAGCGTTGGGCGAGCACCATGTCCGGATCCGACTCCGCCGAGGGAATCACGCTCGCGCACGCCGATTCGTGGGCCGGAACCGGCGAGACCTCCACCGTTCCCCGCGAGGCGCGGGAGGATACCGAGGACTCCATGCTCAGTCGACTCGCCACCCGCGCGGTGGGGGCCGGCGACCGCGAACGCCCCGAGGAGCCCGACGAGTTCCGCACGTGCTTCGAACGCGATCGCGACCGCATCCTGCACGCGCCCGCTTTCCGTCGTCTCGCGGGCAAGACCCAGGTGTTCGTCTTTCCCGACGATCACCAACGAACGCGGTTGACGCACGCTCTCGAGGTCGCCCAGGTCGCCGTGGCGGTCGCGCGGCCGTTGGGACTCAACGTGGCTCTCACCGAGGCCATCGCTCTCGGTCACGATTGTGGGCACGGCCCGGGAGGTCACGCATCCGAGGACGCGTTGGCCCCGTACGTCGCCGATGGTTTCGATCACGCGGTTTGGGGCGCCGACGTCACGTTGAGTCATCTCAACTTGTGTCGCCAGACATTGGACGGCATCCGGAATCATTCGTGGAGTCGCCCCGCACCGGGCACCCCCGAGGGCGAGGTCGTCAGTTGGGCCGACCGCATCGCCTACGTGTGCCACGACTTCGAGGACGCCGTCGACACCGGCATCGTCAGCGCGGAGCACTTGCCCGCCCTCGTGACGTCACGGTGCGGCACGACGCGCGGCTCCCAATTGAGCGCCTTCATCACCTCCATGATCCGTGCCGCCATGAACACCGGACGGATCGGAATGGAGCCCGCCATCGCCGAAGCCTTGGCCGAGTTCCGTCGCTTCAACTACGAGCAGGTGTACCTGCGGCCCGAGAGCAAAGCCCAAGCCCACGCCGTCATCGATCTCTTGCGGGCCCTGGTCGAGCGCTACACCACCACGCCGACGTTGTTGCCCGCGGGCGAGAACCTGGACGCCGGGTCCGACGCGGCGCGCTTCGCCGCCGTCAGTTACGTCGCGGGCATGACCGATCGGTTCGCCTGTCGTCAGGGAATGGCGGTACTCGGATGGGACGCCAGCCGCTTGCCGCGCGGTATCGACGTTTGAGCGTCGCGAAAATCGTCAGTCGGCGGGAATGACGTCGATCACGCGACGTCCCTTGCGCTCACCGAACTTCACCACACCATCGACCAAGGCGAAGAGCGTGTCGTCGCCACCGCGACCGACGTTCTTGCCGGGATGGAACTTGGTGCCGCGCTGGCGGATCACGATGGTGCCGGCGGTGATGCTGGTGCCGGCGAAAGCCTTCACGCCGAGGCGCTGTGCGTTGGAGTCACGACCGTTGCGGGTTGAGCCGCCGCCCTTTGTCTTCGACATGTCTCAGCCTTTCGCGATGGAGGTGATCTCGACCACCTGATAGTGCTGACGGTGACCGTAACGGCGACGCTGGTTGGTGCGACGCTTGTAGGTGAAGCCGTCGATCTTGGGCCCCACGGCCGAGCCGACGATGCGCCCCGAGACCTTGGTGCCGGCGAGTTGGGTGGGTGTGGCCAGAACAGTGTCGCCGTCGACGACCAGCACGGGCGTGAAGTTCACCGTGGAGCCTTGTTCGGCGCCGAGGAGTTCAACATGCACTTGCTGGCCCTCGGTCACACGGACCTGCTTGCCACCGGTTGCGATCACTGCGTACATAGCGAATGGCGACTCTACCTGCCGGAATACGGGCATCCAACGCCCGTTCCGGATCTCTTGCCCGATCAGAGCAAGAGATCGTGATTCACCTGCACACCGCGCCCCTGGCAGTCCGGGCATTGTCCGGCGAAGCTCGTGAGCAGGCCCTCCCCGATCCGCTTGCGCGTCATCTCGACCAGACCCAATTCGGAGATGTCGAACACCTGGGTTCGGGTCTTGTCCCGGGACAAGGCCGAACGGAACGCGTCCACCACCTTGCGGCGGTTCTCCTTGATCTCCATGTCGATGAAGTCGATCACGATGATTCCACCGATGTCACGCAGTCGCAGTTGGTGGGCCACCTCCTCGGCCGCCTCCAGATTGTTCTGGAAGACGGTGGCCTCCAGGTTGGAGGTGCCCACGTTGCGGCCCGTGTTGACGTCGATGACCGTGAGGGCCTCGGTGTGCTCGATGATCAACGACCCGCCCGAGGGCAACCACACCTTGCGATCGAGAGCCTTGTGAATCTGCTCGTGGACATGATGCTTCTCGAAGATCGGCAGACCTTCGGCGGCGGCGTCGAAATACTCCACACGATCGGCCAATTCCGGGTTGAACGCCTGCACGTAGTCGCGAACGTCCTCGAACAATTGGCGATCGTCGATGACGACCCCTCGATAGTCGCTGTTGAACTCTTCGCGGATGACACGCACCGCCAACGGAGGTTCGCGATACAGCAACGTCGGGCCGTTGGCCTTCTGAGCCTTGGCCTCGATGGCGTTCCATTGTTCGACCAAACGAGTCATGTCGGCGCGCAGTTCGTGTTCGGTGGCCGTTTCGGCCGCGGTACGAACGATCAAACCGTGTTCGGCGGGCTTCACCCGATCGAGGATGCTGCGCAGGCGCTTGCGTTCGGCATCGGGCAGACGCTTCGAGATGCCGTAGGTCTTGGAGTTCGGGATCAACACCACGAAACGACCGGGCAACGACACCTCCTGGGTCAGACGCGCCCCCTTCACCCCGATGGGGTTCTTCGTGACCTGACACACGATCAGCTGCTTGCCCCGGAGGATCTGTTCGATACGCGGCTGACTGTCGACGATGTCCTCGGCGTCGTACTGCACGTCACCGCGATACAGAACCGCGTTCTTGGGGGTTCCGATGTCGACGAAAGCCGCTTCCATTCCCGGCAACACGTTCTGCACCTTGCCGACGTAGATGTTCCCGTGAATCTGGGCCACGTCGTCGGCCGGACGACTGACGTAGTGCTCGATGAGGCTGCGACCCTCCAGCACCGCGACCTGGGTGAGATTGGGTCGCACCTGAACGCACATGAAGTGGCGGCCGATGGGACGTCCGTTGCGTTCGCGACCCCGACGTCGCTCCACCACGTCGGCATCGGTCGAGCGAGCGGTGCCACGCTCCTCGGATCCCGACCCACGACCCCGGCCGTTACGACGACGCTTCTTGCGTGCCCCGCCTTCGGAGCCCGCCGGGTCGCTCGACCCCGGGGCCGGAGTCGTCGACGGGGCCGGGTTCGCCGCGTTGCCCGATGAGGCTTTGGGGCCCTTCGTGCTCTTGGCGCGGCCGGGATGGGGAGCACCGGCGCGGGTTCCTCCGGGCATGGTCACCGCGGGACCCGACGGCGGAGCCGGGCGGGTGTCGCCGATCTTGGGTCGCTGAACCACCGCACGCGCGGCCGCCTCGGGCGAGGGACGACCCTCGCTCAGGCGCTCGGGCAACTCCGAGGGATTGGCGCCTCCCCCGGGATTCTCCGCACTCGCCACGACGGCGGCGGCGTCGTCATCGTCTTCGTCGTCGTGTTCATCGTCATGTTCATCGTCATGATCGCTCGTGGACGCCGAAGCACCTTGCGGACGAGGACGATTGCGTCCGCCACGCGAACCACGACGGCGCTTCTTGCGTGCCGCCGCGGGCGTGCCCTCGGTGGTGCCGCTGGTGGTGTCACCGTTCTCAGCGGCCGCCGAGACGGACGGCTCAGGCGCGTCGAACCTGTCGGGTGAATCGTGGGTGTCGGGGGTCTCGGGGCTGTCGGACATGTTGCTGTTCCTTTCTCATGCGCACACCTGAGGGTGCGCAGGGCGGGCCGAGAGCACGTCCACGCGCTCTCCGTCCCGCTCAATCCATTGGTTGATTCGGAGCACCCGGGTGAGGTGGTTCCACGGCTCACATCCGGGCACCAGGGCTTCGACTAACTCGGTCGGCCGAATTCCGCGGCCGGCGGTGGTGAGAACTGCTTCGATGACGACGCCACGGGACTCACCCAGCCACCGTGACGGGAGAACCTCGGAGTGCTCCGGTGCGAGGAACCCGAGCTGCAAAATGCCGGCCCGAATGTCGTCGCGACGGGTTTCGCCCTTGCGCTCGCGTTCGAGCCACACCTCGTTCGACTGGTTGATCCGATCGATCCGATCGCCGACGTCCGAGGCGTCGATGGCCATCACCCATGTCGTGGCCACCACGTCCTCTTGCAACGAGGCCTCCGAGGGGGCGCACTCGCGAATCCCGGTGACCGCCATGCCGACGGGCAAACTCGTGTCGATGCGCCGAGCGATCTCGTCGAACTCGTCGGCCCCCACGCCCGAACCGTCCGCGAAAGTGACGTCCAACAACTCGACCAATGACTCGGCTCCGGTGGGAAGAGCGAGACCGAAGGCCATCTTGAGACGTGGCGTGAACCCCGTCGACATGGCGACGGGAACCTCGGCTTTGCGCAAGCTGCGCTCCCAGATGCGCGCCACGTCGCGGTGACCCGTGAAACGGATCTTGCCCAACTTGGAGTAGCTGATGCGGGCCTTCACGAGGTCACCATCGACTTCGGTCGCAGGCTGATGGGCACCGAGCCACCCAGCGCCAGGTTCTGGCCCGTTCCTTGACTGCCACCCGCGGGTGCCACGGGTGAGGCGACGATGTGCTCGAGGCCGTCGCCGGTGCACACACCACAGTCGTAACACGGGGTCCAACGGCAGTCCTCGAGGCCGGCCTCGGCCAATGCCGAACGCCAGTCCTGCCACAGGAAATCATGGTGCAAACCAGCCGACAGATGGTGCCACGGGAACACCTCGTTCTCGTCGCGATGCCGCGTGACGAACCAATCGGACGAGAGGCCCTCGGCGGCCATGGCATCGAGCCAACGATCGAGCACGAAGAACTCGGACCACTCCTGGAAAACCCCGCCCTCGCGCCACACGCGTTCGATGACCGCGCCGACGCGACGATCACCGCGGCTGGCGATGCCCTCGGCCAACGTCGCCGCCGGGTCGTGCCACTTCACGTGCACCCCCTTGGCGCGTCCGGCCGCCTCGCGCACGAGACCGATCTTGCGCCGCAATTCGGGAACACCGTTCTGTCCGAACCATTGGAACGGTGTGTGCGCCTTGGGAACGAATCCGCCCACGCTCACGGTCACGCTGGCACGGTTCGTGTACTTCTTGCCGATCGACACGCAGCCCGCGGCCAGGTCGACGATGCCCTCGGTGTCGACGTCGGTCTCGGTGGGAAGTCCGGTGAGGAAGTACAACTTCATGCGCGACCATCCCGACGAGAACGCCGATTCGACGGCGCCGTACAGGTCCTCTTCGGTGATGAGCTTGTTGATCACGGTGCGCAGGCGCCAGGTGCCCGCCTCAGGCGCGAAGGTGAGGCCACTGCGACGTCCGCTGGCCACTTTGGCCGCCAAACCAACGGTGAACGCGTCCACGCGAAGAGACGGAAGGCTGACCGTGGGTGCACCGCAGGCGGTCGGATCGGGAACCACGGACGTGACCACGGATTCGATGCCGCTGAAGTCGGCGGTGGACAACGACGTCAGGCTGACCTCGTTGTAGCCGGTGCGCTTCAATCCCTCGGTGATCATGGTGCGCACCTGTTCGGCGGGGCGCTCACGAACCGGGCGGGTGATCATGCCGGCCTGACAGAAACGACAACCACGGGTGCATCCCCGGAAGACCTCGACGGCCAAACGATCGTGGACCACCTCGGTGAGCGGTGCCAGGGGGCGCTTGGGGTACTGCCATTGGCCGAGATCGGAGACGGTGCGCTTGGTGATCAGTTCGGGCACGTCGGGGTACGCGGGAGTGATGCCCCGCACTCGATCGCCGTCGTAGGCCACCTCGTACATCGAGGGCACGTACACGCCGGGAACCTTGGACAGTTCGCGCAACACCGCGTGGCGCGAGCCCTCCGTGCGACCCGAGGCTTTCCACTCGCGCACGATCTCGGTGATCTCGCCGATGACCTCTTCGCCCTCACCGAGAACGGCGCAGTCGATGAAGTCCGCCATGGGCTCGGGATTGAACGCGGCGTGGCCTCCGATGATGACGAGGGGGTCACTGGGGCGGCGATCCGCGGCCCGCACCGGACTTCCGGCCAGATCGATCATGTTCAGCACGTTCGTGTACACGAGCTCGGCGGACAGGTTGAACGCCAGGATGTCGAACTCGTCGGCGGAGCGGTGCGTGTCGACCGAGAACAACGGAATTCCTCGCTCGCGCATGAGCGCCTCGAGGTCGACCCAGGGCGCGTACGTACGCTCGGCGACGGCGTCGGGGCGCTCATTCAGGATCTCGTACAGGATCTGCAAGCCCTGATTGGGCAGGCCGACCTCGTACACATCGGGGTAAGCGAGGAGCCAGGCCACTTTGCCGTGACCGTGCTGGGGCGACGCTGCCCCGTCCTCGCAGCCGATGTAGCGGGCTGGTTTGCGCACCCTCGCAAGGAGCGGTTCGAGCCGCGGCCAGAGGGATGACATGACCCCCGAAGTGTACCGGCGACCCCGGCCCGCGAGACCCCCGGCCTGTGGATAACCGCCTAACGGAGGCGCCGCATGTGCACGCTTTCGACCAGTCCGATCATGATGGCGAAGGCGATCAGCGACGACCCCCCGTAACTGACGAAGGGCAGGGGAACCCCGGTCACGGGCATGATGCCCATGGTCATGCCGATGTTCTGGAAGACGTGCCAGAGGATGATTCCGAAGATGCCCGCGCAGAGATAGGAACCGAAGGCGTCGCGGGCCAGGTTGGCGACACGCCAGATCCGGAACAACATCAGTCCGAACAAGCCCACCACCAGTCCCCCGCCGAGCAGACCGAACTGCTCGGCCACGGCCGAGAAGATGAAATCGCTCTGCTGCACGGGAATGAACTTTCCGTTCGTCAACGGCCCTTGGAGGTATCCCTTACCGAACCAACCGCCCGTGGCCACGGCGCGCTTGGCGTAGCGCACCTGGAACACGTATTGCTGCAGGCTCTCCTCCGTGGAGTTCTGGTTGATGAACGCCTCGATACGACGCAACTGGTAGCGGTCGACGATGCCGGCGACGATGGCCGCTGCGATCGTCGCGACCGTGAGCATCGAGATCAGAGCGAGATACCGCAACTTCGCGCCGGCCATGACCATGACACAGATGGCACCGACGATCATCACGAAGGCCGAGCCCAGGTCGGGCTGAACGATGATGAGCGCCACCGGCACGCCGACCAACAACAGGCCCGTGATGAACTGCGAGTAGCTCATGATCGACTCGCGCGACTCGCTGTAATAGGCGGCCAACGCGACGAGCACCGCCGGTTTGGCGAATTCGGCGGGCTGGAAGGAGATCGGCCCGAGATCGAACGACAGTCGCGCCCCACCACGCAACGCACCAGCGGACAAGACGAGAAGCAACGCGATGATCGAGACGCCGTACAGGAAATAGGCCCGATCGTTGAGCAAGGTGTAGTCGAACGACATCACGACCGCCAGGGTCACCGCCGAGATGATGAGGAAGACCACCTGCCGTGTGGCGAACCAGTACGGGTCGCTGTCGATCTTCCAGAAGGTCGCGCTGTAGATCGAGAAAGCCCCCACAACGGCCAGAATCACCACCGTCGAGATCAACACCCAGTCGATGTTGCGTTGTGGGGATCCCAAACTGGAACGTATGTTGCCGAGCCCTCTGTCCGGACGTCGCTTCATGACCGGAAGAGACATCAGCCCAGTCCCCCGGTGCAGCCGAGTCCTCTGTCCGGACGTCGCTTCATGACCGGAAGAGACATCAGTCGCGTCCTCCGTAGGCCGCGCCACCCAGACAACGGGTACTGGGCAGTCGGCGTTCGGGTGCGGCCACCAATGACTCGGTGTTCAACGGGTTCGACGGAACGACCGGACCCATCGAGGCCGCGCCGGCGACGGCCATGAACATGCACTTCACCACGGGAGCCGCGGCCTTGGCTCCGTAGCCGGCTTTTTCGAGATACGCCGACACCACGATGGGGCGCGTCGGATCGAGGCTGAAGGCCCCGAAGGCCGACGAGTCGTTCCACGGAAGGCTGGCCGCACCTTGCGCCGTTCCCGTCTTGCCGGCGATCGGCAGATCCTCGTACGGATAGCTCTTGAACAACCGCTCACCGGTGGTGGCGTGGTACGAACCGTTGTCGGTTCCCGGACCGGTGATCACCCGCGTGAGACCCTTCACGATGGGATCGAGGACGTCGGGCGGAATGTTCAGCGAGCGAATGGTGTTCTTCAATCCGAGGTTCAGCACCACCGTCGACTGCGACAGATCCGCCATGCCCACCTGCTCGGAGTTCGGGGTGCTGGGCGACAAGAGCGCCAAGGCGATCAGCGGTCGGTTGACGTCACCTCCGTTACCCAAGGCTCCGTACGCCTGGGCCAATTGCAACGGGGATGCCGCCAGCAGTCCCTGACCCACCGACAACTGAACGTTGTCTCCGACGAGATAGTTCGGACTCTCGCCTTCCATCAACACACCGTCCTCGACGAGTTGGCGCTTGCTCTCCTTGTCGGGCACTCGACCCGCGGACTCGTAGGGAAGATCGATGCCGGTGCGCGAACCGAAACCGAACTTGCGCACCTCCTCCTGAAGAATCGGCTGCCCACCTCGTTCGGAGAAGATCTCCTCACCGATCTTGTAGAAGAACGTGTCCGTCGACACGGCGAGTGCGTCCTCGACCGTGACCACGCCGTAGCGACAGGCGTAGTTTCCACCGCCGCACAGGGCGTTTCGATAAATGCACTTCACCACTTGGCACGTATCGCGGTCGATGCTGACCAGCGTGTACGAGCCCTGATCGACGTATCGGTAACTCGCCCCACCAGGCAACTGGCCGGTGGCCAGTGCGGCGTACGCCACGAAGGGCTTGAAACTGGAGCCCAGGTTGTACTGACCGGAGATGGCCCGGTTCACGAGCAACGACTGGTCCGGGTCCTTGGTGTTGGGGAAGATCTGAGCGAACTTGTCCCCCGAGATGCCCGAGTTGAACCAGCGGTTGTCGAACGTCGGGTAACTGGCCAGTGCCAGAACTTCGCCATTGGAGTAGTCCATCATGACGACCGAGCCGGCTGGGGCCTTCAGGTTCGAGCACTCCGGGAACTGCGGCTTGATCAACTGCTTCTTGTCGTCCTTGGCCTGGCACGCGACGATGAATCGGTTCAAGCGCAACTGCGTCTCCAGGGCCTGTTCCGCGAACTGCTGGTAATCGAGGTCGAGCGCGAGTTGCAGATCGTTGCCCGGGACGGGCTCGACCCGTTCGACCACGCGCAGGATCGCGCCACGCGAATCGACCTCGTAGCGCACGAAACCCGGCGTTCCTCTCAGGTACGGCTCGAATATCTTCTCCACGCCGAACTGACCGACACGTTCGTTCAGGTCGTACCCGAGGTCCTTGTACTGAGCCGCGTCGCTCTTGGTGATGGCACCGAGGTAACCAACCACGTGCGCGGCCAACGGGGCGTAGGGATATTCGCGCTTCCATTGGACCGTTGCGTCGACTCCGGGGAAGTCCTCGGAGCGTTCGAGCAGGTAAGCGACGGTCTCCTCGCTGACGCTCTCCCTCAGTGGCATCGGCAGCAACGGACTGTAACGCGAGCCCGTGCGTTCACCATCGGATCCGACCGGGCCGGCATAGCGCGTCTCCATGTCCTCGACCTCCATGTCGAGGACCGGCGCCAGACGCGCGAACAGCTCCGAACGATCGTCGTCGTTCCGCATCGCCTCCCACGCGACGGTCACCGTGACGATGCGTTCGTTATCGGCCAGGATCCGACCTTCGCGATCGAAGATACGACCGCGCTCGGGCAGCAACTTCACCGTTCGCGTCTTGTTCGATTGCACCTTCAGCTCGAGAGATGTCGAGTCGACGACTTGCAAGAACCACATACGCAGGCCGAGAGCCGTGAAGATCACGGTGGCCACCACACCCAAGGCCACCAGGCGCGAGGACCGCCGATCAGTTGCCATGGGAACAGCCTGCCATCCTCGTGACCCGCGCGGGCTTCACCCGATGCGCGCTCACAAGAAGACCTCCGACGGTGGAGCCAGTCGTTGCAGTCGACGCACGGCAAGACACCAGCGCATCGCGGGAACCACCGCGTAACTGGCGACTCCGTTGAACACTGCGACCACGATCATCACCTTCACGAGGCGCGACGAGATCCAGCCTTCGACTCCGATCCAGTTGGCCACCACCGGCTGGACGAACATGGCGGCCGCCGACAATCCGGCGCACGTCACGGCGTTCAACCAACGCGGATTGGCCAGGGACGCCGAGAACGCGAAGCCACCGACGTAACCCGCCAATCCGTACACCAGTGCCGACAGACCCAATGGTGACGTCAACACGAGATCGAACATCAGTCCGAGCACGAATCCCGCGAAGGCACCGCCTTCGGGTCCCGACGCCACGCCGGCACCGATCGACATGCACAGGATCAGTTGCATGACGACCCCGAATGGGGTCAGTTCGGCCAACAACGTCGTCTGCAACGCGAGCGCGGGAAGGCCGACCATCAACAAGCGGACACCGGGACGATTGACGAGGTCGATCATCCGCCCGACACCACCGGTTGGTACAGGAGCACTCGAACGAAGTTCAACGTGCTGAGTCGCGCCGTGAGGCGCACTTCCAGCACGGCACCCGCGGTGCCCGTTCGCTCCACGATCTTGATGACCCGACCGACCACGATTCCACGGGGAGCCAAGCTGCTCGACCCACCCGACGTGATGACGAGTGCACCCACTCGAACCTCGCCGAAGCGCGCGTTCTGATCGATGAACTCGACCACCGGTGCCTTGTCCGGGCCCCGACCCCGGAAGATGCCCGTCTCGACCGACGGCAAGTTGTTGATGTCGATGGTGGTGGTCGGCGCCGAGGTCGACGCACCCGGTGCGATGGTGGACACGGCCACGGTGGTCGGAGACAACGCCCCGAAGTCGACACCACTGAGGTCGACGCTCGTGGTGGTCGTGGACGACACCGGAGTGGTCGACGATGCCGTGGCCGCATCGACTCCACCGGCCGGAGTCGCCGTCGGCACCGTGGACGACGTCGTGGTGGTCGTCGATGTCGAGGTGGTTGTCGATGTCGATGTCGTCGTGGTCGTGGTGGTCGTGGTGGTCGTGGTGGCGGGGTCCTCGCCTTGGTTCACGATTTGCACCGGGATGGCGTACTGCACGTCACTCGAGAGCATCACCACCGAACGGTTCGCGAACACCTGGGTGACCTTGCCGACCAAACCGGCGGCGTTGACCACGGCCATGCCCACCTTCAATCCGCGATCGGACCCCTGATTGATCTCGACCGTCTGGGAGAAATTGGACGGTGTCCCGCCGATCACCTGTGCGGTCACCGAGGAGACATCGGCGAGGTTGTCGATTCCGTTGAGGGCCAACAACTCCTGTGCATCGCGCACGATCGCCAAGGCCGCGATAAACGCACCCTCCTGCTGGTCCAACTGATCGCGCAAACGCTCGTTCTCGGCTTCGAGATCGCCGTAGTTCGTCACACCGCGCCAGGCGTTCTGAACGGGGCGCGTGACCACTCGGGTCGCCTCCTCCACCGGATGGAAGACGAAGCCGAACACGTTGCGGGCACCGCCCACGATGCCGTTGCCCTGCTGATCGAGAGTGATCAGCAGGATCGACGTCAGGGCCAGCAGAGCCACGGCTCGGCGACGACTGACCGAGTAGATCGGCATCGGACCGTTCGCTCCTAGTCGCCGCTCTGGGAGAGGAATCCACCCATCATCTCGATGTTCTCGAGCGCGCGCCCCGAACCGATGACCACCGAGTACAAGGGATCGGGCGCGATGTTGATGGGCATACCCGTTTCGTGGGCCAGACGCCGATCGATGCCGGCCAGCAAGGCGCCACCACCGGTGATCGTGATTCCCTGGTGCATGATGTCGGCCGCCAATTCGGGCGGAGTCTTGTCGAGCGTCGTGCGGACCGCATCCACGATGGCGGCCACCGGTTCGGCGATCGCCTCGCGAACCTGATCCGTGGACAAGGTGATGGTGCGGGGCAAACCGCTGATGAGATCGCGACCACGGATCTCGGCCTTCATCTCCTCGGCGAACGGCCAGGCCGATCCCATCTGGATCTTGATGTCCTCGGCGGTTCGCTCACCGACAGCCAGGGAGAACTCTTTCTTCAGGAACGCCACCACTGCTTCGTCGAGTTCGTCACCGGCGACCCGCAACGACTGGGCCGTCACGATTCCGCCGAGGGAGATGACGGCCACTTCGGTCGTGCCGCCCCCGATGTCGACGATCATGTTGCCGCTGGGTTCGTGCACCGGTAGATCGGCCCCGATGGCGGCCGCCATCGGTTCTTCGATGATGTGCACCGGCTTGCGGGCCCCGGCGTACTCGGCGGCGTCCTGCACGGCGCGCTGCTCGACACCCGTGATTCCGGACGGCACGCAGATGACCATGCGTGGCTTGCTCCATCGACTGCTGTGCACCCGCTGGATGAAGTACCGCAGCATCTTCTCGCAGACCTCGAAGTCGGCGATGACGCCGTCTTTGAGGGGTCGCACCGCACGAATGTGCCCGGGGGTGCGGCCCATCATGCGCTTGGCCTCCTCGCCCACCGCGACCGGACGACCATCGGCGACGTCGAGGGCCACCACCGAGGGCTCGTTCAGAACCACGCCCTGACCACGCACGTAGATCAGGGTGTTGGCCGTCCCGAGGTCGATCGCTATGTCGCGCCCGAGGGCCAGCGGGTTACTGCGGGCCATGGCCAGAGCCTCCTACGTTGTCGAGAGCCGGTCGACGGTCGGCGCCGGATCGGCGCCGGCGAGCCGGATGTATCCCCGAAATGTTACAGATTGGGGAAGAAAATGCTGATCTCACGGGCGGCCGACTCCAACGAATCGCTGCCATGAACCAGGTTTTCGGTGAAAAGAATGCCCAGATCGCCACGAATCGTGCCCGGAGCGGCCGTGCGCGGGTTGGTGGCGCCCATCATCGTGCGCACGACCTCCCAGGTGTTCTCCGGACCTTCGAGCACGAGCGCGACCACCGGACCGCGCGACATGAAAGCCACCAGGTCGGCATAGAAGCCCTTGCCCACGTGCTCTTCGTAGTGGCGGGCCAGCGTGTCGGCGTCGAGGCGCCGCAATTCCATGGCCACGATCGTGAGCCCCTTGGACTCGAAACGGGACAGAACCGAGCCGACGAGGCCCCGCTCCACGGTGTCGGGTTTGAACAGGACGAGGGTGCGATCAGCCATGGGGTCAGGTTACCGGCGGGTGCCGGTGCGTCCTCAGGGCAGCCGGCGGGCCACGTGCGGACGGGCGGCACCCACGACATAGAGCGATCCGGTCACGAGAATCGCGTCATCGGGCCCGGCCTCGCTCAACGCCCGATCGATGGCTCGCTCCACCGATGTCGCCGACTCGACGGTGTCGCAACCCAGTCGCCGGGCGGCCTCCACCAGATCCGTCGCCGGCATCCCCCGCGGCGACGGTGCCGGGCAACAGACCACCAGATCGAACTCGTCGGCGCGCAACGCCGACAACATGTCGTCGGGGTCGCGACCTTTCAGACAGCCGACCACCAGCACGCGCCGACCGGCCGGATCGAAGTCCTCGAAGAACACCGCGGCGCACACGTCGGCGCCAGCCGGATTGTGCGCGCCGTCGATGATCACCAACGGTTGGTGCCCCATCACCTCGAAGCGTCCGGGCATGGCGACCGCCGCCATTCCCTCGTCGATCACGTCTTGTGCGAGCGGTCGGGCAAAAAAGGTCTCCACCGCGGTGATGGCCACCACGGCGTTGTCGGCCTGATGACGACCATGGAGCGGAACGACGACATCGGAATAAATCGTCGTCGGTGTGCGCACCCCGACCAGTCGTCCGCCGAGTGCCAGTTGGTTGCTGTCGACGTCGAAATCGGTGCCACGAACCAACAGCGACGCCCCGCCCGCGTGGGCGAAGATCTCCACGATCTCGGGCGCGGTCTCACCGCACACCACCGCACTGCCCGGCTTGATGATGCCGGCCTTTTCGCGAGCGATGTCGACCTTGGTCGGCCCGGCGAACTCGGTGTGATCGAGCCCGATGTTGGTGATGACGGCCACCTGGGCGTTCACGACGTTCGTCGCGTCCCATCGACCCAGCAGCCCGACCTCGACCACCATGACATCCACCGCCTCGTCGGCGAACCAACGAAAAGCCGCGGCCGTGCAGATGTCGAAGTATCCGGGTCGAATGCCCGACAGCATCTCGAGATCGGAGACCGCGGCGATCTGCTCGGCGAACGCGTCGTCGGAAATGGGCGAACCGTCGATGGTGAATCGTTCGTTCACCCGTTCGAGGTGCGGACTGGTGTAGGTGCCCACGCGCAGGCCACTGGCCATGAGCAGACGGGTGATCATCTGCGCCGTGGAACCCTTGCCGTTGGTACCGGTGATGTGCACGACGGGAGCACAATGCTGCGGGTCACCCATCAGTTCACAGAAACGACTGATCACGTCGAGCGACGGCGACTCGATACGACCCGTCTTTTGATACGACGCTCGATCGTCGAGATAGCTCAGCGCCTGCTCGTACGACATCGGGACGGACTCGAGGGATCAGCTGGCCGCGCGACGCGGGCGCGACGCGCGAGTCGCGGTGCGCTGCACCAACTCGGGCGCCGACTTGTGACGAACCGAGTCCTCGTCGATGACGACCTTGGCCACGTCGGCGCGACCGGGCAGGTCGAACATGACGTTCAGCAAGGTCTCCTCGAGGATGGCGCGCAGGCCTCGCGCACCGGTCCCCCGCTCGAGCGCCTGCTCGGCGATGGCATCGAGGGCGGCCGGCGAGAGTTCCAATTCGACGTCCTCGAACTCGAAGAACTTCTGGAACTGCTTCACCAACGCGTTCTTGGGCTCGACGAGAATCTGCACCAGGGCTTCCTTGTCGAGATTGTGCACCGCCCCGACCATGGGCAGGCGACCCACGAATTCAGGAATGAGGCCGAAGGCCAACAAGTCCTCGGGCAGAACCTGAGCGAAGAGATCGCCGGCGTCCTTTTCGGCCTTGCTGCGCACCGTGGCATGGAATCCGACGCCCTTGTGGCCGATGCGCTGTTCGATGATCTTGTCGAGGCCGGCGAACGCACCGCCACAGATGAACAACACGTTCGTGGTGTCGATCTGGATGAACTCCTGGTGCGGATGCTTGCGCCCACCCTGCGGCGGCACCGAGGCCACGGTGCCCTCGAGGATCTTGAGGAGGGCCTGCTGCACGCCCTCACCGGACACGTCGCGAGTGATGGAGGGGTTCTCGCTCTTACGGGCGATCTTGTCGATCTCGTCGATGTAGATGATTCCGGTCTCGGCCTTCTTCACGTCGAAATCGGCGGCCTGGATCAACTTCAACAGGATGTTCTCGACGTCCTCGCCCACGTAACCGGCTTCGGTGAGGGCCGTGGCGTCGGCGATGGCGAAGGGAACGTTCAGCATGCGCGCGAGCGTCTGGGCGAGGTGCGTCTTGCCACAACCGGTGGGGCCGAGCAGGAGGATGTTGCTCTTGGCCAGCTCCACCTCGTCGCGACGAGAGACACCGGTTTCCTTCTGATACTGCAAACGGCGATAGTGGTTGTACACCGCGACGGCCAGAACCTTCTTGGCCTGTCCTTGTCCGACCACGTACTCGTCGAGGAACGAGCAGATCTCACGCGGCTTCGGGAGTTCCTCGAGACGAAGATCGGCGGCCTCGCCAACTTCTTCCTCGATGATCTCGTTGCACAGGTCGATGCACTCGTCGCAGATGTAGACGCCGGGACCGGCGATCAACTTCTTGACCTGCTTCTGCGACTTTCCGCAGAACGAGCACTTCAGGATTTCTCCGGTGTCTCCGAATTTCGCCACGATCGCCCTCCCTTCAGGTCGACAGCCTTACACATCCTGACCGATCTTCGGTTGGATACCGATGTGACTTGAGGATTCTCGGAGAGTCGAGGAAACCGCTGGTCAGCGGATAGGGCCGGTGCGGTCGACGACCGTGCGCGACGAGATGACGTCGTCGATGATTCCGTAGGCCAATGCCTCGCTGGCTTCCATCACGAAGTCACGATCGGTGTCGGCGTGAATGCGCTCGATCGGCTGGCCCGTGTGCTGGGCCAGGATCTCCTCGAGGATGTCGCGCATACGGAAGATCTCCTTGGCGGCGATCTCGAGGTCGGTGACCTGGCCGTAGCCCACCTGGCCGTAGGGCTGGTGCAACAACACGCGGCTGTGCGGCAACGCGAGACGCTTGCCTTTCGTGCCCGCCGCCAACAACACCGCCGCGGCACTGGCCGCCTGTCCGAGACAGATGGTGGCGATGTCGTTCTTGATGAACTGCATCGTGTCGTAGATCGCGAACAGCGCCGTGATGTCGCCACCGGGGCTGTTGATGTAGATGTTGATGTCCTTGTCGGGGTTCTCGCTCTCGAGGTGGATCAACTGGGCGCACACCAGGTTCGCGATGGTGTCGTCGATGGGCGTGCCGAGGAAGAGGATGTTCTCCTTCAACAAACGGCTGTACAGGTCGTAGGCGCGCTCGCCCCGATTGGTCTGCTCGACCACGGTGGGCACGTAGTAATTGGAGGCCTCGAGATTCATGGTGGTCCTGTCAGTCCTGGTCGGCGTGATCGTGGTCGGCGTGATCGTGTTCGGAATGATCATGCCCCGAATGATCGTGGTTGTGATGGTCGGCCTCGGAATGTCCGATCACGGTGTCGCGATCAAGCGCGTTCCCCGCGGGATCGACGTACTCCACGCGGTGGATCAACCAGTCGAGAGCCTTCGACTTGGCGATCTCGGCGGCCAGGTCGACGATGGCGTCATTGGCTTGATACGCGGCGCGTACCTGCTCGGCCGAATACAGACGGATCTTCTTGTTCTTGCCGCCACCTTGCATCTCGGCCTGACGAATCGCGGCCTCGTTGCTACGGTCCGCCATGCCCTCGAACTCGCGCTCGATGTCGTCTTCGGTGGCCTCGAGCCCCTCGGCCAACACCACCGCGCGCAACGCCAAGTCGACCTTGCACGCCTTGATGCTCTGCGGACGAATGCCCTCGACGAACGACGCAGCGTCCTGGCCGGTGGCCTGCAGCCACTGGTCGATGTTGATGCCCTGCATCTGGAACTGGCGGATGGTGTTCTCGACGCGACGCTGAAGGTCGGCGGCCACCATCGACTCGGGGGCGTCGATCTCGACCAACGCCGCCAGGGCGTCGGTGACCTTCTCCACCACGCTGTTGCGCACCTGGTTCAGGCGGTTGTTCGACAGACGAGTGCGCACCGAGTCACGCCACGCCTCGACGGTGTCGTGACCGTCGATGTTCTCGGCGACCCACGCGTCGGTGACTTCGGCGATGACCAGTTCTTGAACCGCGGTGACGGTGACGTCGAAGTCGGCCGGGGTGTCGGTGCCCGAGGGAGTGTCGGTGAACGACAACTTGGTGCCCGCGGTGCTGCCGACGAGCTGATCGTCGAAGGACGGGGCCACCCACTTCTTGCCGATCTCGTACGACCACTCGTCGACGGCCAATCCGGCCACCGGCTCGCCGTCGCGACGACCGACGAGATCGACGACCACGTAGTCGCCAACGGCGGCCACGCGGTCGACGGTGGTGAGCTTGCCCAGACGGCGACGCTCGGCGTCGACGACCTCGTCGACCTCGGCGTCGGTCACTTCGATGGCGGACACCTCGACGCGCAAACCGCCGTAGCCGGGAACGGTGATGACCGGACGCACCTCGCAGGTCGCGTCGAAGGTGACGGCACCGGAGTCCTGGCCACCGGTGATCTCGATCTCGGGGGTGGCGATGATGTCGACGTTCAATTCGCGCACCGCCGAGGCCAGATGACGGGGTACTCCGTCGCGCAGAGCCTGTTCGCGGGCCGCCGCGATTCCGATCCGGGCCTCGAGCACCTTGCGAGGAGCCTTGCCGGCTCGGAAGCCGGGCAGGCGCACTTCCTGGGCGATCTTGGCGAATGCGGCGTCGATGTCACGGGCAAAGTCAGCCTCGTCCACTTCGACGGAGAGCTTGACGCGGTTGCCCTCGAGGGTTTCAGATGTCGTCTTCACAGGGAGCCGAGTGTACCGGCGGTGTCGCATGGTGGCCCCACGGTGAGGCATGATTGGTGTATGCCCACGTGGAAACCGCATGCCCTCGCCAAACCACATTCCGACCAGATCGATCTTCGTCTGGGCGACAAGGTGGTCTCCACGGTCGAGCTGGCCGACGTGGCCCTCGGCACCGAGGGCAAGGTCATCCTCGCCAACGGCTTCAACTGGCAGCGGTACCGCGTTCTGTTCGCGAACGGCGTCGAATTGGGCGATCTCGACCACCGCCATCTCTCGCCGATCGGTCGCACCGCCAAGCGTTTGGCGAAAAAAGCCAAGCGCGGCTGAGTCACCGAGCACATCGGCGCATTCGCACGGCGCCTCGAACGTTTCCGACGTCGACGTCTCGGGGTCAGCAGACTCGCAGAGGCACGTTCCGCCCCGCCCGAAGCCGATGCCATCTTCCACCCCCTACACTCTCGCCCGTGCCCCCCAGCGCCCAGCCCCAACACGACGCCGTTCCCCTCGATGGCCGCCGCGAGCGCGGTGCGCGCAACAAAGCCGCGGTCGTCCAAGCACTGCTTCACCTGTACGAGGCCGGGGAGATCCAGCCCTCGGCGGCCCGCATCGCCGAGATCGCCGGTGTCTCGGAGCGTTCGGTGTTCCGTTACTTCGACGACATGGAGGATCTGGCGGCCAGTGCCATCGTCATCCAATGGGAACGAGTCCACCAGTTCTACGAGGGCCTCGATGGCAACGGTGATTTCGAGCAACGTCTCGAGAACATGATCGATCACCGCTTGCGCCTCTTCGACAAGACCATCGGTGTCGGGCGAGCCTCGGCGGTCTTGTCGGCTCGGTCGGCCACCGTGGCCACCGCCATGAACCAACGCCGCGCGATTCTGCGGGCTCAGGCCGTGGAACAGTTCGCGCCCGAGATCGCGGCCAACGCGGAGTCCGACGCCGTGGCGCGCATCGTCGACTACACCTTGAGCATCGAGAACATCGAGTATCTGCGCTCCTGCGTGGGTCTCTCGCGAAACCGCACTCGCGAGACCTTGATGACGGCACTGCGTCTCGCACTCTCCTGACGCGACACTCTCTCGACGACGTGTCGGGGCGTCACCCGAGAAACTCGAATTTGCGACGCCACTCGTCGAGTGCCGCGTCGATCTGCACGGGGGCCACCGGGGCCGAGATCAGGTAGCCCTGCGCCGCGTCGCATCCGATGTCACGAACCATACGGAACTGATCGGGTGTCTCCACCCCTTCGGCCACCACGTGCAAGCCGAGCGAGTGTCCGACCTCCACACCGGACTTCACCATGGGGTCGGGCTCGGATGCTTCGATGTCGAGCCGACTCACCATGGCGCGGTCGATCTTCAGCTCGGTGAACGGTGCCGCGAGTACCCGTTCGTAGTTGCTGGTGCCCGTCCCGAAGTCGTCCACCGCGAGACGGAATCCGGCCAGTCGCAGACGCGTCAGGATCGACAACGCCGGCGCGGCATCGGTGAACGGGGCGGTCTCGGTGACCTCGAAGGTCCACGCGTCGGCCGGTGCCGCTTCGGTGAGCATGCGTTGCGCGCGTCGTGGCAATTCGTCGTCGTCGAGATCGAGCACGGAGATGTTGACGCTCACATCGGGCATGGACTTGAGCGCCCGATAGCGCGCTCGATCACGAGCCGCCATCTTCATCACCGAGTCGAGCAACTCCGACGTCCGTCCGGCCTCCTCGATGAGGGCGACGAACACCGAAGGCGACACGTCACCGTGAGCGGGGTGTCGCCAGCGAACGAGAGCTTCGACGCCGGTGACCTCGCCCGAGACCGTGGACACCTTCGGCTGGTAGACGAGATGGAGGAACTCGGGATCGAGCAATTGGTCGGGTCCGACCATGATCTTCGGACCGGTTGGATCGTGGGCCTGGTCCGAGACTTGCGACCACTCCAGCATCGCGGTACGCAGGACGTCCAGGGAGAACGGTTTCGCGAACGTCCCGATGACCCGCAGCTTGTGCATCTCGGCGATGCGTCCGGCCGTGTCGAGCAGCGACTGATCGGCCCCGCTCACCAGGATGACCGGCATCCCACGATGTCGGGCGCCGAGTCGACTCATCACCTCGATGCCGTCCACCTCACCCAACGACAGATCGAGAACGACCAGATCGAAGCGACCTTCGATGGCGCGTTCGATGTCGGCGGGGGTGCTGGCCGAGCGCGCGCTGAAGCCCGCGGACTCCGCGACCGCCTCGATGAGTTCACAGATGGCTTCCTCGTCGTCGATCACCAGTACTCGTGCGGCGTCAGCCATGTGACTCACCTCCCTCGGTCCGAACATGCGCGGAGTTCGCGTCGACCCCGTCGTCGGCCACCAACGGAAGCACCGCGGCGTAGAGGTCCTCCCGGGAGAAGGGCTTGGCGAGCGTCCGCTCCCCCAACTCTTGCAACTGCTTCATGCTCGACGAATAACCCGTCATGAAGATCACGGCAAGATCGGGTTGATCGGCCGTCGCCAAACGAGCGAGATCGAGCCCATCTTGCTCCAGGCCGAAGTTGGCGTCGGACACCAAGACATCGGGACGGAACTCCGAGATCAGGTCGAGGGCCTCGCGGGGAGACAGGGCGAAACGAGCGTCGACCCCGACGTCGATCAACCATGCCGCGACCATCTCGGCCAAGGCTTGTTCGTCGTCGGCCACCACCACGCGACGACCCGCGCGGCGAGTGGACGTGAGCCGCTCGGAAGCGACGCCGGGAACGTGCAACGGAAGGACCAGGGTGACGGTGGTGCCCACACCGGGCCGACTGTCGAGCGTCGCCGTGCCACCGCTTTGCTGTGCAAACGCGTACACGGTGGCCAGGCCCAGTCCGGTTCCACTGCCGGCCTTCTTCGTCGTGAAGAAGGGCTCGAACGCTCGGGCCACCACTTCGGCCGGCATTCCCGCTCCGTCGTCGGACACCGACAACTCGATCGTGTCCTCACGACGACGCGCCGCGATGCGCACCCGACCGTTCGGACCCATCGCGTCGCGGGAATTGAACGCCAGGTTGAGAATGCAACTCTGCAATCGACCGGCATCGACCATGAGGTGCAGATTCGGATCGGGGATGTCGACTTCGACCGTGCGCCCGGCACCCACGGCCTGCTTCACCAGCGGGAGCAGGCCCTTGATCAGATCCGCCAACGAGACCGCGGTCTCCTCGAGCGGTTGGCTGCGCGCCACCGCCAGCAAGGACTTCGTGATCTCGGCCCCTCGCTCGACCGCGGACATCGAACGCGAGAGGAACTTGGCCAACTTCTCGTCCTTCGTGATGGTCTCGTTCATGGCCATCAACTGCAGATTGCCGAGCGTGACGAAGAGAAGGTTGTTGAAGTCGTGGGCCAGTCCGCCCGCCAGGGCACCCAGTGATTCCATGCGTTCCGCTTGCGCGGTGCGCATGGCCATGCTGCGTCGTTCGGTGGCGTCGGACACGTGCAGAAAACCGATGCGTTCGTCGCCGGGCACCGACACCGGATACGCCTCGAGTTCCAGGATGCGCATTTCGTCACCCTCACCCCCGGAAACCTCGGCGTGCCCTCCCTCTCCGCCGAGGACCTTGGCGAGCAGTTCACCGACGATCCGGGCTCGCACCGTTTCGGAGCCGAAACCGAGAACGTCGATGACCGGGATACCCGGAACCCGATCCGCGTGAGCGTCACGAACGACCCGATTGCCCGCCAACACCGTCATGTCCTGGTCGAACACCACCGACAGGCCCGGCGTCGCGTCGAGCGCCGCCTCGAGCAACGACTCGCGACGACGTCGCTCGAGCGCCACCCTCACCTGCGCCGACGCCCCCAACAACAAGACCGCGATCACGGCCGCACCGAGGAGGACCTCGAACAACAGCACGAGGAAGGCCTGTTGGCCGTCCATTCCGAATCCGGCCGCCGGCTCTCCGTTCATCGCCACGACGGCGCCGTCGATGGTGCCCGTCACCCGACCATCGCCAATGGACGGCACGAGGGACACCTCGACGTCACCGAAGGCCCCGGCCAGGGAATCGCTCGCCGAGGCGAGCAACCGATCCGCATCGAGCGCGATGAGAAACGTGACGGTGGTTTCCGTCTCGGTCGAATCGCCGATGAACTCGAAGAGCAGAAGATTCCGGCGATCGACGACGATCAATCCGTCGCCGAGCAAACGGGTGCGGTTCTCGACATCACCAGCCGTGGCGTCCGCGACGGCGAGCAGTTCCTCGAAGAGTTGCTCGTCGCCGAGGAGCAACTCGTCGTCGCCCGACTCGGAGCGCAACATCAGGCCGATCACGGCGGGTCTCGTCGCGAGCGCGTCGTCGTCGGTACCCAACGCGTCGATGACGTCGTTCACTTCGCCCGACACATCGTCGAGAAAGGCGGTCATGGTCGTCCGCGCCGCGTCCCGAAGACGGTCCTCGTCGGCGGAACGCCAGATCTCACCGGTGGCCTGCAGAGCCAACACCACGATCATGAGCGCCGCGAAGGGGGCGGTCAACTCGTCGAACGACAGCCCGTGGAAGCGGAACCAACGGCCCCGCACGAGGACTGTCGCGCACAAGCCGAGCAGCGACCCGGCGGTCACGGCCGCTCCTCGCTCCCAGAACGACGCCACCGATTCGTCGATCGCGACATTGGCCACCACCGATTCGAACGCCGCCAGAACGAGTGATGTCGCGACCATCGCGACCGAGACAACCGTGAATCGACGTATCGGGTTCGTGCGTCGACTGACTCGATCCGTGAGCACCAACACCAGATGCGACAGCGCCACGGACTCGACCACGAGGAAAAGCGTGGCGACCGCCGCCGGGGCCAGATGTGGCTCCGCCGACGAGACGTAGCCGCGCGCGACGAAGGTGACGACGGCCGCCGACACCAAGGCGGAGACACCAGCGGGTACGCCGTGCACGGCCCGCGCCACGATCACCACCGCCAGGGCGAGGCGAACGTCGAACCCGAGCGACGCCGTGAGACCCGCGCCCGCCGCGAGGATGATCCACGCGAGAAGAGTGGCGACTCGGTTCCGAGACACGCGGTGATGGGAGTTGGTCGTCCCGGTTTCGTCGACCGCGTCGGAGTTCAAGGCTGTGGCGATGCCAAATCGTACGTCCGCGTCGCTCGCACATGCCGGATGTCGCGAAGCGCTCGCGGGCCGACCTCGCTAGGCTTGTCCTCCGACCGGGGAGTGGCGCAGTGGTAGCGTTCCTGCTTTGGGTGCAGGCGGTCGGGAGTTCAAATCTCCCCTCCCCGACCAATTCGTCGAGCGCCGTCCCGGGTTCATCGCGTTCCGACGAGGCGTACGAATGTGTCAGGCTTGGGCATGAGCATTCTTCAGCAACCCGTCAACACGTTGTCCGGTCGACCCACCACGCTGGCCGACATCCCCGCCAAGGTGATGCTGGTCGTGAACGTGGCCAGCAAGTGCGGCTTGACCCCGCAGTACACCGGGCTCGAGCAACTGCACGAGAAGTACGCGTCACGTGGACTCTCGGTCGTCGGCTTCCCTTGCAATCAATTCGGCGCGCAGGAACCGGGCTCCCCGGAGGAGATCGCCACTTTTTGCTCCACCACCTACGGGGTCACCTTCCCGTTGATGGAGAAGATCGAGGTAAACGGCGATGGTCGTCACGCCATCTACGACGAACTCACCGCGGTGGCCGACGCCGAGGGAACCAGCGGCGACATTCGGTGGAACTTCGAGAAGTTCGTGGTGGCTGATGGCGGCCGGACCATCGTGCGCTTCAGCCCCATGGTCGCCCCCGATGACGCCAACCTGGTGGCCACCATCGAGAAACTCCTCGACGCCTGAGGGTCACCACCATGAAAGAGTCGCGGATCGCCCTCGTCACCGGTGCCGCCGACGGAATCGGAGCCGGCATCGTACGGCGATTGATCGAGGACGGACTGCGGGTGGTGGCGGTCGACATCGACGACGAGCGGGGTCCGGCGTCGATCATCGAACACGGCGATCGTGCGACGTTCGTGCGCGCTGACGTCTCCCACGAAGCCGAGGTGGTGGACATGGTCGCTCGGGCTCGCGCGATCTTCGGCCCGGTCGACGTGCTGGTCAACAACGCGTGGGGTGGTGGTCGCATGGGTCGGGTGGAACACAAGACCAACGACCTCCTGCGACACGGACTCGACGTCGCCTTCTACGGAGCCTTCTGGGCCATGCGCGAGGTCTTCCCCGACATGAAGGCCACTGGCTGGGGGCGAGTCATCAACATGTGTTCGCTCAACGGCGTCAACGCTCACATGGGAACTCTCGAATACAACGTCGCCAAGGAGTCGTTGCGCACCCTCACCCGCACCGCGGCGCGCGAGTGGGCGCCCACCGGAGTGGTGGTGAACGCCGTGTGTCCGGCGGCCAAGAGCGCGGCCTTCCACAAGGTGATGGGTGCACACCCGGAGTTGATCGCCGCCGCCGACGCCGGCAATCCGATGGGCCGCATCGGAGACCCCTACGACGACATCGCGCCGGTGGTCTCGTTCCTCGCCGGTGACGACTGCCGATATCTGACGGGCAACACCTTGTTCGTCGACGGTGGAAGCCACATCAACGGATCCGCCTGGGTACCCGATCTCGGGGACTGAACGTCACCGGTCGAGCACCCCGGCCTCCTTGGCCCACTTCCAGTGCATGCGACCATGATCCGCGTTCGCCGCCAACACTCCCCCGATCGTGCCGTCGGCCCAGGGCGCACCGGGTAGACGTTCGTTCAATTGCTCGTCGGACAACTCCGACAACAACTGCAGCGTGACCGCGCGCGCCGCGGCCCCCAGGGCCACCACCTCGTCGAACGACTTGCCGTGGTGCTCGCGTTGCCACTCCTCGGTCATGGCGTGCACCGAGGCCATGATCTGCTCCACGGTGCGCGGCCGCCCTTGGTCGTCCTCGCGCAGACCGACGGGGTTCGGGTGACCACCGACGTGTCGTCGAATCATCGCCGCGAAGTTCCGCTCGATCAGGGCCAGATGCGCCAGGTGGTCGAGGGCCGACCAATAGTTGGCGGGATCGTGCTCGCTGGGAGTGAGGTCGCCGAACAGTTGCTCGTCCGACAAACGGGAATAGGTCTCGAGCAACCAGGCCCGATCATCGTTCAACTTCTTCTCGATCACCCAGCGTTCCATGTCCTTCCGTCTACCATGCCAACGCCCCTCGATTCTCCCCCGACGAACGGACGGAAGCACGATGAAGCGAATCTTCGGACGCATCGAATACAAGTGGTTGGTGGCGATCTGTTTCGTCACCGGGCTGTTCATGGAGATCCTCGACACGACGATCATCAACACCGCCATCCCCACACTCACCGATGAATTCGACGCCACCCCGGCCGGAATCGAGTGGGTCATCCTCGGATACCTACTGGCACTGGCGGTCTTCATCCCCGCGTCGGGCTGGATCGGTGACCGCTTCGGGACCAAGAAGACGTTTCTGTTCGCCCTCACGGTGTTCACCGGCGCCTCCATGCTGTGCGGTTTGGCTCAGTCGCTGGAACAGTTGATCGGTTTCCGCCTGCTGCAGGGTGTCGGTGGCGGAATGCTCACCCCGATCGGGACCGCCATGCTGTACCGGGCGTTCCCCCCGGAGGAGCGCGCCCGCGCGTCGGCGATCCTGATCGTGCCGACCGTCATCGCCCCGGCCCTCGGTCCATTGGTGGGTGGCTTCATCGTCACCCACTTCTCGTGGCGCTGGATCTTCTACGTCAACATTCCGGTGGGGATCTTCGGGATCGTCTTCGCGGCCACCTTCCTGAAGGAACATCGAGAGTTGCGTTCGGCTCGTTTCGACCTGGCCGGCTTCGTGCTGTCGGGTGCCGGATTGGCCGGTCTGCTGTACGCGCTGTCGCACGCACCCACGCACGGTTGGTTGTCGGGACAGGTGCTCGCGACGGGTCTCGGCGGTCTGGTGCTACTGGCCATCATGGTGAAGGTCGAGACGACCATCACCGAGCCGATGCTGGCCCTTCGTCTGTACCGCGACCGCATCTTCCGCAACGGCAACATCGCCGGCACCCTCTCCTACGGAAGCTTCATCGGCTTCATCTTCCTGTTGCCCCAGTTCCTGCAGGGCTTGCTGGGCACGACCGCCTTCGAGTCGGGGTTGGCCACGTTTCCCCAGGCGATCGGCGTCATCGCCATGAGTCAATTCGTCGGCCGCTGGTACCACACGGTCGGGCCTCGTCGATTGGTGACCTTCGGTATGACGATGGCCGCCACGGTGACGCTTCTGTTCGTTTTCCTCGATCAGAATTCATCGTTGTTCGTGGTCGCCGTGTTGATGTTCCTGCGCGGGTGCTTCATGGCGTTCTGCTTCATGCCCATCCAGGCCGCGACGTACTCCAACATCGACGCTCCCGACACCGGCCGCGCCTCGGCCATATTCTCGGCCCAGCGTCAGACGTCGGCTGCTCTCGGGGTGGCGATTCTGGCCACGGTGTTCGTCAGCCGCTCGAATCACGGCCTCGACGCGGGGCGAGAGCCCACCACGGCGTTGCTCAGCGGCTATCACTGGGGTTTCGTCGGCGCATCGATCATCTTCTTGATCGGTGCCGCTTGGAGTTGGACCCGGATCAAGGACTCCGATGCGAGGCGCACCATGCAGCCGAGACCGAAGGTGCGAACGGCCTGATCAGCCGAACGCATCCAGAGGGATGTCGCAATCGACGATGAGCTGGAGTATCTCGGACTCCATCACGGTGCCGGGATCGGCACTCTCGTCACCGGCGACCCCGGAGGCGAAAACCTCGGCGAAACTCTCGGACGCGGCCAACCCGTCTCCGATGCAGGCGGCTTGATCTTCGGTCAGAGCACCCGCCGATTGCTCCATCATCATGTCGGCCATCAAGGCACCCATGTCGATGCACTCACCGTCGAGGAAGATCTCGGTCAAGCCGGCCGTCTGTTCCTCGGTGAGTTCGGGGAAGTCGAAGTCGGCCGCCGCGGTGACGTCCTCGGCGGAGACACCGGCGTCGACGAACATCTGAACGCCCATCACGTCGACGACCCGTTCGGCGATGCAGAGTGTCTCCTTCTCGTCGAAGGGGAAGTCGCTCTCGGCCGCCAGGGCCACCGCCAACGCCTCGGCGTACTGCTTCTTTTCCGGACCGGAGGAGCCACCCTCGTCGCCATCGCCACCACAGGCCGCACCAATGGTCGCGAAGGCCGCAACCACCGCGCCGAACCGTGTCATCTTCGAAATCTTCATGTCGATCCTCTCGTCAGTCGACCGCACCTTACGCCCGTGATCATGTGGTGTTGGCGGATCCGCCGTTTTCGGGACGCTTGGCGTGGACGCTCCGTGACACATGGTGATACGAAAGACCATGCGCACACGGGCTTTGCTGTTGTCGATCATGGTTGCGTCGTCCGCCTGCGCGAACTCGACCACGAAGGCGTCCGAGTCCGCCGGAACCCCGGCCCCGCCGGTCACGTCGAACACGTCACCGTCGACGATCCCGGCCACCTCCACGACAACCACGTCACGAACGCCGACCACCATGGCGGAAGCCGGAGAATCGTCGATGTTGGCGGATTTCTCCGACCCGTCGTCGGTGGACGCCTGGTACGTGCAGAACGACACGGTGATGGGTGGCGTCTCCAGTAGTTCGGTGGAGTTCGACGACGGAGCCATGGTGTTCTCGGGGGTCCTGTCCACCGACAACAACGGGGGCTTCACCTCGACGCGTGGCCCGGTGCTCTCGGCGGCGCCCGCCGCGGGATGGACATCGATGTCGATCGAAGCCGAGGGCGACGGACGGACGTATCTGGTTCAGGTTCGAACCGACACCGACGGCTACATCCAGCGATTCACCCCCGCCGAATCCATGTCGGAGTCGATCCTGAGGCTCACTGACTTCGTCGCCACGGACTGGCGTCTGGCGCCGGTCGCGAATCGCCCGCCCCTGTCGTCGGAGTCCATCCGACAGGTGTCGATCTACTTGGTCGACAAGCAGGAAGGCGAGTTCGTGTTGCGGCTTCGCTCGGTGACCCTTTCTGGATGATCTGGTGGCATGAACGACCAGTTTCTGGTCGTTCATGCCACCAGTTGCACCAGCGATGGAGCGGGTGACGGGAATCGAACCCGCATAGCCAGCTTGGAAGGCTGGAACTCTAGCCATTGAGCTACACCCGCACGGCTCGTGATTGTATCGGCGCACATCCGACTTCAAAGTGGTCGGAGGTCGTGACCGGCGCGACTGCCGGGGCACTCACCCATGCCGAAGTCGTCTACGGTGCCCCCGTATGAAGGCCGACGAGATCCCCGTGGCCCACACGCCAGCGGGCGGATACGGATCCGAGTTTCCGCCGCTGGTGCTGGCCGACTGCGACGAGCCTCTCGTCGATGGTGCTCCGGATCTGCGCGGAACCTGGCGGGCCATCAGCGCCACACGAGGTGGTGAGCCGGTCTCGGTCGACGACCGACTCTTGACGTATCGAGAGCGCATCGAACAATGTGGAAATCGCATCGTCGACTGCGGTGGGGGCACCATCGCCGACGCCCGCGCCGACGGAACCGAGGAGAACGGCGTTCACGACGTGTCGGTCTTCGATTACACCACACCGATTCACGTCGTCGCGTCGTACGAGGACGGAGCTTTCGTGCTGAGACCCGTCGGCCTACCGGGAATCGAAGTGCGGCGGTGGCTGGACGAAGAGGGCCACATGATCTGGACCCGACCCGACATGGGCGGGATTCGCGTGGTGCTGGAACGCGAGCCCACCGTGCGCTGACGCCGTGCGCTCTACGCCGAGGCGAACGCCACCAGGTCGATCTGAGCGGCCTCGGTGATTTCGGGACAGGCGATGGGCATCAATTCGATGCCGTGCGTGGTGCCCAGGATCGTCTTGGCACGAGCAGGAACGCCGGCGCGCAACAGCAACCGATAGAAGTTGATGCCCTCGTCCCGGAGGGGATCACATTCGTTCACGCTGATCACCGTGCGCGGCAACCCGCGCACGTCGTCCTCGGTGGCGAAGCTGGGCCACGCCAACGGGTCACGACGGTCGAAGGCCTCGATGCCGTAGCCCATCCGTCCGTTGTTGTTGTGCAGACTCAGGAAGATGCCGTTGTTCTCCGTGGACGACGGACACTCCGGCGTGGGCCACTGACCGGCGATGTACGGGCAGAACGCGTACAAGCCGGAGATCGTTCCGATGTCGCCATCCTTCGACAGCTTCATGCCGGTCGCCAGGGTGAGGTTGCCACCTCCGCTCTCTCCGGCCACCACGATGCGAGCGGGATCGACACCCAACGAGGACGTGTTGGCCACCACCCAACGCAGACCGGACACGCAATCGTTCAGTCCGGCCGGGAACGGGGCCACTTCGGGCAACGACGACGGCGTGACCGCGTTGCGGAACTCCACCATCACCACCACCACGCCCTTGGCGGCCAGCAACTTGCCCCACCCGCTGTAATTCCCGTCGAAACACGACAACGACGCCATCCCACCGCCGTGGATGTAATAGATGCAGGGCAGGACCGCGTCGGTGTCCGGTCGCAGAACCCGAAGAGTGATGGAGTTGCCGTCCGGCTGCGAGGTCACCGTCTCGAGATGTATGCGCAACCCGTTGGTGGGTGCGTTTTCCTCGGTGTCGCAGATGGCCATCATCGATCGGTACATCTCGGCGGCCGCCATTCCCTCGGGTGTGTTGCTGCGCTCCAATAACGCGGCGCGATCCGGTACGTCCGGTGCCTGGAAACTGGGCATCAACGCCAACATGGCTTTGATGCGCGGATCGATGCGCGGATCTTGGGCTGGATCGACGGTCATGACTCCCCCTCGTGTCGCCCCAACCATAGTGAAGCGACCGCCCTTCCCGAGCAGCCCCTAGTCTTTCGACGTGCCCCGCCCAACCCGAATCGCTCTCGTACGTCGCCCCGGCCCTCGGCTCAGTGACGGCATCGTGACCCACATCGATCGCTCCCCCATCGACCTCGAACTGGCGATGAAACAATGGACCGACTACGTGGACGCCGTTCGCGATACCGGTTGGAGAGTCGTCGAGGTGCCGCCGGCCGACGACTGCCCCGACGCGGTGTTCGTCGAGGATCCGGTGGTGATGTACCGCGGCACCGCCATCATCACCCGGCCCGGCGACGACGCGCGCAAGCCCGAAACCGTCGCGGTGGAACCGGTCGTGGCCGAACTCGGTTGTCGTATCGAGCGCATCGTCGCACCGGGAACCATGGACGGCGGAGACGTGCTCAAGGTTCCGCATCCCGACGGCGACACCATCTACGTCGGGCTCGGTGGTCGCACCAACCCCGAGGGTCTGCGCCAGTTCGCCGCCATCGTCGAGCCGATGGGCGCCCGAGTCGTCGGGGTTCCTCTCTCGAAGGTCCTGCACCTGAAGTCCGCCGCCACCGCGTTGTCGGACGGCACCATCGTCGGTTGGGAGCCCGGTCTGGATTCGACCGCGACCTTCCCGCGTTTCGAAGCGGTCTCCCAGGAGTCCGGTGCGCACGTGGTGCTGCTCGAGCCCGACCTCATCCTCATGGCCGCCGACGCACCCGAAATGGCCGCGAGTTACCGCGCTCGCGGTTACCGCACCATCGAGGTCGACATCAGCGAGTTCATCAAACTCGAGGGCTGCGTCACCTGTTTGTCGGTCCGCGTCCGCGAACTTCCGTGATCAGAGGCCACGCAGGCGATAACGCATGATGTCGTCGGTGGTGATCGTCGACCCGCAATCGTTGCTGGCGGCCAAGACCTCCGGCCGCGTCAACGTCGCGATGTCGAAGTAGTCCGCGGCGTACACCGTGGAACCGTCGCGGTAGCGACGCACGCTCGTTCCACGCGTCATGGGCACCCGCTCACCCGTGGACGTGACCGCGGTCTGCACCCACTCCTGCAGATACACCGATCCGTCGTTCAGCTCGGGTCCGACCGGAACGAACTCGATGTTGCCGACGCGCGGCATGATGTCCATGATCCAGGCCGTGATCTCCTCGCGACCGCGGAACTCGCCGAAGATCGGATCGATGTACACCGAGTCGGTGGGATGGAATTGGCGGCAATCGGCTTCGAAGTCCACCTCCGAGCACACGGTGACCGGAGTGGCCGCGTGGCGATCCCACTCGGCGGGCGACGGCGAATCCGGAATGGGCGCCGCCTCGGACCCGTCGGGCGGCGGGGTGCGAAACGAACTGGTGTCGTACACGTCGCAGGCCCAGGTGATCCAGCCGTCGCGATATCGGCGCACGCTCACGCCCTTCGACATCGGCACCGTTCCCTCGCCGGCACCGATGGCGGCCAGGTTCGCGAACATCTGCCACTCGTCGACCGAGGTGACACCCTCGCCGTCGTCCAGGAACGCCGGCGGTTGTGTCGGTACGAAGTCGATGAATTCGATCTGCGCCATCGTCGGTACCAACCAGTTGCGGATGTCCTTCTGCCCGAAGAACGACCCGTAGATGGCGTCGAAGTAGCGCGAGTTCGTGGGGTGCATGAAGTCGGCCATCATCTGGATGCCCAAGCGACCGAGGGAAGGATGACCCAAGGCTGACAACATCTCGGGAACACTCAGACCACTCGGAGCGTCGACGATTCGGTCGAGGCTCGTCTCCTGGCCGACGATGCCGGACAAGAATCGCTTGGCGAAGTCGTCGACCGCCGGCGTGATCGCGGACTCCATCACGACCTCACCGGACGAGCCAAGGTTCCCGGTCGTGCGCCGGTGTCGGCGTCGAAACGTCGCGTCACCTCGCCGCGCACCATGGTGGCCAGATACCCCTTCACCGGCTGGATCAAGCGCGTTCCACCCGCGGGCAGATCGTGGAAGGCTTTCGGTGGTGCCACGGTCAGATTCTCGAAGTCGATGACGTTGATGTCGGCGCGCAAGCCGGGCATCAATCGACCACGATCGGTGTAGCCGTACAAATCGGCGTTGCGCGACGTCTGCTTGGCCACCAGATACTCCAGGGGAATGCGCTCGCCCCGATGACGATCACGGGCCCAGAACGTCAGTTGTGTCGTGGGCATCGTGGCATCGCAGATCAGGGTGACGTGCGCCCCCGCGTCGCTCAAACCCGTCACGGTCTCGGGGTGCGTCAACATCTTGCGCAACACTTCCTGGTTCTCGTGCACGTCCGGACCACCCATGAGAGCGCACATGGCCGCACCGTTCTGCTCGAGCAGGAAGTCGTACAACACGCTCAGGATCGGTTCGCCCGTGCCGGCCGCGCGGGCACCGAGCATCTGGGACGGGTCCGGTTCGTAATCCACCGGATCGGCCAACGGATACAGCATCGGAGCCGCCATCTGGAACAGGTTGTACATGTTCGCCATGGACCCCGGCTGATCCACGGGGACGTCGGCCTCGGACATGATCGCGGCCTTCACCTCCGGGCGGGCCATCTCTCGCGCGCGCTCGGTCAGGGGAAGGTGCGCCAATGCCATATAAGTGGGACGACGCTGGAACGCGTGGTAACCCGACAGACCCGAGGCCAATCCGATCGGTCGCGACGACACCTGCGGGAACAGACGAGCACCACTCTGATTCGCGTCGACCACCATGGCCAGCAGGCGTTCCCACGTGTCGGGGGCGTAGTCCGGCGACTTCACGAGCGTGAACGTCACCGGTCGGCCGCTGCGCCGCGAGAACTCGGCCATCAACGCCAACTCGCTCTCGGGGGTGAAGCGCTCACCACCCAATCCTTCGAGCTTGCCCACCGTGCCGGCCGGGATCATCTCGAAGACACCACAACCGGCTTCGCGCATCGCCGACGACAACGCGTCGATTTCGACGTCGGGAGCAAAGGTGCCGGGCACCGGCGAGCCATCGAGGGCGCGATGGCCGATGGTGCGCGACGTGCTGAAGCCGGCCGCTCCGGCGCGAAGTGCGTCCACCACCAAACGTGACATCTCGCCAAGATCGTCCGCGGTGGCGTCCTCGTTGCGCGCACCCCGCTCACCCATGACGTAGTAACGCAACGCCCCGTGCGCCACTTGGGCACCGATGTCGAGCGAATACTTTCGACTGGCGATGTAATCCATGTATTCGGGGAAGGACTCCCACCGCCCCCATTCGATGCCCTCGTACAGGGCCGTGCCGGGAATGTCCTCGACGCCCTCCATCAATTCGATGAGGGTTTTCTCGCTGCCGGGACGGACCGGCGCGAAACCCACACCGCAGTTGCCCATCACGACGGTCGTGGCACCGTTGCCGGCCGACGGATCCATGACCTCGTCCCAACTGACCTGCCCGTCGTAGTGCGTGTGAACGTCGACCCAACCGGGCGTCACCACGGCACCGTCGGCGTCGATCTTCTCGCGCGCCGGTTCGTCGACGTCACCCACCGCCACGATCAGTCCGTCGCGCACCCCGACGTCACCTCGACGAGGTGTCGAACCGGTGCCGTCGACGATGGTTCCACCCGTGATCACGTAATCGAGCATGGCTCCCCCTCACAACGCGGTCCCCCGACCGCTCTCCCACCTTATTTCCGGCGCGCCGCCAGATACTTCATCGAGGCTTCCCGACTCTCGGGGTCCCGCATGGCGTACACCAACGAGTCGGCGTCCTGGACCGATCGACCGGTACCGGCCATCTCCTCGGCGACGGCGTTGACAAGGGCCTTGGTCGCGCGCAACGCGTACGACGGCTTGGCCGCCAGCGACGTCGCCAGGGCGTCGACGTGAGCGGCCAATTCCTCTCGCGTGACCACCGTGTTGATCCAACGAAGCGACAGGGCCTCGGAGGCGGTGAAGGGACGGCAGGTGAGCACCAATTCCTTGGTGACGGCCGGGCCCAGTTCACGAACGAGACGCGGGATACCTCCCCACGCCAGGGGGATGCCGAGGTCGACCTCGGGAATCGAGAACAATGCGTCGTCCGACGCGACCCGGAGGTCGCAGGCCGCCACCAGCACTGCGCCACCACCGACGCAACGACCGTGCACCGCCGCGATGGTCAACTGGGGAACGTCGGTGAGAGCGTTGGTCGCCAGACGCCCGAGGTCGGCTCCATCACGGGGGTTCCCCGATGCCGGAGCGGCGAAATCACCCAAATCGAAGCCCGCGGAGAAGGCCCGTCCGGCACCATCGACGATGACGACCCGAATGTCGGATCGCTGATGCAACCATCCGCAGATCTCGATGATCTCGGACAGAAGGACCGCCGACAGTGCGTTCAGTTTCTTGGGGCGATCGAGGGTGATGCGACCCACCGAACCCGCCTCCGACCACGTGAGACACTCGAGGTTCGGGGGCGTGGACCGTGGCGAGGAATCGTGCGAACTCATTCCCCGAAGTCAATCAGAGGAATCGTCGAACGGCCTGGATGCGGGTGGCCGACGGCAGCTTGGAGATTCGCACGACCGAACCGGTGTTGGGCGCCTCGATCCAATGGGTGGAACTGACGGCGATTCCCACGTGACTGATCTGCGTCGAGTCGACACTGGAGTAGGTGAAGATCAGATCGCCGGCCTGAATGGGTGTCGTCTTCCAGTCGACGACGACGCCGAGCTTGGACTGCGCGAGGCTCCGGTGCGGCAACTTCACTCCCGCCACGGCGTAACTGGCCAACGTGAGGCCCGAGCAGTCGTAGGTGGACGGTCCGGCCGTGGCGAACTTGTACGGCTTTCCGACCTGGGCGTGGGCGAAGTCCAGAACCTGCTGCAACTTGGTGGACGTCGCGGCCGGGACGCTCGCCGGCGTCGCGACCGTGACATTCGCCGGTGTCGCAACCGTGACACTTGCCGGCGTCGTGGCCGTGACGTTCGCCGGCGTCGCGGCACCGGTGGGCAGTTTGATGACCTGTCCGGGGACGATGACGCTCGTACGGGTGAAGTTGTTCGCAGTCAACAGAGCCCTCAACGACACCTTCGCCGTGGACGCGATCTTCGACAACGAGTCGTTGCGTTGCACCACGTAGGTCGGCCCGTTCGACGAATTCGTCACTGAAACACTCGGATTCTTCGAAACGACGGGAGTTGCAACGGGCGTGGCCGAGGCGGTGTCCGGCAGCTTGATGACCTGACCGGGGAGGATGACGCTCGTTCGGGTGAAGCCGTTGACGACCAGCAGTTCGGACATCGGAACGTTGACCCGAGAAGCGATGCGACTGAGCGAATCGTTCTTCGCCACGACGTAGGTGAGACCAAGCGAGGAGGAGGCCGATGACGAGGACGATGAGGACACGTTGTTGCCCTGAGCGAGGGCGCCGGGCACACCGACGACACCGAGTGCGATCGCGGCCGACAACGACATCAAGGCCGTGCGTCCGAGTTTGGTCATCCTCCGTTTCACGAAGAGGGGTATCGTCCCCCCATCGTCGGACCTTTACGAAAAAATCGCGGAGAACCTCGTTTTCACCTCGTGACCACGATGTTCACGAATGATCGGGTTTCGATCAATCGCGAATCTTGCGATCCATGTTCTGGTGATACAAGGCGATCTTGAACTCGCGTTCGGAGAGGATCTGGCGCGAGAAGGCACTCGACTTCTTGGACCGTGCCATCTGTGTGTAGATGCTGATGTCCTCGCCCACCACCCGCTTCAACTCGTTCCAGTGGGCCATTGTGCGCGACCAATACTCCGCGTAGGCGGGATCCGACTGATCGCCCGGGTACACGATTTCCCAGCACAAGAATCGCGTGCGATCGACACCCAGCGGAATGGGTTGGAACACCTGAATGTGCTCGGGATTGCAGTTGAAGACCGTGTTCGGGAAGACCACGTAATGGCAGATCGCGTTGCGGTGGTGGTCGAAGTCCTCGTCGGGCAACTTGTCGAGGTGGGTGGGACGGGGCACGAAACACATGAAGTTGTCGCCGACCACGTGGAACGACGAACACCGAGCGGCCTTGGTGAACTCGGCGGGCACGTGATGAAGTTCGGTGACGTGGTACACCTCGTTGAACCCGTCGACGATGGCCTTGTAGTTCACGGGAACGTCCCATTCGACGACCTCGTGAACGACCATGTCCTGCATGTGGTAGGCGCCGAGGTCGGCGGTGATCTCGGGTCCGATGGAGTCGGCCAGGGGAACGGCGCGCTCGGGTCCGGCGAGGTTGAACCAGACCCAACCACCCCACTCCTCCACGGCCACCGCCGGCGAGTGCGCCGAGGCCAACACGACCGGGTCGAAGTCCTCGCGCTCGGGCACGCCGACCAGGCGACCCCGGGTGTCGTACACCCAACCGTGATACGGACAGGTGAAACGCCGGGCACCACAGCCGGACTTCTCGGTGACGAACGAAGGGCCGCGATGGCTGCACACGTTGTGGAAACCGGCCATCGTTCCGTCGCTCTGACGCACCATCACGATGGTCTCGTCGTGACCCTCGTAGGAGATCCAGTCTCCGGGCTTGGCCACCTGCTCGGTGCGGCCGCCGATCATCCAATGGCGACCCAGCACCCGCTCGCGTTCCAGTTCGTAACGAACCTGGTCGCGGTACACGCTGGCGTCCATCACGCTCGGTCCGAACTCGGGAAGGCTCTTCACGCTGCCGCCGATGCGAGCAGGAAGGGTTCCTCTCGTCGGTACATGAACGGGAGAACCACCAGCGGGGTCAATCTTCTGATCGGTCATCGGCCACCTCCTGCACCTGATACCTGTCTAGCGGATGGCGTCGGTCAGAATTGCACCATGTTTTTGATCTCGGGGATGAGCGACCGCGTCCCCATGTCCGAGGTGGGGGCGTACGCCAAGCGAGTCGAGGCGATGGGCTTCGACATCCTGCACGTACCCGAGACCGTTCACGACTCGATGGCGGTGTCGTTGTTGGCGCTCATGGCCACCGATCGGCTGCGGGTCCAGACCAGCCTCACCTTGGCCTTCCCCCGTAGCCCGATGCTGTTGGCCCTCCAAGCATGGGACGCGTCGGCCGCCGGCGCGGGTCGCTTCGATCTGGGTCTGGCCACGCAAATTCGACAGAACATCGAGGGTCGGTTCGGCGTTCCGTGGAGTGATCCGCTGCGACGCATGGAGGATTACGTCACGGTCGTGCGCGCCGTCTGGAGATCGTTCACCGAAGGTTCTCCCCTAAATGTGAGCACCGCGTCGTACACCCTCGATCGTTTGCAACCTTTTTTCGATCCCGGCCCGCTGGCACACGACCCGCCGACGATCCTCCTCGGCGGCGTGAACCGCGGCGCGATCGAGTTGGCCGGTCGCTGCGCCGACTGGTTCGTGACACATCCGACCAATTCGCATCCGCGATTCGTGCGCGAGTTGGCGATGCCGGCCCTCGACAGCGGTGTCGAACAGGCTCGACGTCCCGACCGGCCGCGCATCATCACCGCCTCTCCGCTCATCACCGGTCCCGACGTGGACGCCGTCGACCGAAGTCGCCAAACTCAACGCGCGGTGCTGGCGTTCCTCTACTCCACCCCCGCGTACCAGCGAACGCTCGAGCTGTTCGGGTGGCCCGAACTGGGTCCGCGACTGCGAACCATGACGCGCAACGGTGACTGGGCGTCGCTCGGCGCGCTCATGACCGACGAGGTTCTCGACACCGTTCTGCCCACGGGAACCTGGGACCAACTTCCCGACATCCTCGAGGGCTGGTACGGCGGTCTGGTCGACGGGCTGTTGATTCAACCGCCCGAGGATCCGTCTCTCGACGCACGATTCTCCGAGACCCTGCGGGCCATCGGATCGATCCGGCCGCGGCTCGACTGATCAGGAGTTCGCGATCAGGTCGGCGATCAACGGCTCGAGCGACTCCCGATCCAGGCTCCCCTGCACCTTGGTCACCGAACCATTCGCATCGATGAAGACCCAGGCCGGTTGATACGGGATCCCGTAGCGAGCGAAAACATTTCCCGAGTCATCGAGAAGACTGGGGAAGGTGATCTCGTGACGTTCGATGAAGTCGCGCATGTACTCCTCCGAACCGTTCCACGCGACACCGTAAAAGTCGACCGATTCACCGTAGGTGAGGTGGGCCTCCTCGACCGAGGGGGCTTCGTTGTTGCATTGCGTTCAACCGGGCGCCCAGAACCACAAGACCACGGGACGACCCGACGACCCGACATCAGTGGTCGGATCGATGAGCAAATCCTCGCCCGCCGACACCGACGAGGAACCATCCGGAAGCACCACGGACCCGACGGTCTCCGTCGAGCCCGCGATGTCGGCCGAATCACCACCACAGGCCGTGGCGATCACGGCGACCGCCACCACCGTCGTCAGGAACCTCGCCATCGATCGCATCACGGCGTCACGGTAGACGGGTCCGACTGTGCCGTCGCATCGGGCGGGCGCGAGGCATTGGTGACGATGGCCACGCCCACCAGGATCACAGGCAGTGCCACGGCCATGTTGGTCGACACGCTCTCGTCACTGAAGACGACTCCGAGCAGAACCGCGATGGCCGGATTCACGTACGCGTAACTCATCGCCAATGGGCCACTCACGTTTCCGATCAGGTACGTGAAAGCCGAGAACGCCACGATCGAGCCGAACACCACGAGGTAGCCGACCGCGAGCCCGCTTCGAAGGCTCGGTGCTTCGACCGTCTCCCGCGACACCAGCGACAGGAACATGAAGGCCACCGCGGCGGCCCCCATCTCGATGGTCGTCGTCATCGGTCCGTCGGGCATGTCGACGCGGCGACTGAGGGCCGATCCGAAACTCCAGGACACGCAGGCCACGAAGACGAGCGACACACCACCCCACGAACCCGACAGCCCCTCGTCGGACACCAGCACGGCCACCCCGGCCAATCCGATGAACATCCCGACCCACTGCATCCGATTGGGCCACGACCGCCAGAGCCCGCCCCACAGGGCCATCATCATCGGCTGAATCGCGATGATCGTCGCCACCAAACCCGAGTCGACTCCGCGATCCTCGGCCAACGTCACCATGCCGAGCCCACCGATCAGAAGCATGATCCCGATCAGGGAGGCGTTGCGCGTCTGTCGGCGACTCGGCCACGCCACTCCACGGGAGCGAAGGATCAACACCATGACGAGCGATGCCACGACGAATCGGCAACCCTGCATGAAGAACGGCGGCATCGTCTCGAGCCCGATCTTGATGGCCAGATACGTGGAACCCCAGATCACCCACACGGCGGCCAGTGACAGCACGGTGAGGCGACCGAACGAGCGGGACATGTCGACATTCTCGCCGACGACCATGTCGGTCGGACAATCCCCGCCGATACCGTGTCCGTCGTGTCCGATCTCGGTGTCACGACCCCACCTCTGTGCGTGCTGGGCGACTTCGCATGGGACGTGCTCATTCGCACCAACAGTGAACTGTTGCGCGGGGGCGACACCTTCGGAGAGGTGATGCTGACCCCGGGAGGGAGCGCGGCCAACGTCGCCGTCTGGGCCAGCCGTTGCGGAACCCCGACGCGATTCGTCGGCAAGATCGGTCGCGATCGTTTCGGCCAATTGGCGCAGGAGGACCTCGAACGCGAGCACGTCGTGGCGCACCTCGTGGAGACCGAAGCGCACTCCACCGGTTCGGTCGCGGTGTTCGTGGATCACACGGGGCAACGCTCGATGGTCTCGGGTCACGGAGCCGACTTCTACCTCATGCCCTCGGAGTTGCCCGTCGATGCCATCTCGTCGGCGCGCCACCTGCACCTCACCGCGTGGTCGTTCTTCACCGACCCGCCACGCTCGGCCGCCCGGGCGGCGGCTCGCACCGCCCGCGCGAGTGGGGCGACGGTTTCTTTCGATCCCGGCTCGTTCCAGATGATCATGGAGATGGGAGTGCCCGCCTTCCTGGCGGCGTGTGCCGATCTCGAGTTCGACATCGTCCTTCCCAACAAGGAGGAGGGCCAGGTGCTCACGGGCGAGACCTCCGCCGACGCCATCGTCGAGGGGCTCACCAAGATCTTCCCGGGCGCCCTCGTCGTGTTGAAACTCGATGCCGATGGCGCACTCGTGCACGACGGTCGGATCAGCACCCACATTCCGCCGGCGACGAACAATCTGGTCGATGCCACCGGCGCCGGTGATTCCTTCGCCGGCGCATTCCTCTCCCACCATCTCGCCTCGAACTCCCCCATCGACGCCGCGCGCTTCGCGACTCGCGTCTCGGCCTGGGTGATCGAGCACATCGGGGCGCGACCGTCTCCCGACGGTCGCCTACGAACGCTCTTGTCGTCTCCCCGTTGAGAAAGGACCGCTGATGCAACTCGGAATCGAAGGACGACGCGCCGTCGTCACCGGCGCCTCCAGCGGACTGGGTCTGGCCACCGCCAAGGCCTTGGTCGCCGAGGGAGTGCGCGTCGTGATCGTGTCCCGTGACGCGGACAAGCTCGCCCGAGCGACGTCCGAATTCCCGGATGGCTCCAACGTCGACGTGCTGGTGGCCGACGTCAGCGACCCGGACCAAGTGACCACCATGATCGACCGGGCACGATCGATCCTCGGTGGTCTCGACATCCTGGTGGCCAACGCCGGTGGACCTCCGCCGGGAACCTTCTCGTCGACGTCCTTCGACGCCTACGAATCGGCGTTGAGGTTGAACCTGCTGTCGACGGTGGCCATGTGCCGAGCCGCCGTGCCGATCATGATGGAGTCCGGCTGGGGCCGGATCGTGGCCATCACCTCCACCTCGGTGCGCGAACCGATCGAACATCTCATCTTGTCCAACACCGCGCGCGCGGGGGTCACCGGATTCCTCAAGACGTTGGCCCGTGAGATCGCCGGACACGGCATCACGGTGAACACCTTGCAACCGGGCCTGCACATGACCGGTCGCCTGTCGGCGCTGTACCCCGACCCGCAGGCACTGGCGACGACCATCCCGGCCGGAATGGTCGGCGACCCCGACGACTTCGGCCGCGTGGCGGCCTTCGTGTGCTCCGAACACGCGCGCTTCATGACCGGCGTGTCGATTCCGCTCGACGGAGGAGCGTTGCGCGGATTGCAGTGAACGTCAGGCGCGAGCCGCGGCCACGCGACGCACCGCGTCGACCACTTGATCAGCGGGCGCGCCTGGTCCCAACACCGCGGCGATCCCCGCCGCCGTGAGTTCCTCGACGTCCTGGTTGGGGACGATACCCCCCAACACCACGGGGATGTCCGAACCACGATCACGAATCGCCTTCACGACGAGGGGGGCCAACGTCATGTGCGCCCCCGACAACATCGAGAGTCCGACCACATCGACGTCCTCGTCGACCGCCGCGGCGGCCACGGTCTCGGGGGTCTGGAACAAACCGGTGTAGATCACTTCGATTCCGGCGTCGCGCAACAGGCGTGCGACCACCTTCACGCCGCGGTCATGACCATCGAGGCCGACCTTGGCCACCAACACGCGCAACGAATCCTGTGACATGGTGTTCCTTCGCTCGCTCTCAGATCGTCGGCACTTCGACGTGACGCCCGAAGACCCCGGCCATGGTGTTCATCATCTCGCCCACCGTCACGTAGGCCAACGACGCGTCGATCAAGGCGGGCATCAGGTTCACCTCGGTGTCGACGGCGTCCTTGGCCAGGCGGTCGAGGGCGTCGCGAACCGCGGCATCGTTGCGATCGCCCCGCACCTTCGACAACCGTTGCTTCTGCTTGGTCTCGTCCTCGTTGGTGATCTTCAGAATGGCGAGATCGTCGTCATCGTTACCTTCGAGGAACCGGTTCACCCCGACCACGATGCGCTCACCACGGTTGAAGTTGCGCTCCAACTCGTAGGCGCTGTCGGCGATGCGACCCTGGAACCAGTTCTCCTCGATGCCGGTGATGCACCCCTCGAGGATGGAACCCCGGCCCATCTCGTCGATCTTGGCGAAGATCTCCTCGGCGCGACGCTCCATCTCGTCGGTGAGGGCCTCGACGAAATGGGAACCACCGAGCGGGTCGGCCACGTGGGCCACGTTCGTCTCGTACGCGATCACCTGCTGCGTGCGCAACGCGATGCGCGCGGCCTTCTCGGTGGGCAACGCGAGCGCTTCGTCCATCGAGTTGGTGTGCAACGACTGGGTGCCGCCCAAAACGCCGGCCAAGGCCTCGATCGCGGTGCGAACGATGTTGACCTCGGGCTGCTGTGCGGTGAGGGACACGCCGGCCGTCTGGGTGTGGAAGCGCAATTGCATCGAGCGCTCGCTGGTGGCTCCGTAGCGCTCCTTCAACCAGCGGGCCCAGATGCGCCGCGCGGCGCGGTACTTCGCGATCTCCTCGAAGAAGTCGATGTGAGCGTTGAAGAAGAATGACAGTCGCGGCGCGAAGGAGTCCACCGGGAGACCGGCCTGTCGGGCCAGTTCCACGTAGGCGAAACCGTTCGCCAGGGTGAACGCCAATTCCTCGGCGGCGGTGGAGCCGGCCTCACGGATGTGGTACCCGGAGATGGAGATGGAGTGCCAACGGGGCATCTCGGCGGCGGTGAAGGCCACGGTGTCACGAACGAGTCGCATCGACTGACGGGGCGGGAAGACGAACTCCTTCTGCGCCTGATACTCCTTCAAGATGTCGTTCTGGAGCGTTCCACCCAGCTTGGCCCGGGGAACGCCGGCGGTCTCGGCCTGCGCCACGAACATGGCCAGCATCACGGCGGCCGGCGAGTTGATCGTCATGGACGTGGTGATTCCGCCGAGATCGATGTCGGCGAAAAGATCGCGCATGTCGGCCAAGGTGTCGATGGCCACGCCACAGCGACCCACCTCGCCCAGCGCCATCGGGTCGTCGGAGTCGAGCCCCAAGAGGGTGGGCATGTCGAACGCGGTCGACAGTCCGTCGCCACCGGCCTTGATGATCTCCTTGAAGCGTTGGTTGGTGTCGATCGCGGTCCCGAAGCCCGCGAACATGCGCATCGTCCAGAGCTTGCTGCGGTACATCGACGCGTAGGGTCCGCGCGCGTAGGGATACTGCCCGGGGAACTCGCCGTCATCGGGGCCGTACACGGGTTCCAACGGAATACCCGACATGGTCTGGAAGGGTCCTTCACGCAGTCGGGACTCGTCGAACGCCTTCTGCCACTGTTGCCGGGGAGTGCTCACACCCCCATTGTGGCGGGGAATCAGGCCGATGCTCCACCCGAGCCGTCGACGCGCCCCGTCTCGGTGGTTCGTTCCGCTTGGGGCAGGACGCATTCGGCCGTTCCCCCGGGCATCCGATGTCGGTTCTCGGCCACCCAGCGATACACCGCGGCCGCGATCCGGTCGACCCCGGGAAACACGATGAATCGACCGAGCACCTTCCAGAAACCCCCACCGTGGATCAGGGTGCGCGCGACGGCTCGATGCCCCGAAACCACCGTCCCGTCGACATCGACCCACTGCACCGCGGTCTCGCACATCTCGACGGTGAGTCCCAATGAACCGAGATCGGTGTGCTGCCAAGCCACGACACGTGGGTGTCGCGCGATGCGCCGCTCGATGAAACGCACCGAACGAGCACAGAACGCACAATCGCCGTCGTAGACCAACACGGGATCCGTGAGGGAGGTGGACGAGATGCTCACGACCACAGTGTGCCAGTCCTCCCTCGTCCGTGCACTTCGGGAGGGACGGCTCCGGGTGTCAACGCCTCGCGCGCAGCGTCCGTATTTCGAAGGGACGCAGCGTCAGTTCGACCGAACTCGCCGTCACCGTGATCGGCGCGGCATCGGACGGCTCCTCGAGGGCGTTGCACTCCACCACCGACGTGACCGGTCGGTCGAAGGTCAAGCGGCCCGTCGCCCGACCTCCCCGAGTTTCCCACAGTCGAATCACGATGTCGCCCGAACCGTCATCGGCCGACTTCACGGAACTGATCGACACGCCCTCGGAGTCCACGCGAACACCGACCGAGACGATCTCGGGCGTGCCTCGCACCACTCGTGTCGGGTGCCCGATCAGTGCCGCCTCGCGCTCCAAAAGACCGCTGGCGATCACGTCGTGATCGGCCACGAAATAGGACCACTCGACGCGTTGTCCCCCGCGGTCCGCCGTGGGATCGGGGAACATCGGCGCGCGGAGCAACGTGAGTCGCAGGGCGTCACCACGATTGTCGTAACCCCGCGGGCCGTCCGCGACGATCGCCATGCTGGCTCCGGGCTCGCCGACCACGACGTAACGATGCGCACAGGTCTCGAATCGCGCCACGTCCCACGACGTGTTGCCGTGTCGCGCGCGCCGTACGTGCCCGAACTGGGTGCCACACACCGCTTCGCGGGCCATCACGTCGATCGGCGCGATCAGCTGAACGCGTTTCTCGACCTCGTGCCAGTCGGCGTCCATCGCCACGTCGACGCGCGCCGAGTCCGCGACCACGGACCAACGCATCCGGAAACGGGAGGATCCGTGCGCGAACTCGCAGACCACGACCACTCGTCGCTCGTCGACCGACTCGATGCGCGGGGGACTTTCCGCGCCGATCGATGTGGCGGGCGCATCGGCGTCGGCCATGTCGATGTCCCACGCGTCGTACTCGGCCGGGGTGTCGCGTCGGATCGTCAGGCCGATACGGGATCCGGGGCGCACGAACTCTCGGCCACTTCCCACGTGGACCAGCGAGACGATTCCCCCGTCGTCGGCGAAGGTCACACGAACCAGGCCGTTCTCGACCACCAGCGAAGTTCCGTCAGTACCGAGCCCGCATCGAACCGGATTCGCCGGCGACCGACGAGCCCGACCGAGTTCGACGATGCTCATGGCGGGAACGATCACGCGCTCGGGGACTCCGTCGACGTCGACGACACCGTCCAGATCGACCGGCGCCGGATTCGCCAACCAGACCGAGTCGTCGAAGCGGGGCGACAACACCTCGTCGATCGCTTCCTCGATCCGACGCGCGATCTCGGCGTGCTCGGCCTCGGCGTCGCGATGGACCCAGGCGATGGACGATCCGGGAATGATGTCGTGGAACTGCTGCGTCAGAACGCGTCGCCACCACCCCTCGAGACCGTCCACTTTGCTCGCGGTCGCCGCCGACCACAGTTCGATCTCGTGCAGCAGTCGCTCACTGTTGCGGTTGCCCTGCTTCGTGCCGATCTGGGAGCTGTACGTTCCGCGATGCTTCTCGAAGTACATCTCACCCACCCAGACGGGTGCACGCGCGCCATATTCCTCGATGGCATCGTCGAAGAATCCCGCCACGGTTCCGAAAGTGACCGAGGGGACCGAATCCATGGAACCCGCGATGCGCCCACGGTCGATCATCTGTTGCGTCGGACCCCCGCCACCATCGCCGTGACCGAACAAGGCCAAGGACATGGTCGCGCCGACGTGGTCGGCGAAGTTCCTCTCGGCGAAACGCAACTGCGACGGCATGAGGATGGCGTTGTAGGTGTCCACCGGGCTGAAGTGCGCGAACAACCTCGAGCCATCGATCCCCTCCCACCAGAAACTGTGATGGGGCATGCGGTTCGTTTCGTTCCAACTCAACTTCTGCGTGAAAAACCAACGACCGCCAGCGTGACGAACGATCTGGGGCAGAGAACCGGGATAACCGAAGTCGTCGGGCAGGAACGCGCCGTCGCATCGACGACCGAACCAGGACTGGAAGGCCCGTTGGCCGTGGATCATCTGGCGCAGCAGACTCTCCCCCGAGGGCAAATTGAGGTCGGTCTCCACCCACATCCCACCGACCGGTTCCCAGCGGCCCTCGGCGACCAAGCGCCTCACCTCGTCGAACAATTGCGGCGCGTCCTCGCTCACCCATTCGTAGTGCTGGGCCTGACTGTGCGTGAACACCACGTCGGGATTGAGCCGCAACAAATGCACCGCATTCGCGAAAGTGCGCACCGCCTTGCGACGCGTCTCGCGGATCGGCCACAACCACGCCGTGTCGAGATGGGCGTGACCGCTCGCCACGACGCGATGGCGGGGTCGCGGCCCGGATCCGTCGAACACCGACGACAGCGCGTCGATGCCCTCGGCGGCCGTGCCCGACACGTCGTTCACGTCGATGGCGTTTCCGGCTCGCTCGAGGGCGTCGAACAAACGCGCTCGACCGGGCTCGTTCTCCGACGAATCGAGTGTCAGGTCGATGACCGCCTGCAGGCGCAACGTCAGCTCCTCCACGGCGGCGTCGAACACCGCGATGTCGGCTCGACGCATCACGTACAGAGGCACGTTCGGTGCGGTCTGCGGATCTCCGAGCGACGTCGGGCCGTATCCGGAGGCGTGTCCGGCGATGACCGGTGTCGCGGCCGCCTCGACCCAGATCTCGATGACTTCTCCGATCGCGCGCTCCCCGAGGTCGATCGTGCGTCGGTCGGGCTGAATCGCGTGAACGATCCGGCCGTCGATCCAGGCGATCGCCTCGGCCTGGAACCCGTCGTATCGGCCGTTGAACCCGATGTCGACGCTGGCCACCAACCGCCGTCCGGCATGCCGTTCGTCGACGGTGTGCGTGAGTCGGAACCAGGTGGTGTGCCACGGTCGTCCCCACGCGGAGCCCGGCTCGACGAGCCGTCGTGGCGCCCGCACCGCGTCCTCGAATCGTGGAGCGTCGAACGCCTCGTCGATCGCTTCGATCGTCATCCCGGTCTCGCGCGACAGCACGCACGGCCGGATCCGCTGCGAAAGAAGCCGTTGCGCGCGTTGCATCGCCGGGGCCGTGACACGGTGCGCCATCAGTGACCCCCTGCGACCCGTCCGATCACCGGTTGGGCGAGCCGCACGGCGGGGTCGAATCCGGACTCGTTCGGCAACCAGCCGTTGCGATCGGGCCACAGCAACTGGACCATGGCGAAGGACTCCCCGCGATGCCAGGCGACTCCGGTGCGGAACATGTCGACTCGTGACGTGACGTCGACGCTGGCGAAAACGCAACGGAGCTCGTTGTCGAACAAACCGACGAGTTCGGTGTCGATCGGAATGTCGACTCCCGATGCCAGCTGATCGACGACCATGTCGAGCAACCCGCTGACGGCCACCGGTGTGAGACCGAACACCACGATCTCGGGAAATCCGTGCAATTCGGGGAGACCGATCGTGTAGCAGTACCCCGGCGTCGGCGGGTCACCGGACGGCTCGGCCGACACCGGCTCGAGCGCCCACCCCTTCGTTTCGATCATCCACTCGATCTTCTCGGCATGGGGGATGCGGAAGTTCGGCAACTCCGACGGCGATGAACCCATTCCTCCATCGTTTCACACCGCTACCTTGTCCTCGTGCTCCGGTTCCTGTTGCGACCCAAGTGGATCCTCTTCCATCTGCTCTGCCTGACCGGCATCGTCGCGATGTTGTTCCTGTCGCTCTGGCAATTCGACCGCATGGGCGAACGACGAGACTTCAACGACGAGGTGCGTGATCGGGCGACGATGCCCCTCCTCGACATCGCCGAGCTGGACTCCGCCGACGTGGATCCCGCCGCGCTCGAATGGCGCTCGCTCGGCGCCAAAGGCGTCTACCTGGCCGACGAACAGGTCACCATCGCCAACCGCAGTCAGAACGGCCGAGCCGGCAGCAACGTGGTGACACCTCTTCGACTGGAGGACGGTCGAACGATTCTCGTCAACCGCGGATTCCTCGCCCTCGACGACGAGGCTCCGGTCGCACCCGACGGAGAGGTTCGGCTGGTCGGAACCGTCAGATCCGGAGAGACGCGTCGCACGGGCCAACCCGCCGAGGCGAACGGTGACCTCGACGAGTTTCTCCGTCTCGACATCGACCGCCTCGACGAGCAGATCGACGGCGAACTGTTGGACATCGTGCTGGCGCTCGAGAATTCCGACCCCGCCGAGAGTTCCACACTGACCCCGGTGGCCTCACCCGAACTCAGCGACGGACCGCACCTGTCGTACGCGATCCAATGGTTGATCTTCGCCTCCGCCGTCGCCGTCGGATGGGTGCTCGCCATCAGATTCAGCCTGCGTCGCCGCGAGCCTCGATCGACGCCATCCGCCTGAACTGCTCCACGACGTCGTGGCTGGTGTGCCCGGCGTCCATGGATCGATACACGGTTTCGACGTTGACACTCACGCGACCGAACTCGCCCCAACTGGCGAACGAACGACCGGCGATCCCCATTTCGCGGGCGATGTCGCGGGCCGCTTCGAAAGCGTCGATCCCCGCGGCGTGACGAGCCGCGGCCTCGATCTGGATGAACGCCAGATAGTCCCGCACCGCGACCACTCCGGTCTTGTCGGTCACGGGACCGTGACCCGGAACCACGGTCTCGATGTCCATCCCCAGCATCAGGTCGCAGGCCGCGATCCAGTTCGACAACGGGCCCGCCCACACGATGGGTGTCCCCCCGACGAACAAGATGTCACCGGTGAACACCGTGCGGGCATCGGGAACGTGGGCGATCACGTCACCTCCGGTGTGCGCCGGCCCGACCTCGATCAATTCGACCACGCGGCCGCCCACCTCCACGTCGAGACGACCGTCGAAGGTCCGCGTCGGCAGGCGTTGTTCGATGCCGTCGAAACGGAAGGCTCCGAAGAACGAGCGGAACAACTCGCCCACTTCGCCGGGAGCCGCGTTCAACGCCGCCAACATGGAAGGTGGCACCTCGGACATCTCCCGGGTCGCGGACGTCGAGGCGACGATCTCGGCACCTTCGACCAGTTGATTCCCGTAGCAGTGGTCGCCGTTGGCGTGAGTGTTCAACAACGTCGCGATCGGAGCCGTTCGCGTGTGCGGGGCGAAAGCGCTCAACATCTCCGCGGTCAGATCGAGATCGAACAGGGTGTCGACGAGCAGCGAGGCTCCGTCGCCCACGATCAACCCGGCGTTGCTCCAACCCCAACCGCCGTCGGGTTGCAAAAAGGCCAGACAGCCGTCACCCAACTCGTGGGCGCCTCGCTCGTAGGCGACCTCAGACATCCGAGTTCGAGCCCTCGGCCAACTCGTCGGCGTCATCGAACTCCTGCACCCGCCCAACGGGTCCGCACCAACGGCACGTCACGGACTCGACCTCGTCCTCGAGGACCACGACGTCCTCCACCGCCAGGCGTCCCCCGGTGCTGTAATGGTGGAACGCCGACGTGCGGGTGCGTCGCACGACGTCGAAACGGGTGAGGTTTCCGCAGGAGGTGCAGCGCAATCGAGGGGCCATGACCCGATCGTAGGTTGCCCCCCTCCGATTCTTCCGATGCTTGACGGGGAACATCTGTTCGGGAACACTGGACGAGTGCCCGAATCGGTCGTTGCCCCTCCCTCGTCACGCGAGCGACGCGCCGTGCAGCGCACCTTCGACGACATGGGAACGCCACTCAGCGAGGTCACGTTCTGCATCATCGACTTCGAGACCACCGGCGGGTCTTCCGACACCGATCGGATCACCGAGATCGGCGCGGTCAAATACCGCGGCGGCGAGTGCCTGGGGACCTTCCAGACCCTCGTCAACCCCGGGGTGCCGATTCCCCCGTACATCACGATGCTCACCGGCATCACCGAGTCCATGGTCTTCCCCGCGCCGCGCATGGAGTCGATACTCGGCACCCTCGTGCACTTCATCGGAGATGCCGTGATAGTCGCCCACAACTCCCGGTTCGACATGGGCTTCCTCAACGCCGCGTTGATTCGGGACGATCGCGACCCACTCGACAACAAGGTCGTGGACACCGTTCCGCTGGCCCGGCGGCTGGTGGGAAGCGAGGTGCCCGACTGCAAACTCGGCACTCTCGCATCGCGTCTGCGTCTGGCGCACCAACCGAGCCACCGAGCGCTGGACGACGCGTTGGCGACCGCCGACCTGTTGCACCTCCTGCTCGAACGTGCCGCCGGATACGGCGTGCTCGGCTTGGACGACCTCATCGGACTCCCGCGGCTCGACACCCATCCGCAAGCGGCCAAGTTGCGACTCACCGAGGACCTTCCCCGCGCTCCGGGTGTGTACATCTTCTCCGATGTGAACGGGCGCATCCTCTACGTCGGCAAGGCCACGAACCTGCGTCAGCGGGTGCGGAGCTATTTCAGCACCGGCGAGAGTCGGCGCAAGGTCGGATCGATGTTGCGCGTCGTGCATCGTGTCGATCACATCGAGACCCCGGACCCGATCACCGCCGAGATCCTCGAGATGCGGCTCATTCGACGCGTGATGCCGCAGTACAACCGCGCGGGGACGACGAGCAACAAGTACTGCTACGTCCGACTCACTCTCGAGGAGGAATGGCCCCGACTGGTGATCGTCAAGAACCCCGGTACCGGGAAAGCGGCGGCCGGCATCCACATCGGACCCCTGCCCAGCCGCACCGCGGCGCGACTGGTGGTGGAAGCGATCGAGTCGGTGGTTCCCCTGCGACGGTGCACGGTTCGCATGGGCCGCACCTACGCCGCCCCCGCGGATGCACCGGTCTGCTCGGCGGCTCAACTCGGCGTGGCCATGTGTCCCTGTTCGGGTACCGCCGACCCCGAGAAGTACGCCGAGGTCGTGCGGTTCATCGCCTCGGCCCTCACCGCCGACTCGTCGCCGCTCTTCGGCATGCTCGACGAGAAGATGCGCGCACTCGCCGTGGCCCAGCGGTACGAAGAGGCCGCCAACGTGCGCGACCGCATGCAGGCGCTGTCGCAGGCGCTTTCCCGCCAACGACGTTGCGAACAGCTTCGTCGCGCCCAACGACTGATGGTCCGACACGACGGCGTGGTGTTCGAACTCGATCATGGCGTCCTCGTGGCCACCCGACTCGACGACCAGATGTTCACGCCCTTGACCACGAATCCGGGTCCCGTGCTCACGACCGTCGAATCGTTCCTCGTTCCCGCGACCCCACCGACGGCCCAGAGCGGGCCCTTGTCCCGCGACTTGTACGACGAATTGATGTGCGTCTCCCGATTCCTGGAGGCCCACGCGCGATCCATCGACGTCATCGAATGCACGGGGAACATGAGCTCGCCGCGGTGCCCGATTCCGGAACCGGGCGGAACGACCCTGCGTCAGGTCGCCTGACGGGCCCCGCCGACGTCGATACCCAGGTCCAACATCCGACCGTCGTTCTCCTCCACCATCGACCGCATACGGCGCACGAGTTCCGCGGACTCCTCGACGGTGGTCAACGCGGCAACGCTCGGGCCCGACCCGGACAACCACGAAACGACGGCGCCGTTGCGCACGAAGGCGTCGCGCACCGCCCGGGATCGCGGTGCGGCTTCGAATCGCGTCTCTTGATGAAGACGATCCTGCACTCCGAGGGCCAACAGTCGACGATCGCCGAGCCGCAGACCCTCCGCGAGCATCAACACTCGACCCATGTTGAACACCGCGTCGCTGCGAGCGACCACGTCGCCCAACGTTCCCCGACTCTTCGACGTGGACGTGCTCGATGCGGGCACCCACACCACGAGTCGCGCGTCGAATCCGACCGGGATGTTCACCACCGTGCGATCCGCGACGGCGACGACGCCCCCGAACAAACTGGCGGCCACGTTGTCGGGATGACCCTCGATCGTCGCGGCTCGATCGAGGATCTCGTCACGACGTTCCTCGATGAACCCGTTGCCATCGGTCGGCGCGACGCCTTCGCGGGACATCAGTCCGATGATGGTTCCGGCCACGATCGCCGCTCCGGAGAAGCCGAGGCCCCGGCCCGACGGGATCGAGCTCTCGAACCACACCTCCCCGCGTCCTCCGGCGGCGGAGAACGCGACTCGTGCCGGATGTCGGTCGGACAATTCGTGTTCGTCTCGTCCGAATCCCATGCGTACGTGCACGCCCAACGCCATCGCGAGAACGTCGAAACCCGGCCCCAAGTTGGCCGAGGATCCCGGGACGATCACGGCCGTCCCGATTCGATCAGGCACCGCAGTCGACCAGAGCCGCTCGGGACTCCGACACGAGTCCCTCGAGAACCGACCGCGCCGCGCCCGAGTCGATCGCCGCGGAGGCACGCTCGAGACCCTCCTCGAGACTGCTGACCGCGTCGGCCACCACCAATCCGGCGGCGGCGTTCAGCAACACGATGTTGCGCACCGGACCCTGCTCGCCATCGAGGAGTCGGCGCACCACGTCGGCGTTGTGTCGAGGGGTGCCCCCCACCAGCTCGTCCATGATCGCCGGTGCCAGTCCGAGAGAAACCGGGTCGACCACGAAGTTGCGCACCGCGCCTCCGCGCAACTCGAGCACGGTCGAGGTTCCGGTGGTGGTCAATTCGTCGAGCCCACCGCCGTGCACCACCCACGACGACACCGAGCCGTGAAGACGCAACGAGGCCAGCATGCGCTCGGCCACCAGTGGATTCGCCACACCGATGAGCTGACGCTTCACGCGACCGGGATTCGCCATCGGACCGAGAAGATTGAACACCGTGGGGATCCCGATCTCACGACGGGCCGGAGCCGCGAATCGGAATGCCGGGTGATAGCGAGCGGCGAGACAGAACCCCATGCCCACCTTCTCGACGCAACGCTTCACTCCCTCGGGCGAGAGTTCGACGACCACACCGAGGGCCTCCAGAACGTCGGCGGTGCCGCATTGCGACGACGCGGCGCGGGCCCCGTGCTTGCACACCGGCACGCCCGCACCGGCCACCACGATGGCCGACATCGTGCTGACGTTCACCGAATGACTGCGATCACCACCGGTGCCGACGATGTCGATGGCCCGATCCCGAACCGAGTCGTCGAGCGGCACGAGCGTGGCGGCATCGAGGACCGCGTCGAGTAATCCGGACAGCTCCTCGGGGGTCTCGCCCTTGGCACGCAAGGCCACGATGAAACCGATCAATTGCGCCGCGGTGGCTTCACCTTCGAGAATCGTCGTCATGGCCGCTCGCGCGTGGCTGGCCGGCAAATCCTGCCGGTCGAGCAGCGCGGACAACAGTGCGGGCCAACCGCCGATGGCGTCCAGAGTGAGGGTCTCGTCCATGACGCGGTCAGGCTAGCGAGCCGCGACGGAGCGAGCCGAGGCGATTGTCAGGCAGTGCGACGGCGTTGACGCACGATGCGACGACGTTCGCGTTCGGTGGTGCCGCCCCACACACCCACCTTCTCACGACTGGCCAAGGCGTGTTCCAGACACGCGATGCGCACGTCGCAACCGTCGCAGATGTTCTTGGCCACGTCGGCCTCGTCATCGGTTTCCGGAAAGAACACCTCGGGGTCCAAACCCCGACACGCCCCCAAATCCCGCCAGATCACGTCGCTCACCATGTCCCCACGTACCTTCCCCGTGGCGGACAATAGAACGAGGTCGTTCCTTTGTGAAGAGGCCGGTGAAAAAGTGCCCCTGACCTGCCCCTCAGGGCAGCAGATCGCCCAGGAATTCCTCGCGATTCGCGTCGGTCAACATGATCTCTTCGAGGTACGAGGGGTGGTCGCAGGCGAACATCGCCTCGCCCGAATCCAAGGCGTTGATGTCCTCCGGAGAGAACTCGAATTGAACGTAGTGAACCGCGGCGGTGATCGCTTCGCGGGTGAGTTGGCTGGCGTGTTGGGCCTCGGTGATGGAGCGCACCGTGCGTCCACCGGGGAGGCGGAACACCAACGACGACTCGATGCCGACCAGCTTCGGAAGCCATTCGCGCATCTGCTCGTCGGAGGTGAGTTCGATGAACAAGGTGGCGCACAACTGTCCCGCCTCGGGGATCATCGGGTTGTAGATGTCGAGCTCGGTCTGGATCTCCTGGTCGGTCGCCAGTCGCTCGACGCGAGCCATCTCCTGGATCTGATGGCGGATCGTGTCACGGTTCTCGAAGACGACCGACACGAACGGTCCGAGGGCCAGACGGCGACGCTGTTTCATCGCGATGACCCTGGCCTTGAAGGCCTCGCGCTCGCGCTCGTACGCGCGGACGTCGGCGATGTCGTCGAGGGTGAGCTTGCGGGGGGTGATGGTGTTCATGTCTTGCTTCCTCCTCTGGTCATTCTTCGGGGATTCCATAGGCGCGGGCCACCACCTGCAGGGGGTGCAACGAGATCTGCCCCGTCTGCTCGTTGATGGCACCGTTGGCCAGATGACAATCGCCGACGACGACGTCGCCGCCGGCCTTGATGATCTCGTCGCCCAGCTTGCGTCCGATCGGAATGGAGAGTTCGGCGTTCTCGGCCCGCAGTCCCCACATTCCGTCGATGCCCGAACACTGCTGCACCAACTTGATCTTGGCGCCGGTCAGTTTCATGAGGTCGCGGCTCTTGAGGCCGATGTTCTGAGCCCGCAGGTGACACGGCGTGTGGTACGTGATGGTTTCAGGGATGTCACCGGCGAACTCGGTGTCGAGCGCGGTGCCCTCGGCCTTGTGCAACTTGACGAGATATTCGCTGGCGTCGTACGTGTGCTCGGCGACCAATTGCGCGTCGGGTCCACCGACGTAGTCGAGATAGTCCTTCTTCAGCACGTAGCCACAGGTGGGCTGCGGGACGACGATGTCGTTGCCCTTGCGGACCGTGTTGGCCAACGCCGCCACGTTCTTCTCGGCAATCTTGGTGAAGCTTTCGATGTCGCCACTGTGCAGGAAAGGCGCACCGCAACACTGGGTGGTGTCGGCCAGGGTGCACTCGACACCGTTGCGCTCGTACACCTTCACGAGATCCTGTCCGATCCCGGGCGCCTGGTACTCGACGAGGCAGGTCGGGAACACGGCGACGCGGCCCTGGCGCTTGCCGATGCGCAACTTGGGTCGACGCTTGAACCAGGTCGTGAAGCGTTGCTTGGCGAACGGAGGCAGCACGCGTTCGCCGGACACGCCGGTGGTCACCTCGATGGCCTTGCGGACGAACGATCCGGGCTTGGCCCCCATCATCTTGTTCATGACCGGCGCGGTCTTGGTGGCCACCTTGCCGAGAAGATCGGTGCGACCCATCACGTTGGTCGTGACGCGGTCGCGCAGGGAGACCTGATCGTTGGCGTGACGCATCGCGTCGGCGCGCAACATGAGTCGCGGGAAGTCGAGTTCCCACTCGCTCTGGCCCGGAATGTACGGGCAGTTGATGTAACACAACTTGCACTGGAAGCACTCGTCGATGACCTGGTCCTGTTGAGCGACCGTCAGCTTGCCCGCGTCCTGGTCGTCGTGCTGGTCGATGAAGTCGAACAACGTGGGGAACGACGTGCAGAACTTAAAGCACAAACGGCATCCGTGACAGAGGTCGTACACGCGCGTCAGTTCGTCGCGCACGTCCTTCTCGTCGAGATACTTCGGATGCTTGGGGTCGTAGGTGATGGTCATCGGGGGTTCCTTGCTGTCGACGGGGGTGGCCGCCTCACCCGAGGCGACCACCCATCGTCATCATTGCGGGCTAACGAGCCCGAAACTCACAGAGCCTCGAGGCCGAATCTCTCGGACCTCTCAGCTCCGAAACTCACGCAGCGTCGAGGATCAGAGAGCCTCGAGGCCCTGCTGAAAGCGGCCGGCGTGGCTCTTCTCGGCGCGAGCCAGAGTCTCGAACCAGTCGGCGATCTCGGCGAAGCCCTCTTCGCGGGCGGTCTTGGCGAAGCCCGGGTACATCTGGGTGTACTCGTAGGTCTCACCGGCGATCGACGCCTTGAAGTTGGCCTCGGTGTCGCCGATGGGCTCGCCCGACGCGGGGTCGCCGACCTCGGCGAGGTACTCCAGGTGGCCGTGAGCGTGACCGGTCTCGCCTTCGGCGACCGAACGGAACAGCGCGGCGGCGTCGGGGTAGCCCTCGACGTCGGCCTTCTGGGCGAACCAGAGGTAGCGGCGGTTGGCCTGGCTCTCGCCGGCGAACGCCTCCTTCAGGTTTTCATGTGTCTTGGTGCCGTGGAGGCTCATGACATTCTCTCTTTCGGGTTGGTGGGTTTTCTTTGCTTATCCCCGAGCCGAGGCTCGAGAAACCGTGTCGGACGCACACGTGACGCACGTACCGCTGAACAAAATGGACGCTTCCTCGATCCGGAAGCCCTCGAGTCCGTCGACCTTCAATCGGTCGGAGCCCGCGACGTACACGTCACGAACCTCGCCGCACGACGAGCAGACGACGTGGTGATGATCGTCGGTGTTGGGATCGAATCGTGTGGCACCGGTACCCACGTCGATCAGACGCAGTTCACCCATGGACGCCAGGTCGGTGAGGGTCTGGTACACCGTGCGCAACGAGATGCCGGGCATCCGAGCGCTGGCCTCGGCGAACAGGGCCTCGGCCGTGGGGTGCACCGTGTTGCCGTGCATCAAACCGAACAACAGCTGTCGTTGCGGGGTGACCTTGAGCCCGTTGGCTCGGAAGGTTTCGGTGAGTTCGGCCGGTGACTTCACGGTGCGAAAACTAGACGCACCCATTGTCAATCTGCAACGGGTGCGAACTAACACGACGTGATATCCGTCTCAGCACCGCCCCCTCTCCCCGACGGGCCGGTCAGGGGTACTGTCGCGGGCATGGCTCGCCCCGATCAGATCGTGCGCGCGAGCCAGGTCGCCCGGTTGAAGCAGGGAAACTTCGACGTGGTCGTCGTCGGTGGCGGAATCACCGGGGTCGGAGTGGCCCTCGACGCGGCTTCACGGGGGTTGCGAACCGCACTCGTCGAACGCGACGACTTCGCCTCCGGAACGTCGTCCAAGAGCTCCAAGCTGGTGCACGGCGGATTGCGCTACTTGCAACAAGGCGAGGTTCGACTCGTCTACGAGGCGTTGTACGAGCGTCAACGGCTCCGTCGCAACGCACCGCACCTCGTGTCGATGTTGCCGTTCATGCTTCCCATCCTCACCAAGGACGGACTCGTGTCGCGCAAGATCGCCCGTGCCCTCGGGTCGGCACTGTGGATGTACGACCTCACGGGAGGGGCGCGCATCGGACGGGTGCATCGACGCTTGCGCAAGAAGAAGGCGCTCGCGCACATGCCCACCATGCCCGAGCAACGCCTGGCGTCGGCGTACATCTACTACGACGCCCAAGCCGACGACGCTCGGCTCTGTCTGTCCGTCGCGCTCACCGCGGCCGATCATGGAGCGACCATCGTCAATCGATGCGCCGTCACGGCGATCACCCGCGACGAATCGGGACGCGCGAACGGGGTGTCCGTGCTGTGCGACGGTGAGCGCTTCGACGTCGGGGCACGCGTCGTCGTCAACGCCGCCGGTGTCTGGACCGACGAGATTCGCACTCTCGAGACCGGTGTCGACCCCGACACCATTCGTCCGGCCAAGGGCGTGCACGTGACCGTTCCGTGGGACAAGGTTCGCAACGACATCGCCGTCGTGATCCCCGTGCCCAAGGACAAACGCAGTCTGTTCGTCGTGCCGTGGGGTCCCCGACCCGATGGAACCTTCACGCACACGTACGTCGGAACCACCGACACCGACTACCGCGGACCCGTCGACGATCCGCAATGCACCAAGGACGACATCGACTACGTCGTGAGGGCTCTGAACGCCAGCGTCACCACCGGCATCACCACCAAAGACGTCATCGGAGTGTGGGCCGGATTACGTCCGTTGGTGAAGCAGGTCAACGCGGCCGACGGCACGGGACAAGGCGGAAAAGCCGCCCGCACCGCCGACTTGTCGCGTCGACACCTGGTCCACCGCGGTGAGTCGGGCATCATCACCGTCACCGGCGGAAAACTCACGACGTATCGCGAAATGGCCGAGGACACGGTCGATGCCGCGGTCGAGCTGCTCGCCGGCGCGAACGTCGGTCGTTGCCGCACGAAGCGATTGAAGTTGCGGGGCGCGATGCGTCCCCGTTCCGATGGAACCCTCGAGGCCCACCTCGAATCGCGGCACGGCACCGACGCTCGAGCGATACGTGACCTGATCGCCGCGCGACCCGATCTCGGAGATCCACTCGTGCCCGGGCTCCCCTACGTCCGTGCGGAGGCCATCCATGCCGTGACGCACGAATTGGCCACCACCCTCGACGACATCCTCTCGCGACGCACGCGGTGTCTCTTGTTCGATCGCGATGCGACGCTGGCCGCTGCCCGATCGGTGGCCGAACTTGTCGCGCCAGCGGCCGGGTGGGACCGAGCGCGAATCGACGCCGAGGTCGCGACCTTCACCGAAATCTGCGCCCACGAATCGACCGCGGCGCTCGTCACCGAGAGCGAGATGTATCCATGACCACCGAGATCACTCCCCCCATCGAACTGGTCACCGCCGGCGACGTCGCCGATCACTTCGACCACCAAACCCCACGCATCGAGCAACATCACCTCGACGCGATCGGCTCGATCTGCGCCACCGCCGTCTCCGCGCGCGAAACCGCCGAGGCCAGTCGTGACTGGTGGCCGTTGACCATGCACTGGGCCCTTCGCGGCGAGGTCCCCAAGGCGGCTGCCATCCTGTGCCGACCGACGAGCACCACGGAGGTTTCGCGGCTCCTCGCGTATTGCAACGCCCACTCCATTCCGGTCACCGCGGCCGGCGGACGAAGCGGTGTGTGCGGTGCTTCCACGCCCGTGCACGGCGGAGTGTTGCTCGACACCACGGCGATGCGGGGCGTCGTCCACGTCGACGACGATTCGCTGACCGTGGAGGTGCTTCCCGGAACGTTCGGCCCCGATCTCGAGGCTCATCTGCGCCCCGCGGGACTGACGGTGGGGCACTTCCCCCAGAGCTTCGACATCGCCACCGTCGGCGGCTGGGTCGCGTGTCGTGGTGCGGGGCAATACTCGACGCGCTACGGAAAGATCGAGGACATGGTCGTCGGCCTCGAGGTGGTGCTGGCCGACGGCACCGTCGTGCGCACCGGAGGAGCGCCGCGTGCCGCCGCCGGACCGGATCTCAATCAGATCTTCGTCGGGAGCGAGGGAACGCTGGGCGTCGTCACGCGCGTCTGGCTTCGCTGCCGACCCGTGGCCACCAGCGAGCGTCGCGCGGCGTTCGGGTTCGACACGTTCGAGGACGGACTCGATGCCTGCCGACGAATTCTCCGTCGCGGAGGAACCCCGGCGGTGTTGCGTCTGTACGACGCACCGGAGAGCAAGCGCGGACAAGGCGGTGACGGCTCGGTGTGCGTGCTGCTGGTCCTGGACGAGGGTGATCGTGCCAGTGTGGACGCGTCCATGAGCATCGTCGACGAGGAGTGTTTGTCGACGCCCGGGTGCGCGCCCCGCGACGTCGAGTTGGTCGAACGGTGGATGCACCATCGCAACGACACCAGCGCGCTGCAGGCCCTCACGAAGAAGGGCTTCGTCGTGGACACCATGGAAATCGCCGCTCCGTGGGGACGACTGAACTCGATCTTCGATGCCACCCGTGCCGCGATGCTGGCGGTTCCGAACGCGCGCACGGCGACGTGTCACCTGTCGCACAGTTACATCGACGGCGCGTGCCTGTACTTCACGTTCGCGGCGAACCCCCCGGCCGGCGAGGTGGAGTCCACGTACACCGCCCTGTGGGACGCCGGTACCCGCGCGGTTCTGGCCCACGGAGGGAACCTCAGTCACCATCACGGAGTCGGACTCAATCGTGCGCGATTCATGGAAGAAGCGCTCGGGTCGGGCTTCACGGTGTTGCGCGCGTTGAAGAACTCCCTCGATCCGAAGGGCATTTTGAACCCCGGCAAGATGGGGCTTCCGTTGCCGGACGGATGGGAAGGAGTGCAGTGGCCGTGAATGACTCGATGTCGATCAGTCGTTGGGACCGTGCGGCGATTCGCGCCGGCGCATCGGTCGCGCTGGTGTTCGCCGTGCCGTTGTCGGTGGCGGCGCGCATCCTCGCCGGTGACGACACGCCCGAAGGTGGCAAGGCCACTCTCGTCGTGTTGTTGTCGCTCGGTGCCGCGATCGGTTTCTTGTTGGGTGCGGGTGTCGCGGCCTGGCACCAGCAGCGCGGAACTCCGCTCTCGCACGGAATCGTGACCGCCGCCGTCACCTACGTCGTCCCCCAAGCCATCCTCATCGTCGTCAAACTCGCCCGTGGGGGCGAGGTGCGATGGACCGGCGTCATCTTCAACCTCACCGTGATGATCTCCATGGGGGTCCTCGGGGGTCTGCTCGGATCCTCCATGCGCAAGCGCGGTGCTCGACCGTCCGGTCAACGCTGACGTGACAGACTCCTGACATGAGCGGATCCGTACTGGTCATCGACGTCGGGACGAGTGGTCTGCGGTCCGCCGTCGTGCGCCCCGACGGTTCGGTGAACGGACTTCACCACCGGGCCTTCGTCCCGTCGACGCCGTTCGCCGGCCTCGTGGAGTTCGATGCCGTCGAGATGGCGCGGTTGGTTGTGGAGGTCGCTCGACTCTCCATCGCCGACGCCGGTCCCGTGGCGTCGGTCGGCATCACCAATCAACGCGCGTCCACCATCGTGTGGCGCCGGAGCACCGGCACACCCATCGGACCGGCTCTCGGTTGGCAGGACCTGCGAACCGTCGGTGAGTGCATCATGGCCAAACTCGAACACGGTCTCGGTTTGGCTCCGAACCAGTCGGCGACGAAGGTGGCGTGGCTGCTGAAGAATCACGTCGGCGACGATGCGGCGGTGGCGGCCATCGTCGACGATCTCGCCTTCGGTACCGTCGACACCTGGATCGCCTGGACGTTGTCGCGAGGTTCGTTGCACGTCATCGATCACGGAAATGCCGCGGTCACCGGACTCTGCGAAATCAACGCCGACGGTGGACCACGTTGGCATCGACGGGCGTGCGAAGCACTCGGCGTTCCGATGGAGATCCTGCCTTCCATCGTGGCGTCGTCGGGCGTGATCGGACACGCCACCGCACTCGAAGGTTCTCCCCCGATAGCCGCGTTGGCCGGAGACCAACAGGCGTCGTTGATGGGCCAGTCGTGCGTTCGTCCGAACATGGCCAAGTGCACCTTCGGCACGGGCGGAATGATGAACGTGTTGCTCGGCACCGAGGCACCCGACACTCCGGAACGTTCCGCGCACGGCACGTTCCCGATCGTGGCGTGGAGTCGTCAGCAGATGCCGACCCCCGAGGTGTGGTGGGCGTCGGAAGCCATCATGTTGTCCGCCGGCACGAACGTCGAATGGTTGCGCGACGATCTGGGAATCATCGCCGACGCCGCCGAGAGCGACACCGTCGCCGCCTCATGCTCCGACACCGACGGGGTGATGTACGTGCCGGCTCTGCTCGGACTCGGCACCCCCTCGTGGGACTACGGCGCTCGCGGCGCCTTGTTGGGTCTCACCCGTGGTTCGGGCCGGGCCCACGTCGTGCGCGCGGTCCTCGAGGGAGTGGCCCATCGTGGAGCCGATCTGCTGGAGGCCATCGAGGCCGACCACCCCGGCGTCCGGGTCCCCGAGATCCGCGTCGACGGGGGGATGAGCCGGAACCGCACCTTCGTGCAGGCCCTCGCCGATGCCACCGGTCGACCGGTGGCGGTCTCACCCGTCAGCGAGGCCACGACGCTGGGTGCCGGCTATCTGGCCGGACTCGCCACCGGCACCTGGTCCACCCTCGACGAGATCGCCGGATTGTGGAGCCCGCTGTCGATCGTCGAGCCTCGATCAGAGGTTGATCGAGCCCGCCAGCGGGCGAAGTGGGCCGACGCTGTGACCCGCGCCTCCGGTTGGATACCCGAGCTGTCGAGCCTCGACTTCTAGAGTGTGGAGTTGTTCGGGCGCACCGGCAGAGACAGCCGGGCGTCCGGTTCTGAAAGGACACTCGTGAGCACGACCCCCGTGACCAAGAACAGTGACAAGTTCGCGACCACTCCCCCACGTCGCCCGACATCGGCCGACATCGAATTGCTGGCCTTCGCCCAGTCCGCCGAGCTGACCGCCCGCGACTTGTACGAGCAGGCCGTGGCCGCGGGGGCCGGTGGAGACCACGTCGCGAGCTTGGTGGCCGTTGCCGCGCATCACGACGCCTACGCGCAGTCCTTGTCGGCGCTGCTGGGCACCGACGCTCCTCAGGCGCGCAACGACGCGTTGTTCTCGTCGTTGAAGTCCGGATTCGGTGCGAACACCGAGTCGATGGCTCTGGCCGCCCACGAGCTCGAGAACACCCTGGTGGTCACGCACACCGATCTCCTCGGCCTTCTCGAGGGGACCGAGGGTGCCGCGCTCGTCGCTTCCATCCTCATCGGCGAGTCGCGTCATTGCGCCGCGATGGCCGCCTTGGCCGGCAAGTCGCCCGTGAGCGACATCGATTTGTTCCTGACGACGTCCGACGTCGTGTCCCTCGCCCCGCAGGCCTGATCCGGAGATGACCATGAACGATTTCAACCGTGACGAACTGCGTCGTGCGTTGCGCGACACCGCTGACCACCGGACCGATGCCCTCGGGTCCATCGTCGAAGCCACCCGGGGCCTGAACTTCGCCCGCTCGCTCTCGCGTCGTCGCTTCTTCGTCGCCGGCGGAGCGACGGTGTCGTTCGCCGCTTTGGTGGCGGCCTGTGGTGGTTCGGAGTCCACCGGCATCGCCCGCTTGGGTGACGCGCCGACGCCGAACGAACTGGTCGAGGCCGACGTCACCGACATCGCCCTGTTGCGCACGGCGACCTCACTCGAGCACAACGCCATCTTCGTGTACGAGGCCGCCGCCAGTGCCGGCGTCCTCTCCGGTGACGCCGCCGAGATCGCCAAGCGCTTCCTCGACGACCACCGCGCGCACGCCGAGGCCACCGCATCACTCACCCGGAGTCTGGGTGGCAAGGCGTACACGCAACCCAACCCCCGCCTGCAGTCGATCTACATCGAGCCGGCCCTCACGTTGATCGTGGGCGACGAGGCGAACGGAGTGCCCGCCACCGACGATCCGGCCGCCGACGTGCTGGCCCTGGCCTACGCGCTCGAGACCATCGCCGGCGCGACGTATCAGGCGTACGTGCCGTTGCTCGACGACAAGTCGCTGCGCGCCGCCGCCATGGGTATCGGCGACCAAGAAGCCCGCCACGCGGCGTTGCTCGGCGTCGTTCTCAACCCCGATCGACTGGTGTCGTCGATGGGTCTCTCCATCGCCGCCGAGTATCAAGAGGACACCGATACCCCGGCCGCGGCCTACGCGTCACCGTCGGCCTTCGGAACCCAGGCGCCGGTTCCGGTGACGCTGGGTGCCGCCAACGAAAGTGGCATTCGCACCACCGTGAACCTCGAGACCCCGAGCCTGAACTCGATGGTCTACGAGTACCTCGACGCCGAGGGCTGAGCCCGCCCGTACACTTCTCCCCGACGGTGAGTCGGTCGGGTGACCGCGGCGGGGAAACTCGTCGAGGAAAGTCGGGACTCCACGGGGCAGGATGCTGGCGCGAGCCAGGTGGGGGCGACCTCACGGACAGTGCAACAGAGAGAGACCGCCGATGGCCGGGCAACCGGATCAGGTGAGGGTGAAACGGTGCGGTAAGAGCGCACCAGCACGGCGAGCGATCGTCGTGGCTCGGCAAACCCCTTCCGGAGCAAGGTCAAGCAGAGGAGACGGGCGGCCCGTCCAGCCCGGGCAACCGGGTCGCTCCTCGGGTAGGCCGCATAGATGGATGGTCACCGGGTCGGGTTCGCCCGGCTCACAGAATCCCGCTTACAGGCCGACTCACCGTCACCCACCAACGAGCGACGGCTCGTCACTCGCCGCGGGCCACCGCCGCGGCGATCACGCGATCGAGTTCTTCCAACTGCATCGCATCCTTCACGCCCAACAAACGGGCGTAGAAGCGCAAGCCCTTGGGAGAGCCGACGACGTGCACCGGGATACGATCACCGAGATCGGAGCCGTAGGCGGTGGGGATGTCGACGGAGTCCACGCCGGCGTCGAACAGGTCGGACTCGTCGGCGGCCAACGCCGCGGCATCGAAACCCCCCAAGCCGTAGCTCTCGGCATCGACGAAGAAGGTGAATTCGGCCATTTCCGGAATGTAGGCCGTCGCGGACGTTGGTGTCTCGTTGGTGTTCGTTTCGGGCTCGGGTACTAACTTCTCCCCCATGAGCACGAGCCTCCCCCACGTTCCGCTGAGCGACATCGACCTGTCGTCACCCGAGTTCTGGACCGCCGATCGCGCGTGGCGCGAGGGGGCCTTTCGCACCTTGCGCGACGAGAAACCGTTCGCATTCTTCGAGGAGCGCGTCATCGAGGACGCTCCGTTCCCGCCCGGCCCCGGCTACTTCGCCGTCACGCGTCACGACGACATCTGGCAGATCAGCCGCAACGCCCAACTGTTCTGCAGCGGCAAGGGCAGCAACATCGGCGACCTTCCGGTGGAGATGAACGAGTTCTTCGGATCCATGATCAACATGGACGACCCCAAGCACTTCCGTCTGCGCAACATCGTCTCGCGCGGTTTCACCCCCAAGGAAGTGTCGCGCATCGAGGACCAGGTCCGGGACCGCGCCGCTCGACTGGTGACCGAACTCATCGAACGATTCCCCAATGGCGAGTGCGACTTCGTCGAAGAGGTGGCCGCGGCCCTGCCGCTGGCGATCATCTGCGACATGATGGGCATCCCCGAAGAGGACCACAAGAAGATCTTTCACTGGACCAACGTCATCCTCGGCGTGGGTGACCCCGAGTTCGTGGGCTCGTACGAGGACCTCATGACCGTGGCCCTCGAGATGTTCATGTACGCCCAGGCATTGGGCGAGAGCCGCGTCGGAAATCCGCAGGACGACGTCACCTCGGCGATGATGAACGCGGTCGTCGACGGCGAGCGCCTCACCGCCCAGGAATTCGGTTCGTTCTTCATCTTGTTGGTGGTGGCGGGCAACGAAACCACCCGCAACGCCATCAGTCACGGCATGAAGTTGCTCACCGACAATCCCGACCAACGCAAGATCTGGTTCGACGACTTCGACACCCACACCCGTACCGCCGTGGAGGAGATCGTGCGTTACGCCACGCCGGTCATCCACTTCCGTCGTACGGTCACCGAGGACACCGTGCTCTCGGGCCAGGAACTGAAGGCGGGCGACAAGGTGGTCATGTTCTACGCCTCGGGCAACCGCGACGAGCGAGTGTTCGCGAACCCGCACTTGTTCGACGTGACGCGCGCGGTGGCTCCGGCCCAGGTGGGCTTCGGCGCCGGTGGTCCGCACTTCTGCCTCGGAGCCAATCTGGCGCGCCGGGAGATCCAGGTGATGTTCGACGAGATTCGTCGTCGCCTGCCCAACATGCGCATCACCGGCGAACCGGCCTACCTGCAGAGTTCGTTCATCAACGGCATCAAGCGCATGCCGTGCGCTTGGAACTGAGCGTTCACGTTCAGACCATCTCGCCGGCCAGATAGTGGCGACGACACAGCAGTTCATACCGCACGACGTCGCCGAACATCGGCTCGGGGGCGTCACCGGTGTCACCGACGACCACCGTTTCTCCCTCGTACACCACGATGCCGTTCACCACGCGGGCGTTGTGCGTCGCGCGCGAACCGCACCAGCAGCGCGCCTCCACCTGCATCTCCACACGCTCGTCGGCCACCTCCAGCATGCGTCGCGTGCCATCGAACAACAAGCCCCGGAAATCGGTGATCAGCCCGAACGCGTAGACATCCACCCCGAGTTCGTCCACGATGCGTGCCAGCTGGTCGCATTGGTCGACCGAGTAGAACTGCACCTCGTCGCACACCACGAAGTCCAAGGGTGTCCGGGATCGTGCCAACTCGAACAGGTCGAGGTCGGCCGACACCTCCACGGCCGGAGCCGAGACCCCCAGTCGACTGGTGACCTGGGTTCCGTCACGATCCAGTTTGGTGAGCAACAATCCGTTGCGATCGCGAACCGCCAGATTGTGATGGATCTGCAAAGCGAGGGTGCTCTTTCCCGAGCCCATCGTGCCGAAACTGAATCGCAACGTCGCCATGCCGAGGCAAAACTAGTCGCCCCGCTCCCGTGGGTCGGCAGTCGTCAGCCCGTGCGGAAGTCGGCCACCACCGCGGCGTGATCACTGGGCTGCACCCGTCGACCGTCGATGTTCTCGGACTCGACCCCGGTCAACCACGCTCGACGCGGGTGTCCCATCGGCTTGGGACGGGGCCACGACACGAACAGATAATCCAGACGGCGATTCGGCCAGTTGGCATCGGCCTGGTATTCGTTGTCGGCGCGCCAGGTGAGCCCGTCGCCCTCTCCACATTGTTCCCACACGTCCGACAACACCAGATTCGTGTGACGGGGCTCCGTACGGCCGGTGAGCCGTCGGATCTCGTCGCTGTCGGGCACCGCGTTGAAATCGCCACCGAGGATGACCGGTGGATCCGATTCGGAGTTTCCCCGAAGATCCCGAATCAGGTCCGCCAACGCGTCGACTTGGCGCACGCGAACCGCTGACTCGTCGAAGCGATGATTCAGATGCGTGCACACGAACGGCCACGCACCCCACGGAGTGGTCACGCGTGCGAACACGGCTTTGCGATAGCCGGCGTCGGAATCCTTGCCCGGAAGAGTCACCTGTCCGTGGGATTCGATGGGCCAACGGGAAAGGATCGCGTTGCCCATGGCCGTCTCCTCGCCTTCGTTGGCGGACGAACGACGCGGGAACCACGGACCGTCGGAGACGAAGCAATGCATACCCAGATCGCGCGCGAGATCGTGGGCGAAAGTGCGCACCTCGGTGCCGTTTCGCACGCCGAAAACCTCTTGCAGGCACACGATGTCGGGGTTCTCACGAGCGATCACCCGACGAATGGCCTCACGGCGACGTTCGAAGGGCCCGAACTCGTACCAAAGATTCCACGTCATCACCCGCATCGTGCGCGAGTCGGAGGCGGACCGGTCAGCCGGCATTGTGTCGGGAGTCGAAACGGCGTTCGGCACTCATCGAGACGAACCGTAGATCACCGGTCGGCGAGAACGTGCCCTGGACGTCGACGATCATGTGGGTGGCCGCCGAGGTGTACAAGCAGAACGAACCATCGGCGTCCACCGGCACCACCGCGAGATTCGCCGCCGTGCGACCGGGCACGACGTTGGCGTTCGAAGCGGTCTCGGTGCTCGGAGACAATGCCGAGCACTTGTCGGCCTGCACGTAACCCGACGCCACGCTGTCGGTGAGGGTGATGTTCACCAACACCGCCGATGCGCCGGCCGGAGCCGTGAGGCGCAGGATTCCCCCGACCGGACGGCGCACGCCACAACCATCGACGTAGCACTTGCGGGTGTCCACGAGTCGGGTCTGGGGCGTCAAGGTGAGCCCCCACTGGCCGGCGGGCAAGAATGCTCCCTGCACGTCGACGATCTGGTGCAACTCAGCGGAGGTCGCGGTGCAGAATCCGCGCGTGGCACCGACGTTGCCCACGGTGACGATGGCCAAATTCGACACGATGTCGTTGGAACCGAAGTTCAGGTTCGAGGAGGTTTGTCCACGTGCGGTGAGCGATTCGCAGGAATCCGCGGTGAGGAATCCACCGCCACTCGCCGTGTCGGTGACGGTCACGTTCGCGAGCAGCGACGTCGAGCCGGCCGGTGCCTGTGGCACCGGGACTCCGTTCAACGACGCCGTGGTGGCTCGACCGCCGAGGCGACACGCTCCGGCCGCGTCGCAGCGATCGCCCTTGCGCGTGTCGAGCACTCGCGTGGGGGTCACGAGCGTGAAGCGACCCGAGGTCGGTCCCGCCACTGCCGACGGGAGGAAGAATCCCTGCGCATCAATGATGACGTGCATCGAGTGCGAGTTGTAGAGGCAGAAACGCCCGAGGGAGTCGAGCGGAACGACCGCCAGGTTGGCCACGGTTCCACCCTTACCCACGTTGCCGTTGGACCAGGCCCGTTCACCCGAGATGGGGACGTCGCACCGTTCCGCGGTCACGAACGCGTCGGTGTTCGCGCCGGTGAGGGTGATGTTCACCAACGCCGCGGTGGCACCGGCCGGCGCCTGGAGCACGATCGGGGTGCGCCAGCCAGCCTGCGGGCGATCGGACCAGGCGCAAGTGCGAACCGTCGTCGTTCCCTCCACCTGATTGCTGCAATAACGGGTCACGGTCGCGCCGTTGAATCGCGCGATGGCCACGGCCTCGTCGGGGGTTCCTCGGAACTCGAAGTGCATCGGGTCGCGCAGGATGTTCGACTTCTGCGCACTCGGTGTTTGGCAACCACCGTTCCAGCCGTACCCACCCCACAACAAACCCCACTTCTGTGCGGTGTCCACGACCCACTTGGGCATGTCGGTGCGCATCGGCACGGCGCACGCCGTGGTGGCGCCGTTCTCAGCCGACGGTACGTAGCGAATCTCGGGGTTCGCGCTCACGTTGATGTCGATCGCCAGACCCCATGCGTGGTTGGACAACGACTTGGCGTCGAGGCCCGTGCAGTCCTTGCGCGTGTTGGACGTGCAGCGGAAGTTGTATCCGATGACGTCGCGAACCTTGTACCCCTTGGACTGGATCTCGGCGAGGAATCCCTCGAAAAGCACGAGGGCCCCCGGAGGGGCCTGCACCGCACCGGACTTGATGGTCCCGACCTTGCCGGCGTTCTTCCAGAGGTTCTGTTCCCACGTGCGCAACGCCTCGGATCCGGTGTACGACCATCCGAGCCACTTCCAACCGGAATTCGCGGAGCCATCGGCGTTGTACGGAAACGGCGGAGTGCCCCAACCGCGTTCGGCCGGCTCGGAATACTTCGACACCACGCACGTCACCACGTCGCCGCTGGCGATCTGAGCGTCCGTGCACTTGGCGGGAATCGAGGGCGTCACCCACGGCGTGGAGTCGGAGGTGTCGATGTTGGCGGGTCGGATTCCGGTCGGCGACGCGCTGGCCTTGGCCGACGCCGGTGCGGTCAACATCGCGAACATCATCACCGCGTACACCACGAGGCCGACGAGGACGACGAACGGAGCGAAACGGGTGGCGCGGCGCGGGCGGCGCACACCGCCGTTCGGGGGGGTCAGGATCGACTGGCTCATCACGGGCACAGGTATCGGAGTCACCGTGACGGGCCTTGAGAATCTCGCGGAGATTCACCCTCTCAACTGGGGTGACGCACACTTGGCCCCGAATCGGGCGTTCCCTTTCTTGAGCCCCTCGGGGCGAACCTCAAGGAGAGACCATGAAGCCCACCCTCAGACTGGACCATTCGATGATCGTCGCCCGTCGCGACGAGCGCATCCACGCCCTCTTGGAGCTGACCGCTCCCCCGGCGCCGACCCTCGAACGCCCACCGCTCGACATCGCCCTCGTCATCGACCGATCAGGTTCGATGGAGGGTCGCCCCCTCGACTCGGTGCGCAAAGCGGTTCTCGAACTGCTGCGCGTGGCCGGCGCCAACGACCGCATCGCGGTGGTCACCTTCGACACCTCGGTCGACGTCGTGCTGCCCCTCGACCACCACGACGTCACCACCGTCGCCGGTCGCATCCGCGCGATTCACAGTGGTGGCTCCACCAACCTCTCCGCTGGTTGGTTGAAGGGAGTGGAGATTCTGACCGCGGCGAAACGTCCCGATTCGGTGGCACGCGTGGTGGTGCTCACCGACGGTCACGCCAACGCGGGCGTCACCGAGCCCGATGCGTTGTGCACGATGGTGCGTGGCGCCACCGATCACGGCGTCACCACGTCGCTCATCGGATTCGCCGACGGCCACGACGAAACCCTCATCGCCGCCCTGGCCGACGCCGGTCGCGGCAACGACTACTGGTGTGCCGGCCCCGATCAGGCACTGAACGTGTTCACGGCCGAATTCGCCGGTCTCGCCTCGGTCGTGGCCCAGAACCTCTCGGTCGAGGTTCGTCCCACCGTGGCCACGGCGGCCTTCGAGTGTCTCAACGAATTCGACTCCTCACCGGTTCCCGGCAACGAGGCCGCCCGCGTCATCAACATCGGCGACGCGTACGGCGACGAGGTTCGTCGACTGGCGTTGCGCTTCGCGTTGCGTCCGGTGAGCACCACCGACGAGGTGCTGGTCGCCGAACTGGTGGTGCGATGGGCTTCGACCGTGGGCACGGTCTCGCTCCACGAACTGATCATCCCCGTCAGCGTGAACAGCGTGGACGAGGGCGAATCGCTACCCGCCCCCGACGCGGGGGTGGTCGAGCACATCGTGCGCCTCGAGGCCGCCGACGACCGTCGTCGTGCGATCGAGGCCGCCCGTCGTCGTCGGTTCGACGAAGCCCGTCGTCTGGCTCACCGCGCCGCCGACAAGCTCATCGGAGTCGGCGCCGATCCGGACGAAGTTCGCGAACTGATGCGATTCGCCGCCGACATCGAGCACGCCGACGAGATGACGATGAAGGGCATGAGTTCGGCCAGCCGCCAGATCAACAAGGGTCGTCGCTCGCGCTTCGATCCGAACAACCCGTACTGATCCGTCGGTTCCCATCGGTTACCGTTTCCCTCGTGTTCGGCGCGTGTCCGAGCACGAGGGGGACATCATGGGGGATCGATTCGAGGACGGATTCGCGGGCCGCGTGGCCGTCGTCACCGGCGGTGGCACGGGCATGGGGCGCGAACTGGTGCGTCAACTGACCGCCGACGGCTGCGACGTGGCGACCTGCGACGTGATCGCCGAGAACCTCGACGAGACAGTGGCCATCTGCGCCGCTGACGGCAACGCCGGCGAGATCCTTCCGTTCATCGCCGACGTCTCGATCGAGTCCCAGGTGTTGGCCTTCCGGGATCGCGTGTCCGCCTGGCGCCCGCACGTGAACCTGCTCTTCAACAACGCGGGAATCGGTGGTGGCGGGAGCATCGTTCTCGACGGTCGCGAGGAATGGGAGAAGACGTTCGGTGTCTGCTGGTACGGCGTCTACTTCAACACCCGGGCGTTTCTGCAACTGCTACTCGACGCACCCGTGGGCCACGTGGTGAACACCAGCTCGGTGAACGGGTTCTGGGCCTCACTCGGGCCGGGCATCCCGCACACCGCGTACAGCGCGGCGAAGTTCGCCGTGAAGGGCTTCACCGAGGCGCTCATCACCGACTTCCGCATCAACGCGCCGCACCTGCGCGCGTCGGTGGTGATGCCCGGTCACATCGGAACCTCCATCGCCATCAACTCGCGCAAACTCCTGGGCGCCGACCCCAAGGAGATGACCGCCGAGCAGGTGGCCCAGGTGCGCGAGCGTTTGTCGCGAGCCGGCCTCGACGTCAGCGGCGCCAGCGACGAGGACCTGCGCGTGGGTATTCAGGCCCAAGGCGAAGCGTTCCGCGATCAGGCGCCCACGTCGGCGGCTCGGGCCACCACCATCATCCTCGACGCCGTGAAGCGCGGCGACTGGCGCATCCTGGTGGGCGACGACGCCGTGATCCTGGACGAGATGGTTCGCGAGAACCCGACCGACGCCTATCTGCCCGATTTCATGACCCGCGTGCACGCGCGCGGGGCGTTGCGCTTCACCGACAACTGACGAATCAGTAGTTCGGGCACAAGGGCGGGTCGTCGTCGCTGTGCTTGGCGAAGGCGTATCCGCAATCGTCGCAGATGTCGTCGGCGGCCGGAATGCCCGCGCGACGGCGCCGGCGTTCCTCGCGGATCTCCTCCAATTCGGCCCGACGCTCGGCCTTCTTCTTGCCGTGTCGATAGGCCAGGTACGCACCGAACAGTCCCATGATTTCTCCTTTGCTACCGAGAACGACGGAACCGGGGCGAACCGTGCGCTCGGCTTTGCCAACTCGGCCTCCCGACTGGGAGACTTCGGTCATGAGCACCGCCACCATCACCGATTCCGCCCGCGCCACCGTGGAGGCCGCCCTCGATGCCTTCTTGGCCACCAACGATCCGACCAAGATGGACAACATCGCGTTCCGCGGCGCGCGCTTCGACGCCGGACTGGCCTGGGTGCACTTTCCCGTGGGCCACGGCGGTCTGGGACTGCGGCCCGAGCTGAATCGTCTCGTCGAGGAGCGTCTGCGCAAGGCCGGCGCCGAAGCGCAGGACCCATCCACGTTCTTCATGGCGTTGGCCGGCCCCACCATCGTCACCCACGGCAGCGAGGACGTGAAGAAGCGCTTCCTGCGCCCGATGTTCACCGGCGAGGAGAAGTGGTGCCAGCTGTTCAGCGAGCCGGGCGCCGGTTCGGACTTCGCGGGTCTGGGCACCCGCGCCGTGCGCGACGGCGACGAATGGGTCGTGAACGGCCAGAAGGTGTGGAACACCTTGGCGCACCTCGGTGACTGGGGCATGCTCGTCACCCGCACCGACCCCGATCAGCCCAAGCACAAGGGCATGACCTACTTCGCCATCGACATGCACTCGGCCGGAGTCGAGGTGCGTCCGTTGCGTCAGATCACCGGCGAAGCCGAATTCAACGAGGTCTACATGACCGACGCGCGCGTCCCGGACTCGCAGCGCATCGGAGAGATCGGCGAGGGCTGGCGCGTGGCGCTCACCACGCTCATGAACGAACGCACCGCCATCGGTGGCGGCGGCGGTGGCAACGCCAAGCGTCGCGGTCCCATCGACGAGGCCGTGCGTATCTGGAAGGAGCGTCCCGCGGACCAGCGCGACCGCGCGCACCTGGATCAGTTGATGCGCCTGTGGTGCAAGAGCGAGGTGCTGCGCCTCACGAACATGCGCGCCGCCCAGGCAGCCAAGGCCGGCAACCCCGGCCCCGAGGGCTCCATCGCCAAGTTGATGTTGGCCGAGTTCAACAAGAAGGTCACCGAATTCTCCGTCGAGTTGATGGGCGCCAACGGGATGATCGATTACGACTTCACGTTCCGTCGCCCCGACAACCTCAGCGTCGATGGTTCCGAGGGTGGTGTCCGGCACTCGTTCCTGCGTTCACGCGCCAACTCCATCGAGGGTGGCACCAGCGAGATCATGCGCAACATTCTCGGCGAACAGGTGCTGGGTCTGCCCGGCGAGCCGCGCGTCGACAAGGACCTCCCCTGGATCAAGGTCCCCCGTAACTGACCCCGGCGTTCTGGGTCGCGAAAGTGCCGGTTTTCGGCACCCTGGCCGACCCGGATCGGGGAGACTGACGGCGTGCGCACGTCCCGCGGAGTCGAGATTCCCGACGATTGCCTGCAGTGGACGTTCGCCCGCGCCGCCGGCGCCGGTGGCCAGCACGTGAACAAGACCGCATCGAAGGCCACGCTGACCGTTCCCACCTCCGAACTTCGGGGGTCACCCACCAAGGTGGCCCGGGTGCGAGAACGTCTGGGTGAATCGATCGTGATCACCTGCCAGGAGAGTCGCAGTCAATGGCGCAATCGCCAGACGTGCGTGGAACGACTGGTCGACATCGTCGACGAGGCGGCGACACCACCACCGGCACCGCGACGGGCCACGAAACCCAGCCGAGGCGCTGTCGAGCGTCGCATCGCCAGCAAGAAGAAACACGGCGACAAGAAAGCAGGGCGTCGCGGCGACTGGTGAGTCCGCTACCGTCGCGGGCATGCCCAGTCGTTTCGCCCTGAAGTCCATGAACGCCATCCACAAGACGTTGCTCACCGTGTCGTTCGGACGCATCGGGTGGAACGCCGGCAACATGCCCGTGTTGAAGCTCACCACGGTGGGCCGTAAATCCGGCGTGAAGCGCGAGGTGATGCTCACCTCTCCCCTGCAGATCGGCGACACCTGGGTGATCGTGGCGTCCAAGGGGGGCGACGACGATCACCCGGCTTGGTACCTGAACCTTCTCGCCGAGCCGCGCGTGGAGGTCGACATTCGCGGAACGCGTTCGGTGCGCACCGCGCGCGTGGCCTCCACCGACGAGCGCGCCAGTATGTGGCCGCGTATCACCGAGACCTACACCGGCTACGCGGGCTACCAGAATCGCACGTCGCGCGAGATCCCCCTCGTCTTGCTGGAGCCGGCGATCTAACGACCGATCCACTTGGGTTCGCGCTTCTCGAAGAACGCGCGCAAACCCTCGTGCAGATCCTCACTGGCGCCGATGGCCTCCTTGGCCCGCGCCGTGGCAAGCCAACCGGCCTCATCGTCGGCGTTCAACGCGTCGTTGATCTCGCGCACGCACGCCTGGACCGCCACCGGGCCGTTCAGACACACCTTGCGCGCCAGTTCGACCGCCGCGTCCAACGCGCCACCCGCCTCGGTCACCACGTTCACGAACCCGACCTCGTACCCGCGTCGCGCCGACATCGGCTCACCGGTGAGGATCAGTTCGCGGGCCACGTTCACGGGCAACGACGAGGGCGCCCGGAACAGGCCGGCCGACGTGGGCACCAATCCACGACGCACCTCGGGCAGACCCAAACGCGCGTTCTCGGCGGCCACCACCATGTCGCAGGCCATCGCCAGTTCCAGCCCGCCGCCCAGAGCGAAGCCTTCGATGGCGGCGATCAAGGGTTTGCGCCGACGACGACGGATGAGTCCGTACTCGCCGCCGCGCTCGGTGTCGTAGTCGCCCCGCGAGGTGAGGTCGCTGCCCGCGGAGAACACCAACGGGGTGCCGGTGAGCACGCCCACCCACAGGTCGACGTCGTCGTCGAGTTCGTTCAGAGCCGCGTCGAGGGCGTCGGCCAGCGCGCGATCGAAGGAGTTGCGTTTGTTCTCGCGACACATGCGGATCACCATGATGTGGTCGATGCGTTCGGTGGTCACCAGCTCGGTCATGCCCGAACCCTAGAGGACGTTCGTTAGCCTCGACCCCATGCCCTCGGTCGAACGCGCGCCCATCGCCGGCGCCTTCGGAGGTGGCGGACTGTTCGGCATCGGATACGCCCTCGGCATCCTGGACACCCTGCGCGCGCGGGGCATCGATCTGTCGACGGCCCCCATGATCGGGACGTCGGCCGGATCGTGGGCAGCGGCGGCCACCGCACTCGGCGTGGACTACCAAGCCCTGGCCGCACTCGAGGTTCCGCGCTTCCCCAACCCGCGCGCCGGCGTGTTGGCGCGATCCGCCCGCCGCGTCTTCGGGGCCGACAACGTACCCAACATCACCGCGGTGGCGTGCTCGTTGCCGCGTTTCAAGCGGGTGGAACTGTTCGGCGCGTCCACTCCCGTTCATCAGATGGTGGCCGCGTCGTCGGCGGTGCCCGGCTTGTTGGCACCACAACGCATCAAGGGCACCTTGTACGTGGACGGCGGCGTGCGTTCGGGTGTCAGCGTCGATCTGGCGGCGCACGCCGACGTGCTCGTCGTGATCGCTCCTTTGGCCGGGGCCATGTTCGGCCCGTTCAACGACATCGTGGAACGCAACACGCACGAGGAGATCGCCGAGTGGGAAGCCACCACGGGCGGACGCACCATCTTGTTCGCGCCGTCGATCGTCACCTCACGCGCGGCGACGTTGCCCCATCACCTGTTCGACAAGGACCGTGCCATGGCCGCGTACGAGTTGGCCCGCACCGAGGCCCTCAACACGCCACTCTGAAAAGCACGCGATCCCGGTCGCGAGAGTACCGTTTGTGGGCACTCCCGCGACCGGGATCGCGATGAGGTTGCGTGTGACGCGTCAGCTGCAGCCGGAGGTGCTGCCGCACGACGGGCAGGCGTGGCAGGAACCGGCGCGGTTCATCTGCACACCACACTGCATGCACATCGGCGCATCGCTGTGCTTCTGACCCGGGCGCTTCATCTCGGCCGAGATGTCGCTCACCGGAGCCGTGGGCGCGATGCCCAGTTCCATCTGGGTGACCAACTCTTCCACCGACGGGATGCTCTTGGGATCGGCGGCCACTTCGGTGCCCTGCACCGACTGGATGCCCGACTCCTCGACGCCGGGCAGTGTGGGCTGCAGACGCTCGTCGATGGAGAAGATGCCCAGTTCCTCGCGCTCTTCGTAGGTCATGTACTCGAGGGCGAGACGACGGAACAGGTAATCCATGATGGACGCCGCGAAACGGATGTCCGGATCGTCGGTCATGCCGGCGGGCTCGAAGCGCATGTTCACGAAGGCCTCGACGAAGGCCCGCATGGGCACGCCGTACTGCAGGCCGTAGCTGATGCTCTTGGCGAACGCGTCCATGATGCCCGAGAGGGTGGAACCCTGCTTCGACACGGTGAGGAACACCTCACCGGGACGACCGTCCTCGTACTCGCCGATGGTGGCGAAGCCCTTGCAATCGGCCACGCGGAACTCGAACGTGCGACCACGGCGACTGCGGGGCAACTTCTGACGCACCGGCTTGGTGACGACCTTCTCGACGATCTTTTCGACCACGGCCGACGCGGTGGCCGCCGGGGCGTCCGCCTTGTCGTCGTCCTTCTTGGCCGTCGAGAGTGGCTGACCCACCTTGCAGTTGTCGCGGTAGATGGCCACGGCCTTCAAGCCGAGTTCCCACGACAGCATGTGCAGGGCCTCGATGTCCTCGATGCTGGCCTCCTCGGGCATGTTCACCGTCTTGGAGATGGCGCCCGAGATGAACGGCTGCACCGCACCCATCATGCGCACGTGACCCTCGTAGTGGATGGTGTTGTCACCCATGGAGCAGGCGAAGATCGCCACGTGCTCGGCCTTCAGGTGCGGGGCACCCAGGATGGACTTCTCGGTGTCGATGTAGGCGATGATGTCGTCCACCTGCTGGGGGTTGTAACCCACCTTGCGCAAGGCGCGCGGGATGGTCTCGTTGACGATCACCATGTTGCCGCCACCGACGAGTTTCTTCATCTTGACCAGACCGAGGTCGGGCTCGATGCCGGTGGTGTCGCAGTCCATCATGAGGCCGATGGTGCCGGTCGGCGCGAGCACGGTGGCCTGCGCGTTGCGCACGCCGTACTCCTCACCGTCGCGCACGGCCGACTCCCACGATTCCTGACCGGCGCGCAACAGAGCCGCCGGCACGATGGTCTCGTCGGCGATCTCGTAGCTGGCGTCACGGTGCATGCGCAGCACGTTGAGCATGTGGCGCTCGTTCTCGGCGAAGCCGGCGAAGGGTCCCATGCGGCTGGCGGTACGGGCGCTGGTGGCGTAGGCGTGGCCGGTCATGAGGCTGGTGAGCGCGGCGGCCCACGCGCGACCCTCGAGCGAGTCGTAGGGCAGACCGAGCGCCATCAACAACGCACCCAGGTTCGCGTAGCCCAGGCCGAGCTGGCGGAACTTGCGGCTGTTCTCACCGATCTTCTCGGTCGGGTAGTCCGCGCGACCCACCAGGATCTCCTGGGCGGTGAACATGGTCTCGATGGTGTGCTTGTACGCGTCGAGGTCGAAGTTGCCTTCCTCGTCGAGGTACTTGAGCAGGTTGATGGAGGCCAGGTTGCACGCCGAGTTGTCGATGTGCATGTACTCCGAGCACGGGTTCGAGCCGTTGATGCGACCCGTCGCGTGCGCGGTGTGCCACTTGTTGATGGTGGTGTCGAACTGCAGACCGGGGTCGGCACATTCCCACGAAGCGGTGGCGATCTGACGCCACAAGTCACGGGCGCGCACGGTGCGCACGGGCTCGCCGGTGGTGACGGCGCGGAACGACCAGTCGGTGTCGTCCTTGACGGCTTGCATGAAGTCGTCGGTGACGCGCACCGAGTTGTTGGCGTTCTGGTACTGGATGCTGAAGGCGTCGGCGCCGTCGAGGTCCATGTCGAAGCCGTTGTCGCGCAACACGCGCGCCTTGCGCTCTTCCTTGGCCTTGCACCAGATGAACTCTTCGATGTCGGGGTGATCGACGTTGAGGATGACCATCTTGGCGGCACGACGGGTCTTGCCGCCCGACTTGATGGTGCCGGCCGAGGCGTCGGCGCCACGCATGAACGACACCGGACCCGATGCCGTTCCGCCGCCCTGCAACAGTTCGGCGCTGGAGCGGATCTTGGACAAGTTGATGCCCGAACCCGAACCACCCTTGAAGATCACGCCTTCCTCGCGGTACCAATTCAAGATGGCGTCCATCTTGTCCTCGACGGCGAGGATGAAGCAGGCGCTGGCCTGCTGGGGCACGCCCTTGACGCCGATGTTGAACCACACCGGGCTGTTGAACGCCGCGCGCTGGGTGACGAGGATGAACTTCAGCTCGTCACGGAAGTTGTCGGCCTCGGCGTCGTCCACGAAGTAGCCACCCTCGCGACCCCACGTGGTGATGGTGTCGGCCACGCGGTCGATCACCTGGCGCAAGGAGGACTCGCGCTCGTCGGTGCCCGGGGTACCGCGGAAGTACTTCTGGGCCACGATGTTGGTGGCGTTCAGCGACCAGGTGACGGGGAACTCCACGCCCAGCTGTTCGAAGGCGACCGATCCGTCCTTCCAGTTGGAGATGCGGGCGTCACGCTTCTCCCAGACCACCTGGTCGTAGGGATGCACACCGGGGGCGGTGAAGTGACGGCGGATGCCAATGGCGAGGCGGTCCGGTGCGAGTGACATGGGATTCTCCTGATTCTCTGAACGATGGATTGCGACTGGGTAACGAAAAAGTGTCGTGAAGATGGTTCCGACCCGTGCCGGTGACCCCCTCGAAGGGGTCGCCGGAGCGGGCCGGATGGTCTGCTATGAGCACAACATGTGGTGTCTACGGTCCCCCACCGCTCTTTCCACCACAAGTTGTAGTGAGATTACAGCAGTGTAGTTACGTGCTTGTCAACGATTGTCGCGTCACCCCTGCTAGCAGGGGTCGAAACCGGCCCTGACGAGCAGTAGAGGCGGTACGACCGCGCAGGTTCAGGATCTGTGAGGTTCCCAAGTTGCCCCGCACACACGCTCTGCGAGCCACTCGCCACACCGCCGTACCGCCTCCGACTTGGGCGTCACTGTAAAGCAGGCACTCTGTGGAGAACGAGAGGATAACCCTGTGAATTTGTGGCCTTTAGCAGGGGAAAACCCTGTTGATGGGGTGTGCAGAAGCCTGTGGGAAACCCTCGATTCGCCCTCGCGGCCACCCTGTGGTCACTGAGCAGGGGCGATGTCGACCGGGATGCCGTTCAGCACCGAGGTGCCCGAGAGCGGATCCAGGGCCCGATCATCGCTGAGGATGTTCGAATTCACCCCCGCTCGGCCCGCGGCCACCGCCATCTTGATGCCCGGGGACGAGTGACCCCAGCCGTGGGGCAGGCTCACCACCCCGGGACGAATGTCGGTCGTGATTTCGACCGGCGCGATCACGCTTCCGACGCGCGACGAGATTGTTGCAAGTGCATCATTCTCGAGACCGAGTCGTTCGGCGTCCGTCGGGTGCATCTGCAACGAACAATCCATCGAGCCCTTCATCAAGACGCCGATGTTGTGCATCCACGAATTGTTCGACTTCAGATGTCGACGTCCGACCAACACCATCGAGCGAGAAGTCAATCCGTCGATCGCATCACGCAAACGCGCGACGTCGGCGACCAAAGGTTCGGGGGCCAACTCCACCTTGCCCGTTCGCGTGCGCAACGCCTCGGGCAATCGCTCCCCCAAGGCGCCGAAGTCGACACCGTGCGGATTCGCGAGCAACAGATCGAGACTCGCTCCACCCGGATTCGCTCCGAAGGCCGCGCCATACGGGCCGGTTTGCAGCATCAGATCCAACATGCGCGCGGGCCCGCGTCGGCCCGACGCGTCGAGAGCCGCTCGGATCTCGTTCGCGTCACGACCGTGAACGGGAGAGGACGCGTCCGACACCGCGGAACGAACGAGACTCTCGATCCCTTGGTCGTCGGCGACCGCCGCATCAGCGTCGGGACCGAGACCCGCGGCGATCAATCCGAGTTTGGCCAGGATCTCCCACTCGTCGGGCTGGCCCTCGTCGCGAGCGAGCACCGGTTCGCTGTAGTTCGCCACGTTGCGCACCGCGTATTGCAACAAGAACACGTCGTAGTGATCGCGCTGCAACTGCGACGGTGGAGGAAGAATCACGTCGGCGTGACGCGTGGTCTCGTTCAGATAGATGTCGACGCTGATCATCAACTCCAACTCGTCCAACGCCGCGTCCAACTGCGTCGAGTGGGGTGTCGACAACACCGGGTTGCCGGCCACGGTGATCAAGGCTCGAATGGAATCATCGCCCGCGTCGGTGATCTCCTCGGCCAACGCCGCCACCGGGTACTCCCCCATCACCTCGGGGTAGCCCGACACCTTCGTCCGTCCGCCCCCACGTCCGATGCGAAAGCCCGAGCCCTTGCCTCCGGCCCCCTTGGTGGTGGGACTACCGAGCGCGGGCTTGGTGAACATCACACCACCGGGGCGATCGAGATTGCCCGTGAGCGTGTTCACTACGTCGATCAACCAACTGGCGGTGGTGCCGAATTCGGTGGTGGTCGTGCCGATGCGTCCGTACACCGCGGCCGACGGCGCGGCGGCCAGCTCGTGGGCAATGCGGCGGATGACCTCGGCATCGATTCCGGTGGCGGCCGACACGGCCTCGGGCGAGAATTCCTCACTGGCCGATCTCATCTCGTCGATACCGGCGACCAACGACGCCAGGCGAGCAGGAACTCGCACCAGCCCGTCGGCGAACAGAACGTTCACGATCGCCATCAGGAACAGGGCATCGGAACCGGGACGAATGGCCAACCATTCATCGGACTCCTCGGCGGTCTTGGTCCGACGGGGGTCGGCCACCACCACCTTTCCTCCGCGCGAACGAATGGCCTGCAGACGTCCCGGGAAGTCCGGGGCGGTGCACAGACTTCCGTTGGACGCGTACGGGTTGGCCCCCAGCATCAACAGGTAATCCGTGCGATCCAGATCCGGAACCGTCACGCTGGCTCCGGTTCCGAACATGTATCCACTGGCCACTTGCTTGGGCAACTGGTCCACCGTCGATGCGCTGTACCGGTTGTGGGTGCCCAGGCCGATCAACATCGAGCGGTTGTACAGCATCGCCGACAACGAGTGCGCGCTCGGATTGCCCAAGTAGACCGCCACCGCTTCTCGTCCGCGACGTTCGATCACGTCCTGCAGTCGACCGGCCACTTCGGCCCAGGCCTCGTCCCACTCCACCTCGACGTGCACGCCGTTGCGCTTCACGAGCGGTTTGCGGAGACGATCCGGATCCTCATGGAGCTGCTTGAGCGCCGACCCCTTCGGGCAGATGAACCCGTGCGAGAACACGTCATCCATGTCGCCGCGAATGCGACCGACGGATTCGCCACGATCGGTGATCGTGACGGTGATCTCGAGACCACATCCGGCTTCGCAGAGGGGACACGTGCGATACGCGGTTCGGGTGCGGTCGGAATCGGTGGTGTCGTTCACGACCCGACTTTAGGTCGCCCCGGCCGGGTCAGACCACGGGCGACTTGTCGAGCAACGCCGCCTCACGCTGGAAGTCCTCGGCGGCATCGAAGTTCTTGTAGACGCTGGCGAAACGCATGTAGGCCACCTCGTCGAGGGCCCGCAATCGATCCAGGACCGCCAACCCGATGCGAGTGGAGGGAATGTCGCCCCCGATCTGGCGCAGTTCGTCCTCGACCGAGTCGGCCAACGCATTGATGGCATCCTCGTCGATGGGGCGACCCTTACTGGCCGCGCGTACTCCGGAGGTCACCTTCACCCGATCGAACGGTTCGCGTCCACCGTTGGTTTTGGCGACCATCAACGGCACCTCGTCCACCCGCTCGAACGTGGTGAAACGATGGTTGCAGGCGGGACATTCGCGCCGGCGGCGGATGGCGGCCCCTTCCTCGGCCACGCGCGAATCCACCACTTTGGTGTCCTCGTGGCGGCAGATCACGCAACGCATGTCGTTCAGAGTACCCGTCATGGCGGGCTCGCGTCCGTCGAACACGCGAACAAATACGTGTGACGTGACCGGTGAATCAGCCTTCGGGGATCACCAAACGTTGGCCGACGGCGATCGATGCACCACCGTTGACGTCGACCAGTTCGTTCACGAACGAGCCGATGTCACCGTCGGTGAGCGACGAGGCGATGGACCACAACGTGTCGCCGGGGCGCACCACGTAGAACCCCGCGCCTTGTCCGTACACCACAGGATCGATCATGGTCGCGTTCGATGCGGTGACCGAGAGCGGCGTCACCGTGGGGATGGAGGCAGTCGCATCCCCACGGCTCGCCAGGGCACGGACGCCGAGGCAGGCGGCGGCCGCGACACTGAGTCCGATGAGCGCCACCATCAATCGGCGGCGCAGGTACACCTCATGGGCCTCCCGGCGACGACCCGCGGCGGGGGTGATGTCACGGGAGTGGATCTCGATCACGTAGCGGGGGTCAAGGGCCAGGGCCATGGGAGTCGTCCTTTCGGTCGGTGGTGGTTGGTGGTGGTTGGTCGGCGTGGTTCGGGTGTTGTGCGACGGTTGTGGCGTCGGTCGTGTTCTCGACCTGTTCTCACCGTGCCAACGGGGTGTGGCACGGTTTCAAACAGATGTTCGCAACACGGGTGTCATTAAGAACAGGTGTTCGCTTAATGGCACACTATGGAGAACACCTGTTCGGTGTCAACCCTTCCCTGCTCCGGGGCCCAAAATGCCCTCGTGAGCAGGCATACTACGAACAGGTGTTTGACTCGAGGGGCGAACACCCGTACGATGAGGCCATGACCGACGCCCGTAAGAGCTCCCCCACCTCGTCCGCCCTCACCGCCCGTCAGCGGGGCATCCTGGAATGCATCGAATCCAGCATGGCCACCCGGGGATTTCCGCCCTCGGTCCGTGAGATCGGTGAGGCCGTCGGGCTGACGTCGCCCTCCACCGTTCACAACCACCTGAGCACCCTGCAGAAGTTGGGCTTTCTCGAGCGCGACCCCAATCTGCCCCGCGCCATCAAGGTCTGCTGGGACCGCAACAGTGGCGCCAAGATCGAGCGGGCCCGCGTCCACCACGTGCCCCTCGTCGGCGACGTGGCCGCCGGCACCGACGTGCTGGCGCAACAGAACGTCGAAGATCTGCTTCCGCTCCCGGCTGACTTCACCGGTGACGGCGAACTGTTCATGTTGCGCGTGCGCGGCGAATCGATGATCGACGCCGGCATCCTCGACGGCGACTACGTGGTCGCACGCCAACAAGCATCGGCCGACAACGGCGACATCGTCGTGGCGGGCATCCCCGGCGACGAGGCCACCGTCAAGACGTTCAGTCGTCGTGGTAACACCATCGTCTTGAAGCCGGCCAACGAGCGCCTCTCGCCGATGGAGTTCGATGCCGACGACGTCCGCGTCTTCGGCAAGGTCGTCACGGTTCTGCGTCGACTCTGATCCCGTCCGACTCGCCGGCCATACGGGGCAGCGTTCAGCAGATCACCGTTCAGGTGCTCGGTCCTCCGGTCGAGGCGGCGCCCACGTCAACGTCGGTTCATCGGTCGCCGTTCCGTAGGTGACCACCGGACCCGTGTTCACGGTGCGCCGACGGCGACGCACGGTGCCGATCAGGGCGATCGCCATCATCAGAAGTCCGATCAGCACACCGGCCACGGCGATCAGCACCAAACGATTCCTCTCCACGGCGACGTCGGGACCCACCGCCACCACCGCCGAGGGGTCGCTCGATCGCACCTCGATGACGAAGGTGCCCGCTTCGGTCACCTCGACGCGAAGAATCGACTCGCCCACTCCCTCGGGCGTGCTGTACGACACCGAGTCATCGTCGTCGATCGCGCCACCCGTGCCGGATCCGTCGCGCACCTCCACGTCCACCTCGGGTGACACCTCCGACTCGTACGTGCGCGCCCCGTTGTCGCAACCCTCGATCGTTGCCACCCGCCCCTTGCGCTCGACGTAGACGAAGAAGGTTCCCGCCTCGGACACGTCGACGGTGGTGGCACATCCGGCCGGCACGCGCACGAGGTCGGCCACCATGTTCTGGTTCTGTTCCACCCCACGAACGGCCGACACGAACGCCGCCACGGTGACACCGATGCCGAGCAACCACAACAGCGCGTTGGCCCGCGCTCTCATCACCGCACCCCGAGTCGAGTCGCCACGCGTTCGATGGTGTCGTCGGTCTGGACCACCGCGACGCGCACGAATCCGGCTCCCGCGGCTCCGTACAAATCACCGGGGCTCACCAGTGCGCCACCCTCCCGAGCCAATCGCTCCGTGAAGGCCCAGGCGTCGTCGACGGGGAACCACAGATAGAAGCCACCATCGGGAAGTGGAACGTCGGTTCCCGACCATCGCGACAGGATCTGCGCCATGCGACGCAGACGCGCCAGATAACGATCGCGTTGCTCGGACACATGAGCGTCATCGTTCAACGCCGCCACGGCGGCGGCTTGGGCCGGGCCGGGCACCATCATGCCCACGTGCTTGCGCACCTCGCCGAGGTAATGAACGAGATCGGGATCGCCGGCGTACGCACCCACGCGCAGACCGGCCAGATTCGAGCGTTTCGACAGTGAGTGCACCGCGATCACCCCGTCGGATCCGTGCTGCAGGATCGATCGGGCCGGCGATGCCCACGTGAACTCGGCGTAGCACTCGTCGCTGAACACCGGCACGCCCTTCGAACGACCCCACGTGGCGGCCGCCTCGAGGTCGTCCAATGCTCCGGTGGGATTGGACGGACTGTTCACCCACAACAACAACGCCCGAGCGGCGTCGGCGTCGCTGATGGCGTCGAGGTCGACACCACCGCGGGCGTTCATGGGAACCGCGACCGCACGACAGCCGGCCAACGTGGCCCCCATCTCGTAGGTCGGATACGCGATCGACGGGTACAAGACGGTGTCGAGCCACGGCGAACGCAACTTCATCCACTGGGGCAAGGTGCCCACGAACTCTTTGGTGCCGATGCAGGCCGCGATGGCCGAGGTCGGAACGTCGACCGCGAAACGACGGTTCATCCACTCCGAGAACGCCCGGCGCAAGGGCTCGTTACCCACCGACGGCGGATACCCGCGTTCGGAGTTACTGGCGGCCAGCGCGGCCACCACCGACGCCGGAGGCGGGTCGCACGGGGTGCCGATGGACAGATCCACGAGCCCGCCCTCGAACGCGGAACCCAACGGCTTGAACGAATCGAGGCGCTCGTAGGGGTACGGCGGGGGCTCGAAACCACGACGTTCTTCGGCGGGATTCATGATCCGCCCATAGTAGGCGGGCTCGGGCTCACCGACCCACGACGAACTCGACCAAACGACCCGCCGATGCGTCGGCCAGACGTGCGCGTACCCGCACACCGTCTTCCTCGTGGGTCGTGGACACCACCTCGCCCTCTCGATGAATGGCGGCCAGGACGTCGCCACGTTCGTACGGCACCAGAAGCTCGACCACCGTGCTGAGCGAGCGAAGCCGGTCGGACAACGTCTGCAGGAATCCGTCGATGCCGGTTCCTGCGTGCGCACTGATCCCCACCGACCCGGGATGCCACGTCACCGCATCGGCGACCGCTTGCGGATCGAGGTCGGCTTTGTTGAACACCAGCAATTCGGGAACGGCCTCGGCGCCGATCTCGCGCAACACCTCGCGCACCGCATCGATTTGTCCGTCGGGATCGGGTCCGCTGCCGTCGACGACGTGAACCAGGTAGTCCGCCCGCGTGGCCACTTCGAGCGTGCTCTTGAACGATTCCACCAAACCGTGCGGAAGTCGCCGCACGAAACCCACCGTGTCCGTGAGCAGCACCGGTTCACCTCCGGGCAACGAGAGTCGGCGCGTGGTCGGGTCGAGCGTGGCGAACAGACGGTCCTCCACCAACACCCCGGCATTGGTGAGCCGATTGAGGAGCGTGCTCTTCCCGGCGTTGGTGTACCCGACGATCACCACGTTGGCCAGACCACTGCGCGAGCGTCCCTTGCGTTGGAGATCGCGGGTGTGACCCAACTCCACCAATTCATGTTCCAATCGCGAGATGCGATTCTTGATGCGACGGCGGTCGACCTCGAGTTTGGTTTCACCGCTACCGAAACGCGAGCCGACTCCACCACGCTGCTGCGAGAGCTTCGCGTTCGCGCCGCGACGCAAACGAGGAAGTCGATAGCGCAACAGAGCCAGTTCCACTTGGGCCTTGCCCTCCAGGGTGTGGGCGTTCTGGGCGAAGATGTCGAGGATCACGGCCGTGCGATCGATCGCGGTTCGCCCGAGCAACTTCTCCAGGTTGTACTGCTGACCGGGCGAGAGTTCGTTGTCGAACACCACCGTGTCGGCGTCGACCGCCAGGCACAGATCACGCAGCTCCTCCGCCTTGCCCTTGCCGACGTACCACGTGTGATCCGGCGTGTCGCGACGTTGTACCAACCGTCCGGCCACGTCGGCGCCGGCGGTGTCGATCAACAACGCCAATTCGTCGAGACTCGCCTCGGTCTCCTCGTCGTCGTGTCCGTCCAACGTGACCCCGACGATGACGATCTTCTCGCGGACCGAGCGCTCGATGAGCGTCTGGCCCAACGCCTGGTTGTACGGGGAATTCGGGTTGCTCACGTCGCAACCGTGACCGAGGCGACGAAGGTGGCCTCGGCGATCAGGGTGATGCGACGACTCTCTCGTTCCACCACGACCCGAGCATCGCCTCCGTCCATGTGCACCAACACCTCGGGTGTGGACGCCGGCACCAGACCCCACGCAACCGCGGCTTCGGCGGCGGCACACGCCCCGGTGCCGCACGCCATGGTGATTCCGGCGCCACGTTCGTGCACCCGCATGGTGATGGCGTGCGGTTCGGGACCGGGCTCGATGATCTCCAGGTTTACGTGGGGCACGAGCGACCCGAGGGCCAGCAGATCGACGGCACGGACGTCGTCCACCCCGACGACCGAGTGCGGGTTGCCGAGCGACGTGTGCCGCACGGGGCGATCGGGATGGCACTGCAGTGCGGCCCAGTCGAGGGGTTCGATCAGATCCGACGCCGAACCCATGTCGACGCTCAGCAGATGCGTGCTCTCGTCGAGCCGACGGACCACTGTCACGAGTCGCTCACCGGCATCGGTGTCGACCCGATACTCGACACCGTCGGGACCATCGTGATGCGCGGCCTGCACCAGACACCGGATGCCGTTCCCGCTCATTTCGGCACGACTTCCATCGGCGTTGTACAACGTCATTCCGAGCCGGGTGGGGGACTTGCGCTCGAGCAACAGCAAACCGTCGGCGCCCACGCCCGTGCGTCGATCGCACCATGTGCGAGCACGATCGACCCACGCGGTGGCCGAGGCGCTCTCGCCCGACTCGATCTCGGCGACGAGGAAGTCGTTGCCGAGACCGTGGTGCTTGGTGAGACGGCGATGCATACCGACTCCACCTTAGGTCAGGGAGGCGACGAGGGCGGGGGCGACTTCCGTAACCGGATCGGCTTCCACCCTCATCCATTCGACCCGCGGGTCGCGACGGAACCAGCGCTCCTGCCTCACGGCGAACTGCCGCGTGCGCCGGATCGTGGTGGCCACGGCCTCGTCCAGCGACGCACGACCCTCGAGGTGATCGACCATCTCCTTGTAGCCGAGGGCCTGCATCGCCGTGCGCGACATCCCCCGTGCCAAGAGATCCGCCACTTCGGCGACCAATCCCCGATCCATCATGTCGTGCACCCGACGTTCGATGCGTTCGGCCAGGACCGCGCGATCCCACTGCAGTGCCACCTGCCGAACGGTGCTGACGGGATAGGTGTCGACGCCGGGACCGAACGACGAGAACGGTCGGCCACTCCCCTCGCACACCTCGAGGGCGCGCACGATACGACGTCCGTTCGAGGGTTCCATCTTCGACGCCGCCGTGGGATCCCGTTCGACGAGACGACGATGAAGCCCCTCGGGACCCTCCGCCGCGAGTTCACGCTCCAGCCGCGCACGAACATCGGGCCATTGTCCGGGAATGTCCAGTTCGTCGACCACGGCCCGCAGATACAACCCCGTTCCCCCCACGAAAACGGGGGTGCCACCACGGCTTTCGATGTCGCGCACGGCTCGCTCGCTCTCGGCCTGGAAACGCGCGACCGTGAACGACTCCGACGCATCGACCACGTCGATCAGGTGATGGGGCACGCTCGCTCGCTCGTCGACCGTGGGCTTGGCTGTTCCGATGTCCATCCCGCGGTACACCTGCATCGCGTCGACCGACAACAACTCGACACCATGCCTTCGACCCGCCTCGGACGCGGCGACCGCCATGGCCACCGCCGACTTCCCGCTGGCCGTCGGGCCGAGAATGGCCAAACGGGAACCGGTCACCGCACGCTCACAGTGCCGCGACCGGGATGCGCGTTCGGTGCGTCGGCTCGGCGAGCAGTTCGCGGAACTCGCCGCGCAGGTGATGAGGCGCCGCCCCGGTGACGAGAACACTCGCGTAACTACCGACGCGAAGGGAACCGGTGGCCGCAAAGTGCACCAGTTTGTTCTGTCTGGTTCGCCCGGAAATGACGCCGGGGTTCTTCTTCGATGGTCCCTCGATCAGAACCTCCTCGACACGACCGACGCGAGCTTCGTGCTTCAGCAGTGCGGACCGCTCCACCACCACGCGCAGACGAGCGAAGCGTTCGGCCACCACGGCGGGATCGACGAATCGGTCCACCATGGTCGCGGCCTCGGTGCCGTCGCGGGGCGAGAAGATGAACGTGTACGCGTAGTCGTACTCGGCGGCCGCGGCCACCTCGAGGGTGCCCACGAAGTCCTCCTCGGTCTCACCGGGAAAACCCACGATGATGTCGGTACTGACGGCCAGGTCGTCCACGTGCCGACGGGCCTCGGCGAGTCGTTCCAGGTAGCGCTCGGCCGTGTATCCGCGATGCATGATCGACAGCAGTCGATCACTTCCGGATTGCAGCGGATAGTGAAGGTGCTCGCACACCGTCGGCGTCTCGCCCATGGCGGCGAAGGTCTCGGCCCGCATGTCCTTGGGATGAGGACTGGTGAATCGAACACGTCGAATTCCCGGAACGACGCCGACGTCACGGAGAAGATCGGCGAACAGTGGACGCGCGGACACGTCGTGTCCGGCCTTGCGTCGTTCCAGTTGGATGTCGCGCCCGTAGCTGTTGACGTTCTGGCCGAGCAAGGTGACCTCGGTGACCCCCTCGGACACCAAACGCCGAACTTCCTCGAGCACATCGTCGTAGGGGCGACTGATCTCGGCGCCCCGGACGCTCGGGACGATGCAAAAGGCGCACGAATTGTCGCACCCGATCTGGATGGTGACCCACGCGTCGTAACTCGTCGAACGCTTGGCGGGCAACGCCGACGGGAACAGGGCTTGGTCGTCGAGCACCGCCTCGTCGAGGATCTCGGTGACCGGTCCCGCGGTGACCGAATCGTTCAACAGATCGACGGTGCGATGGACATTGTGCGTGCCCAGGACCACGTCCACCCAGGGCGCGCGATCACGAACGATCTCGCGGTCCTTCTGGGCCAGGCAACCCGACACCACGATCTGACGACCCTCGCGCTCGTTCTTCCAGCGTCGCATCGTGCCCAGAGTGCCGTACAACTTGTTGTCGGCGTTCTCGCGAATGCAGCAGGTGTTGAGAACCACCACGTCGGCGTCGTCCTCGTTCTCGACCGCCCGCAAACCGTCGTTCTCCAGCAATCCGGCGATGCGCTCGGAGTCGTGTTCGTTCATCTGGCACCCGAAGGTGCGAACGATGTAGGTCCGTGTCGGGGCCTCGGCCATGCCGTGAGGCTATCGGTCGGTCACGATCAGGGTTCGACGAAGTCCCGCAACACGCGACCGCCGGCCATGTGGCGCAGGCGGAACAGGGTGCGCACCTCGATCTGGCGCACCCGTTCACGGGTGATGCTGAACGCCTGTCCCACCTCTTCGAGGGTGGCGCCCTCGCTGCCGTCGAGACCGAAACGCATCCGCATCACTTCCTGCTCGCGGGCCGGCAGATCGACCAGCACGGCCCGTACCGCTTCGCGCATGTCGGCGATCTCCATGCTGTCGCTCGGATCGGCCGCGTTCGTGGCCGGCAGGTTGTCGGCGAAGGTGACGTCGCTGTCGTCACGAGTGGGTTGGTCGAGGCTCATGGTGTCGGCGGCCAGACTGAGCCAGTCCGCCACCCGATCGGCCGATTCACCCAAGGCCTCGGCGACCTCGGTGAGGCGGGGCTCGCGTTGCAACTTCTGGGCGAGATCGCGCTGCATCCGAATCGCCCGGTTCACGTTCTCCATCGCATGGGCGGGCAAGCGGATGTTGCGACTCTCCTCGGCCACCGCGCGGGAGATGGACTGCTTGATCCACCAGGTCGCGTAGGTCGAGAACTTGAAACCTCGACTGTGGTCGTACTTCTCGACGGCTTTCATGAGCCCGATGTTGCCGCTCTGGATGGCGTCGGCGAGCGGCATGGTGGTCTTGGTGTACCGCTTGGCGATGCTGACCACGAGGCGAAGGTTCGCCTGGGTGAGATCGTGACGAGCCCGTCGACCGTGGTCGATCATTCGTTTCAAACGTCGGCGCTCGAGATTCGACGCCGATTCTCCCAACTCGGCCAGCTCCCGTTCGGCCGACAGGCCGTCGGCGATGCGTCGGCCGAGAAATCGCTCCTCTTCGGCGCCGATCAAGGGGATGCGACTGATCTCGTGCAGGTACAACCGAACGGCATCCTGGGTGGCTTCGTCACCGGCACCGCGAGAGGTGGCCGATACGCCACGACGTCCCTTCTTGTGTTCGACGAGGGGGCGACGCAACTCGCCGGTGTCGTCGAGTTCGAACGACTGGTCGACCGCGATGCCCGCACCTTCGATGGCGGTCCTGATCGTTTCGATGATCTCGGGCAGCAATTCGACGTCGTGCAACGCATCGACGATTTCCTCGGTCGAGAGTTCACCGCGACGACGACCGTACGCGATGAGTTCCGACCAGTCCTCGGGATCGAGACCGCGCACCTGAGGAGCGACGTCGGACGAGGGCCCACGCCGATCTCCGTCGACCACGTCAGTCTCGACTGTCACCCCCACCCCCCGCACGAGTGCCCCGCTCCGCGATCCACCCTAGCAATGCTTCCGATGCCACCGGAGCAAGACGAGAATCCTCGAGTTCCTCCAGCCGAACACGCGCCTCACGATCCGCGCGAATCGCATCGGGGTCCGTGACACCGGTTCGTCGCGACAGCACACGACGCACCGCCACCCCGATGAGATCGAAAGCGACCGACATCGGTTCCACTTCCACATCAGCGACGGCGGCTCGTTCGAGCAGTTCGCGCACTTCGGGATCGGCGAGACCCAACGCGGCATCCACCAGATTCGTCGACTCGGCCTGCGACGCCGCGGCCAGGGCGAGGAACGCGCGTCGGGAGACGTCGGAATCGAAGAGTTCCTCGATGAGCCAGGGGGCGATGTCGTCCCACGACTGCAACAGCAAGGTGATCGCGACGAACTCGGCGTTCTCGGCCACACCCATCTCGCGGGTGGACGCCACCCGGACCTCCGGGCGCTCGTTGCGCCTCTCGGCCAATCGCGACAGATCGGCCACCGGAAGTCCGACCCGAGTGGCGACCTCGCCGGCATAGAGCTTGCGCACGTTCACGTCGGGATGCTCGTTGATCACCCGCATCGCCTGCTCGGCGACCCGCGCTCGGTCCTCGGGACTGCGCAACGGCTTGGCCCCCACCACGCGATTGACGCGGAACCCGAGGAAGGGCATGGCCTCGTCGATGGCCGCGGCCAAGGCGGCCGGATCGCTGTTGGCCAGGTCACCGGGATCCTTCCCGTCGGGAAAACGGGCCACGGAAACCTGCACCTGGTACTTCTTCTCCCATTCGTAGAACTTCTCCGCCGCACCCTGGCCCGCGGCGTCGGCGTCGAAGGCCAGAACGACGCGGCTGGCGAAGCGTTTCAGGATGCGCACATGATCCTCGGTGAGGGCCGTGCCACAGGTGGCGACCGCCCGCGTGACACCGGAACGATGGAACCCGATGACGTCGGTGTAGCCCTCGCAGACGATCACCTGATCGGCCTTCACCACGTCGTTCTTGGCCCAGTTCATGCCGTACAACGTCTTGGACTTGAAGTAGATCTTGGTCTCCGAGGAGTTCTTGTACTTGGCCGGGTCACTCGACCCGGGAAGGACGCGACCACCGAACGCCACCGGTTCGCCGGTGTCGGTGAAGATCGGGAACATGATGCGATCACGAAACGCGTCGGTCGGACGCTGACGACTGTTGATGAAGGAGAGCCCCACGTCGACCAACACGTCATCGGGGATCTTCAGGGACTTCAGGTGCGTGCTGAGCAGGTCCCAGTCCTTGGGGGCGTAGCCCAATTTGAATCGGCGCGCGACGTCACCGGACAGGCCGCGCTGACGTAGGTAGTCGCGAGCCTCACGGGCGTCGGGCGAGGTGAGCAGTCGCTCGTGGTACCACTCGACCGCGGCCTCCATGGCCCCCACCAACTTCTTGCGACGTTGACGATCCTGGCTCTCGCCCCCGGAGGTGTACGTGAGGGTGATGCCCGCGCGACCCGCCAACTTCTCGACGGCGGTGACGAAATCCACGTGTTCGATCTCCTGGACGAACTTGAAGACGTCACCACCGGCCTGACAGCCGAAGCACTTGTAACGAGCGGTCTCCTCGCGCACGTTGAACGAGCCGCTCTTCTCGGCGTGGAACGGGCACAGGCCGACCCAATTGCGACCCGTCTTGCGGAGCGCGACGTACTGCTGGACGACGTCGACGATCGATACCGTCGCCCTCACGCGTTCGATGTCCTCCTCGGCGATCGCCATCGCGAACGAGACTAATGCCGGGACGGGTCGTGGTTGTCCGACGACGAACGATCGGCCTTCAGCGAGAAGCCGATGGCCGCCGCCAACACGATCACGATCACCATCAAGCTGAGCCAGGTGGGGATGTGGTACCACTCGGCGATCAACATCTTCACCCCCACGAAGGCCAGGATGATCGCCAGACCCTCCTTGAGGAAACTGAACCGGGCGTGCGCATCGGCGAGCAGGAAGTAGAGGGCCCGCAAGCCCAGGATCGCGAAGGCGTTCGACGAGAAGACGATGAACTGCTCACGACTGACCGCCAACACGGCGGGCACCGAATCCACCGCGAAGAGCACGTCGGTGAATTCGATGAGGATCAACACCGCGAAGAGTGGCGTGGCCACCCGAACCCCGTTGCGCCGGGTGAACAACTTCTGTCCGTCGAAGTCCGGGCTGCTCGGAACGACCCGATTGATGAGACGCATGAAGCGTCCCGACGCCGGGTCGAGTTCCTCCTCGGCCTCCACCACCAACTTGACCGCGGTGTAGAGCAGGAAAGCGCCGAAAATGTAGAGCACCCAATCGAATTTCTCGATCAGAGCCACCCCGGCGAAGATGAAGACGGCGCGCAACGCCAGGGCACCGAAGATGCCCCAGAACAACACCCGGTGCTGATACTTCGTCGGAATCTTGAAGTAACTGAGGATCAACGCCCACACGAAGACGTTGTCGATGCTCAGGCTCTTCTCGATGAGGTAGCCACTGACGTACTCGCCGGCCGCCGCACCACCGAACGCCAGCGCCACCACGCCGGTGAAGGCCAAACCGAGGCTGATCCAGACGGTGCTCTCGATGGCGGCTTCGCGGACGTGGACGTCATGGGCCTTGCGGTGCACCACCAAGATGTCGAAGGCCAACAAGGCGCAGATGAACGCGATCAAGGTGACCCATGCCCAGCCGGGCACGGACACGTCGACGAAGTTCAGCTCGGAGTTGGCTTCGGACGCGGGAAAAGGGATCGTCATCAATCGCGGCCGAACAGGCCACCCAGGGCCCCGCCGCCGCCGCCGGCGCCCGAGTTACCGGTGCCGAGCATGCCCTGAATCCAACCGACCAGTTCGTTGGGGTTGCGCGTCTGGGTCCAGACCTTGCCCGGTCCGCTGAACTCGAAGACCAGACCTTCACCACTCTTGAACGACTGGATGAGCCCACCGCCACTGGCCTTGCGGATGGCCATTCCCACCGAACCTTCGTAGGCGACCATGTGTCCGGTGTCGACGGTGAGGGTCTGACCCGCGGCCAGATCCCAGGTTTCGAGCGCTCCGTAACATCCGAACACCACGAGTCCTTGTCCTTCGGCGCGAATGATGAATCCGCCTTCGCTGCCGAACATGTTCTTGAAGCCACCCCATTGAGTCTCGATGGCCACGTTCGCGTCGTTGGCGAGCCACGACCCCTTCTGGATGAACAACGGGGTCGCCGGAGTGACATCGAATGCGATGACGTCTCCGGGAAGTCGCGGGGCGACGTCGACGAAGCCACCTTGGGCCGGCGCCGTGTAGGTGCTCACGAAGAAGCTCTCACCGCCGAGCGCCGCGCGCTTCAGGCTCTTGAGCACACCGCCCTCGGCCTTGGACGACAATTCGACGCCCGTCGACATCGTCATCATCGCGCCGCTCTCCACGCGCACGGGCTCGTTGGCCGCCAGCGTGATGCGGGCCACTCCGAACGACGGTCCCTGACGAGTCTGCACTTGCATGGCTGTCCTCCTCCCGGAGGAGATCCTCCGACTACTTCGTTTCGCTCTTCTTCTTACCACCTGAAGCGGCGATGACCGCCTGTGCCGCGGCCAATCGGGCGATCGGAACGCGGAACGGCGAGCAACTGACGTAGTCGAGGCCCACCCGGTAGAAGAGGTCGATCGACTCGGGGTCTCCCCCGTGCTCACCGCACACGCCCAGTTTGATGCCGGGCTTGGCCGCTCGTCCACGCTCTGACGCGATCTTGACCAATTCCCCGACTCCCGTCTGGTCGATCGTCTCGAACGGATTGCGCTTCAGCAGGCCGTTCTCCAGGTAGGCCGGCATCATGCGGCTCTCCACGTCGTCGCGGCTGAAGCCGAAGGTCATCTGGGTGAGGTCGTTGGTGCCGAAACTGAAGAAGTCGGCCTCCTCGCTCAGCTCGTCGGCGCGCAATGCGGCACGCGGGGTCTCGATCATGGTGCCGATCGACACCTTGGGCTTCTTTGCGCCCTTCTTCGACGAGTCGGCGATTCCCTTGACGACCCAGGATCGGGCCAACGCCAGCTCCTCGCGGGTGACCGTCAGCGGGATCATCACCTCGACGATCGGCTTGCCACCCTTGGCCGCGCACTCGGCGGCGGCCTCCATGAGCGCCTGCACCTGCATGGCGTACAAACCGGGCTTCACGACACCCAGACGCACTCCGCGCGTTCCGAGCATCGGGTTGAACTCGGCCCACTCTTCGGCGGCCTTGAGCAACTTGGTCTCCTCGGGCGACAGACCCACGGTGGCCTTCTTGATCTCGAGTTCGTCCACGCGAGGCAGGAACTCGTGCAACGGCGGGTCGAGCAGGCGAACCGTCACCGGTAAACCGTCCATCGCGGTCAGAATGTCGATGAAGTCCTTCTTCTGGACGACACGTAGTTCCTCGAGTGCCGCGGTCTCCTCCTGCGGTGTCTGAGCGAGAATCATCCGTCGCACGACCGGCAGTCGATCCGGGGCCAGGAACATGTGCTCGGTACGGCACAAACCGATTCCCTCGGCACCCAACTTGCGGGCGTTGGTCGCGTCCTCGCCGGTGTCGGCGTTCGCGCGCACGGCCAACTTGCCCTTGCGCACTTCGTCGCACCACTTCAAGATGGTCTCGAACTCCTTGGGGGGCTTGGACGCCGACAATGCCACTTCGCCCAACACGACCTCACCGGTGGCGCCGTCCAGCGAGATGATGTCGCCCTCTTTCACCACCACGGTGCCCGCGGTGAACTGCTTGCCCTCGATCCGGATCGATTCGGCGCCCACCACGGCGGGGGTGCCCCAGCCGCGCGCCACCACGGCCGCGTGGCTGACCAGACCGCCACGAGCGGTGAGAATGCCCTGCGACACCATCATTCCGTGAACGTCCTCGGGACTGGTCTCGCTGCGAACCAGGATGACCTTCTCGCCACGATCGGCGGCATCGGCGGCATCGTCGGCCGTGAAATAGACCTTGCCCACCGCGGCACCCGGCGACGCGGCCAGACCCTTGGCGATCACCTGCTTGTTGCCGGCTTCGAACTGTGGGTGCAGCACCTGGTCGAGGTGCTCGGCGGCCACGCGGGTGATGGCTTCTTCCTTGCCGATCTTCCAGACCTTCTTCGGCCCCTTGGTTCCCTTGGTCATGTCGACGGCCATGCGAAGCGCCGCGGCGCCGGTGCGCTTGCCCACGCGGGTCTGCAGCATCCACAACTTGCCCTGCTCGATCGTGAACTCGGTGTCGCACATGTCGGTGTAGTGCGCCTCGAGGCGGGCGAAAATGGCCAACAACTCCTTGTGAATGGCCGGGAACTTCGCCTTCAACGCGTCGAGGTCCTCGGTGTTCCGGATACCGGCCACCACGTCCTCGCCCTGAGCGTTGACGAGGAAGTCACCGTACGGAACGTTCTCACCCGTGGCCGCGTTGCGGGTGAAGCCCACGCCGGTGCCCGAGTTGTCGTCGCGATTGCCGAACACCATGGCCTGCACGTTCACGGCGGTGCCCAGATCGTGCGAGATCTTCTCGCGAACGCGGTACGCGATGGCCCGCGCGCCGTTCCAGCTCTTGAACACGGCCTCGACGGCCCCGCGCAACTGCTTGTCGGGGGCTTGCGGGAACGCCTTGCCGGTTTCGGTCTTCACGACCGCGAGATACTTCGTGCACAGGCTCTTCAACGTCTCCGCGGTCAGCTCCGCGTCGGTTTTCACACCGGCCGCGCTCTTGGCATCCTCGAGGGGGTGCTCGAAGTGCGATCCGTCGACACCGAGCACGATGCGTCCGTACATCGCGATGAATCGGCGATAGGAGTCGTAGGCGAAGCGCTCGTCACCCGTGACCTTGGCGAGACCCTTCACGCTCTGATCGTTGAGACCGAGGTTGAGGACCGTGTCCATCATGCCCGGCATGGAGAACTTCGCGCCCGAACGCACGCTGACGAGCAACGGATCCTTCGGATCACCCAACTTGCGCTTCATCGCCTTCTCGAGTTTGGCGACCTGATTCGCGATCTCGGCGTCGAGGCTCTTCGGCCAACCCGAGACCATGTAATCACGACAGGCGTCGGTGGAGATGGTGAACCCCGGAGGAACCGGCAACTTGAGCACGCTCGTCATCTCGGCGAGGTTGGCTCCCTTGCCGCCGAGCAGATCCTTCATCTGCATCGGAGGACGACGGTGTTTGTGATCGAAAGAGTAGACGTACGGCACGAACGGGAAGTCTACGAGGTGGTGTCGGCGCCCCTCCACCGGTGACCCCACGTCCCCTAGCATCGACTCATGCGCATCCTCGGGTTTCCCGTACAGATACGGCCCGGATTCGTCCTGTTCATGCTGTTGATCGTGGTGGTGAACGGCCAACCCATGGGATATTGGTTGGCCGGATCGGTCACCGTGTTCACCCTCGTGCACGAGTTGGGGCACGCGGTCGCCGCCCGCCGTACGGGCGCCACCGCCAGTATCTCGCTGGACTTTCTCGCGGGATACGCGTCGTTCACCCCGACACGAGTGCTCACGCGCGGTGAGCGCGCCTCCATCGCGCTGGCCGGCCCGGGAATTCAGATCGTCCTCGGCGTGGCCGCGCTCTTGGTGATGGGAGTGAATCCGCTCTCGCACGACGACTTCGCGTCGGACTATTCGTCGCTCGCCATCTGGTGGGCCGGACCGATGATCGGGCTCTTCAACCTCATTCCGGTATTGCCACTCGACGGCGGCACCATCGCCGGCGAGATCATCGACGTCTTCAAGCCCGGTCGGGGCCGGGCGGTGATGGCGCGCGTCAGCCCGCCCGCCACGGCGGTGGCGTTCGTACTGATGGTGTTGATCGAAGATCTGCGTCCCCTGGCCGCGTTCGCCGCCATCCTCTTGGTGTTGCAGATGCAACTGGTCTCGTCGCGGACACCGGTTCGCCGCGTGCACGCCGATGCCGAGGACCTGGCGTGGAAGTCCGGACGCCCCGGCATGCTGGTGCCCCCGCAGGTCACCTCACCGTGGTGGGAGGCGCACCAACTCCTGAACACCGGGCGCGACGAGGCTGCGGTCGCGGTCATCCTCGACGATCTGGCGGGGCGCCGCGCCGGTCAATGGTGGCCACCCCATGCCGCCACGCCTGCGCAGCTCGAACCGTTGGTGGAGCGCGTGGTGGCTCGACTCCCCGAACCGCATCAGAACGACCGAACGCAGTCCGCCGCCGTCCTGGTGGACGTGCTGCGTCGCACCGGACGTCCCGAGGTGGCCGCACGATACGGATCGCGCGTCTTCGCACTGTCACGCTCGGGGCAGGTCGCGATCCTGGTGGCTCTGTGCACCGCGACGTTGGGTGACGACGAGAACGCCGCTCAATGGCTGACGGTCGCCGCGCGTTCCGATGCCGAGCCGACCCTCCTGCTCTCGACGCTGGCCTCCGCCCCCGAGTTCGCCCGTCTGCGCGAACGACCCGAGATCGTCGACCTGATGCAACACCTCAACTCCGCGGGCTGACCCGCTCACCGAGGTCGATCGCGCGATCGACGAAGCCCAGCACTCGGCCGCCTCCGACCGAGGTCACCACCCCGACGACCGCTCCCGCGGCGGTGATGTCGTCGCCGACCCCGAGTTCGAGGTCCTCGATGACGCGAAGTGTCCGCGGAGCGGTCGAACCCCGACTGTCCATGCGCTCCACCAGTTCCTGGCCCGGGTAGCACCCCTTGGTGAAACTCACGGCCACGGGAACCACGCCCAGAGAAGCCGGAATGGTCTCGCCGGACACGATCTCTCGACCATTGGCGGGCCAGCCGCGACGCACGCGCTCGGCCTCGAGATGTGACGCCCCGCTCGTGGTCGAGTCGATGACCGACGACAGTTCGCTCGGAACTTCGGATGCTCCGACGATGTCGATCGCCGAACCATCGCACCACCACGTCGCACGAGCGCCGGGCAGGCTCCGCAATGTCGACGGGATCGGGTCGTCGGTGGTCGAGCGCAGGCGCACGACATCGACGTTCACCGTCTCGATCACGGCCTTGGTACGAATCAGGAACTTCGACAAGCGGGCGACCACCGCACCGACCACGGATTCATCCACCGCGGTGTCGAATTCGAGCATGAACGCGTCGTCGGCGACGCACACCACGCGTACCAGTGCCACCACTCGGCCCACCGGTTCGAGCAACAACGAATTGCACGTCGATCCGACGGCCAGATTCGCGATGTCGTTGCTCAGTTGTGAATGCAGGTAACGACGCGCGTCGGCCCCCGACACGGAGATCGCCGTCACGGATTCCCGGACCGCGAGGATCATGCCGAGGTACCCCCGGACCGCCGGCTCTGGGTCATTCGGCGTGCGGCCGGAACGGCGGCCAGAAGCGCCGCGGCCTTGTTGCGACACTCGAGATCCTCGTCGTCGGGCTCACTGTCGGCGACGATCCCCGCTCCGGCCTGCAAGTACGCGGCGCGCTCGCCGATGAACATCGTACGGATCGCGATGGCGGTGTCCAGGTTGCCGCTGAAGTCGACATAGCCGACGACGCCCGCGTAGGGCCCGCGCTTGACCGGCTCGAGTTCGTCGATGATCTCCATGGCACGCACCTTCGGAGCACCGCTGACGGTGCCCGCGGGCAACGTGGCCCGCAACACGTCGATGGCGGTCTTGCCCGGCAACAAGTCTCCGCTCACCTGCGAGGTGAGGTGCATGACGTGGCTGTACCGCTCCAGGGTCATCAGTTCGTCCACGCGCACCGTGCCGAACGTCGCCACCCGACCGACGTCGTTGCGCGCCAGGTCGACGAGCATCACGTGTTCGGCGACTTCCTTGGGGTTCTCTCGCAGTTCGGCGGCGAGACGACGATCGTGCTCGTCGTTGGAACCTCGTTTGCGCGTCCCGGCGATGGGACGACTGATGACCCGCCCGCCGAGCAGTTGAACCATGGGCTCGGGGGAACTTCCCACGATCGTCACGCCCGGCTGGCGGAGAAAGTACATGTACGGACTGGGGTTCACCTGCCGCAGGACGCGGTACATGTCGAAGGGATCGGCCATCAATTCGATCTCGTAGCGCTGCGACAACACGACCTGGAATATGTCCCCCGCCCGGATGTACTCCTTGGCCGCTTCGACCGCGCGTTGGTAGGCGCCATCGGGCATCGACGACACCGCCGCGGGCAACACGTCGTCGCGACGCGGAGGTTCGACCGGCGTGTAGGCCAGAGGCCGGGACAGGTCGGCCACCGCCCGACGAGCGCGCTCGGCCGCTTCGTCGTACGCCCGGTCGAGCTCGGCGTCATCGAGTCCGAGCACGGGAACGCTCTCGATCAGGTACACCCGCTGACGCCAGTGATCGAACGCCGCCAGCGAACCGATGACGCTCATGACGGCATCGGGCATTCCGCGATCGTCGTGGGGCACGTCGGGAAGATTCTCCACCTCGCGCACGACGTCGTAGCCGAGGAATCCCATGACACCGCCCTGCAACGGAGGAAGATCGGCGATCACGGGGCTTCGATACTCGGCCAACAAACCCTCGATGGCCGCCAGCATTCCCTTGTCGCGGGGTACCGAATCCGGGATGGAGCCCTGCACCGTCAATCGGCCCTCGGCGAGACTCAGGGTCGCGCGCGGATGCCGACCGACGAAACTGAACCGGCTCCAACGCTCGCCGTGTTCGACGGACTCCAGGAGGAAGCCGTCACCGTCACCCACCAACTTGGCGAACGCCGCCACCGGCGTTTCCAGATCGGCCAGCACCTCGATCCACACCGGCACCACGGTGTGATCGGCGGCGAGAGCCTTGAACTCGTCGCGCGCGGGTCGAACGACCGGGCCGGAATCCACGGTCAACTCCCGTCGCCGAAGGCCGAGAAGAAACAGGTGCGGGCACCGGTGTGACAGGCTCCCGCGCCTTCCTGCTCGACCTTGAACAGCAGTGTGTCGCCATCGCAGTCGAAGTACGCCTCGCGCACGAACTGACGATCGCCGCTGGTGTCGCCCTTGCGCCACACGTCCTGGGCGATGACGGGAACCAGGCCGTCGGCGTTGAACTTCACCGACGCCAGTTGCTCGGGGGTGGGCTGAATCACGGACACGGGCACACTCTGTCAGAGATAGAGGCCGGTGTGGCCGTCGATTCGGCTGGCCGCCACGGCGTGGATGTCACGCTCGCGCAACATGATGTAGTCCGAGCCTCCCACTTCCACCTCGTAGCGGTCCTCGGGACTGAACAACACGCGGTCACCCACCTCGGCACTGCGAACGTTCTGGCCGAGAGCCACGACCTCGGCCCACACGAGACGCTTGGAGATCTGGGCCGTGGCCGGAATCAGGATTCCACCCGAGCTGCGTCGCTCGCCGTCGCGTTCGGGGATCTTGACCAGCAGACGGTCGTTGAGCATCTTGATGGGCAACTTGTCCGCATCCAGCGCCTCGGTCTTCTTGGGCTTGTCCTTGCTGTCGGCCACGATCGAGCACGGTACCGTCACTTTCGTGTCGATCGAAACCGTGACCCTCACCACCATCGACGGAGTGAACATCGAAGCCGACGTCGCCACGGCCACCGTCGATCGACCCATACGGGGTGGCGTGGTTCTGGCTCACCCCCACCCCCTGTACGGAGGCGACCGCTTCAATCCCGTGATCGACGCCCTCTTTCGCGCCCTCCCCGATCACGGCTTCCATGCCGTCCGCTTCGACTTTCGTGGTGCCGGTGGGAGCGCCGGAGAACACGACGAGGGGAATTCCGAGCGACTCGACGTGGCGGCCGCCATCGATTTCTTGGCCCCGTTCAACGACGACGTCTGGGTGGTCGGATACTCGTTCGGATCGATCGTCGCGATGAACGTCGTGGAGCCACGGGTGTCGGGATGGATCGCCGTCGCCCCACCGCTCACCGAGGGCTCGCCGGTGCTGGCCGGCCGCGACCCTCGACCCAAATTGCTGTTGGTGCCCGAGCACGACCAGTTCTGCCCCGCACCACGAGCCCGCGAACGATCCGCCGCGTGGCCCTCGACGACGATCGTCGACGTGGTCGGCACCGACCATTTCCTTCAGGGTCGGCTGAACGTCGTCGCCGAACGAGCGGTCGCGTTCCTCGACGAGTTCAGCTCTTCAGAACCGACTTGATCTCGGCCATCACGTCAGGGGTCAAGGCGTCGATCACCTCGAGGGCACCGAAATTCTCGGTCACCTGCGAGGCCTTGCTGGCACCGGTGATGACCGTCGAGACGTTCGGGTTCTTCGTGCACCAGGCCAACGACATCTGCGCCAACGTGCATCCGAGCCGGTCGGCGATGGGAATCAGGCGCTTCACCTTCTCCTGCGTGGCCGCACTGGTGAGACGTTCGGCCAGCCACGAATAGCCGGGCAAGGCGGCGCGCGAGTCTCCGGGGACTCCGTCGATGTACTTGCCGGTCAACACGCCCGACGCCAGCGGGCTCCAGATGGTCGTGCCGAGTCCGATGTCCTCGTACAGACGCTTGTACTCCACCTCGACGCGGCGGCGCTCCAGCATGTTGTACTGCGGCTGCTCCATGACCGGCTTGTGCAGGTGGTGTCGCTCGGCGATCTCCCATGCGGCGCGAATCTCGTCGGCCGTCCACTCACTGGTGCCCCAATAGAGAACCTTGCCCCGATCCACGAGATCACTCATGGCCCACACGGTCTCCTCGAGCGGGGTGTGAGGGTCGGCGCGATGACAGAACAGCAGGTCCACGAAATCGACCTGCAACCGATCGAGGCAGCCCTCGATCGAGTGATGCAGGTACTTGCGATTCAGCGTGTTGTTCATGTTGGGCACGTTGCCGTCGATCCCCCAGAAGACCTTGGTCGACAACACGTAGTCCTGACGACGCCAACCGAGGTCCGCGATCACCCGTCCCATGATGGCTTCGCTCTCGCCGCCCGCGTAGGCCTCGGCGTTGTCGAAGAAGTTGCACCCGGCGTCCCACGCGTTCTGCATGCATTCCCGCGCCGTGTCGTCCTTCATCTGGGTGTCGAAGGTCACCCAACTTCCGAACGAGAGAACCGACACTTTCAGGCCACTACGACCGAGGCGTCGGTATTCCATCTTGGGATTGGGAGTGATTCTGCTGGGCGTGGTCATGCTCGGACGTTACGCCACCGGAGGTTTCACCACGGCAACGAGTCGCGCGATGTCCGACGGCCCCACGCCGCAACAACCGCCGATCATCGTCACGCCCCGTCGGATCCACTCGGCGATGCGCTCGATCGCGAACGGATCGGTGACATCACCCGACCATTCCCGGGTGCCCGCATCCCAGAGACGTCCGAGGTTGGGATAGGCGATCAATCCGGCATCGGGTGCCAGGTCGCCAAGATCGTCGATCATCGCGTCGACCACCGCCGGATGCACGCAGTTCACCCCGACGGCGACCAGGTTCGCGTACCCCGCGATCCCCGCCACCGCCGATCTCGGATCATCTCCGCCATACGTGGACCGCGCCGATGCGAGGCCGAAGCTGAACCACGCCGGCGGGGCACCGAGGTCCTCGAGGATCTCGGCGATCACACACGCCTCGGCGGCCAAGGGAATGGTCTCCACCGCGAGCAGATCGGCGCCACTGTCGACCAACACCTCCAGCTTCTCGCGGTGGTAACGCTCGACGATCTCCCGGGACACGTCGTACCGACCGGTGTACTCACTGCCATCGGCCAGAACCGCGCCGAACGGTCCGACGGAGGCCGCCACCCGAACGTCGGTGCCCGCGGTGGCGCGTCGAGCGACGTCGATCGTCGAGGACAACGCCCGACGAGCCTCGGATTCGCTCAGACCGAGCCGGGCGAACTCGTGCGTGCCGCATTGGTAACTCGCCGACGTGATCACGCGCGCGCCGGCCGTCACGAACCGACGATGGGCCTCTTCCAACAGGCCGGGGGAATCCACCACGGTGCGCGCGGTCCACAACGGGCCACCAATGTCGGCGCCCACCTCCTCCAGCGCGGTGGACAAACCGCCATCGAGAATCTCGACGTCCACTCTCACCCGACCGGACGAACGATGACACCGGCATCGGCCATGGCCGCCTTGGTCTGGGCGATGGTGAACTCGCGAAAGTGGAAGATGGACGCGGCCAGAACCGCGTCGGCCCCACCGATCGTGACGCCTTCCACCATGTGACGCAACGTGCCCACGCCACCCGAGGCGATCACGGGCACCCCCACCGCATCGCTGACCCGGCGCGTGAGTTCGAGATCGAAGCCCTCCTTGGTGCCGTCGCGATCCATGGATGTGAGCAGGATCTCGCCGGCGCCCGACGACGCGGCCCGCATCGCCCACTCGACGACGTCGAGGCCCGTGGGCGTGCGACCACCGTGGAGATACACCTCGAAGCGGGACGAATCATCGGGGCGCCTTTTCGCGTCGATGGCGCACACCACGCACTGACTTCCGAACTCTCCGGCGATGGCGGTGATGAGTTCGGGGTTCTGCACCGCCGAGGTGTTCACGCTCACCTTGTCCGCTCCGGCGCGCAACATGCGACGGGCGTCCTCCACCGCGCGAATTCCGCCACCCACCGTGAACGGGATGAAGACCTGCTCGGCCGTGCGCGACACCATGTCGACCATCGTTTCGCGACCGTCGCTGCTGGCGGTGATGTCGAGGAACACCAGCTCGTCGGCGCCCTCGGCGTCGTAGCGAGCCGCCAACTCCACCGGATCACCGGCATCGCGCAGATCGACGAAGTTGGTGCCCTTCACGACGCGACCGTCGGTGACGTCGAGGCACGGGATCACGCGGGCGACCTTCACGCCACACCTCGCAACGCATCCACCGCTTCACCGACGCTGAAGCGACCCTCGTACAACGCGCGGCCGGTGATGATGCCTCCCAATCCCCCGATGCGAGACAAGGCGATCACGTCATCGATCGACGACACGCCACCGCTGGCGATCACGGGAACCGAGGTGGACGACACCGCCATCGCGAGCCCCTCCAGATCGGGGCCGTCGAGCATGCCGTCGCGAGCGATGTCGGTGATCACGAAGGCCCGCGCGGTCGGGAACCATCCGAGCGCCTCGACGAGGTTCACCCCGGACGATTCGGTCCAGCCGTGCACGGCCAGGTCACCGTTGCGATGATCGAGACCCACGGCCACGTCGACCACCCGCGACGCCGCCACGACCGACTCGGGATCGGCCACCGCGGCCGAGCCCATCACCACGCGGGACACCCCGGCGCGGGCCAACTCCTCGGCGTCGGCGACGGAGCGCACACCCCCTCCGGTCTGCAGATCGGCGTGGCCGGCCAACGCGGTGGCCACCCGAGCGATGATCGGACGATTCACCGGATCACCGGTGCGTGCGGCATCGAGATCGACGATGTGCACCCACGGTGCGCCCGCGTCGGCGAACGAACGCGCGACCGCCACCGGATCGTCGCCGTAGACCGTCTCTCGCGCGTAGTCGCCTTGGGCCAAGCGCACGACCTTTCCGGCCCGCAGGTCGATGGCCGGATACAAGTCGACGGTCATCGCGACACCCCGCTCACGAAGTTGCGCAACAACGCCAGTCCGACCGTTCCGGACTTCTCCGGGTGGAATTGGGTGGCCGAGACGTTGCCCCGACGGAACACGGCGTTCAGGGTGGAACCGTATTCGCAGGTGGCCACCACGTCGTTGGCGTCGCGCGGAACTCCGTGCAACGAGTGGACGAAATACACCCACGGACCACCCCCGACATCGGCGAGTTCGGATCCCGCGAACAGCGGATCCGGACGGGAGATGCGCAAACGATTCCATTGCATCTGTGGGCGTTTCACCCCGGGCGGGATCCATCGCACCGAGCCCGGGATCACCCCGAGCCCGCGCGCTTCAGGGTTCTCCTCGCTGTCGTCGAAGAGCATCTGCATGCCGACACAGATACCGAGAAACGGACGGCCCGACGCCACGGCGTCATGCACCACGTTCTCCAGGCCGGCTCCACGAAGGGCGTCCATGCACGCACCGAAGGCTCCGACTCCGGGAAGAACCACGGCGTCGGCGTCGGCGACCAAGGAAGCGTCACGAGTGAGACGGGCGTCGCCGCCGACCTTCTGCAACGCCTTTTCCGCCGAGCGCAGATTGCCGATCCCGTAGTCGAGCACGGCGATGAGCGGTGCCGTCACGGGGCACCCACAGTCACAGGACACCTTTCGTGGACGGCACGTCGCCACCCTCGATACGTACCGCGTCACGCAGGCAACGGCCGAGTCCCTTGAACACGGCCTCGACGATGTGATGAACGTTGGTGCCGTGCTTCAACGTGACGTGCAGGGTGACTCCGGCGGCGGTGGCGAAGGACGACACCGCGTGCTCGGCCAGTTGTGGATCGAACGGTGGGTTGCCGAGCGGCAGACACTCGGGCATGGTGACGTCCCAGACCACGAACGGACGACCCGACAAGTCCAGGGCGATCTCGACCAGTGCCTCGTCCAACGGATAGAGGCCGCTGGCGAATCGACGCACACCCGCCTTGTCACCCAGAGCCTCCCGCACCGCTTCGCCGAGGGTGATGGCCACGTCCTCGACCGTGTGGTGGGTGTCGATGTGGATGTCGCCCTTGGCGACGATGTTCAGGTCGAAACCGCCGTGCTTGCCCACCTGCGACAACATGTGGTCGTAGAACGGGATGCCCGTGGACACCTCGGTGCGACCCGAGCCGTCGAGGTCGACGAACAAGTCGATGTAGGTCTCGGCGGTGACACGCTGACGGACGGATTTGCGATTCATGACAGGACCTCCGTGATGGCGGACAGGAAACGGTCGTCCTCGGCCGGGGTGCCGATGGTGACGCGAAGGCAATCGGCCAAGCGAGGCCAACCGGAACAATCGCGGATGAGAACGCTGCGATCGAGAAGTCCCTGCCACACCGCGCGACCACCCATGTGGCGGGGACGGAACAGGACGAAGTTCGCCCCGCTGTCGAAGACGTCGAGGTCCAAGGCGCGCAGTGCGGCCGACACCCGCTCGCGTTCGGACACGATCGATCGCACGCGCTCGTTCATTTCGTCGAGGAACCGCACGGCCAGGGTGCCGGCGATCTGCTTGGTGGCATCGAGGTGATACGGCAACACGACCTTGTCGAGTTCGGCCACCAACCACCGCGGCCCCACGAGATAACCCAATCGCGCCGCCGCCATGCTCCAGGTCTTGGAGAACGTGCGCGACACGACCAACGGCGTTTCTTCGTCGATCAATTCGACGGCGGACCAGTCGGCGAACTGTCCGTAGGCCTCGTCGACCACGAGCAGCCCGGGTGACAGGGCCAGCACGTCGCGGACCACCGACGGCGAATCCACTCCCCCGGTCGGGTTGTTCGGTGAGCACAGAAAGGTCACGTGCGGGCGTGACTGCTCGACCACACGACGCACCTCGTTCATGTCGATACTGAAATCGGCGGCACGTTCACCCTCGACCACCGTTGCACCGGTGATGCGGGCGATGTGGCCGTGAAGTTGATAGGTCGGTTCGAAGGTGGCCACGGTGCGGCCGGGCCCGGCGAAGGTGAGCAAGACCGTCTGGAGGACCTCGTTGCTGCCGTTGGCCACGAAGATCTGCTCGGGACCGACGCCGTGGAGTGCACCGATGGCGGTGCGCAGGGCCGTGGCCGCGCGATCCGGGTACCGATTCCATTCGATGCGCGACATCTCGGAGCTCAAGGCATCACGGAAGGCGGCCGGCGGACCGACCGGGGCCTCGTTGGTGTTCAGCCGCACGTCGACGGTGACTTGGGGCGAGTGGTAGCCCTCCAATGCGGACAAATCGTCGCGTACGGGCACTCGGGTCACGACACCTGAGGCTACCGAACCCGTCCGAGCCGACCCCGAGGGTTTTCGGTCAGGACTTCGTGGGCTTCCGGCCCGTGGCTCGCCATAGGGTGACGTCGTGAGCAACAAGGACCTCTCCACCATCGCCGCCGAACTCGCCGTGATGGCCGAGGGAACGGCGCGCTATCAGGAACGGGTCGCCGAGTTGCGCTCCGGAAACCTCGGCGAGCAGCACGACGACTTGGTGGCGGCCATTCATGAGGCCGAGCGCGCCCTGCGCTCCGCTCAGCGGGCACTCATGCGCGCGAACCGCATCGCCGGGTGAATCACGTCGCCGATTTCTTCTTCGGACCGGACTTCTTCGGGGCCTGCTTCTTCGCGGCTTGCTTCTTCGCGGCTTGCTTCTTCGGGGCCGGGCTCGGTCGAGCCGGGCGTTTCGTCGTCGGTGCCGTCACCGGCACGCCGGCCGAGGGACAGATGTCGGCCATCAAACATTCATCACACTTCGGTTTGCGCGCGTCGCACACGCGACGCCCATGCAGGATCAGTCGCAGACTGAATGGCCCCCACTCCGAACCCGGCAGATAATCGTTCAGTTGCAACTCGACCTTCACCGGGTCCTCGTGCTTGGTCAATCCGAGTCGCCGCGAGAGCCGCCCCACGTGCGTGTCCACGGGCAATCCCGGCAGATCGAACACCACGCTGCGCACCACGTTGCCGGTTTTGCGCCCGACCCCCGGAAGCGTGACGAGATCGTCCAAATCGCTCGGCACCTCGCCGCCGAAACGTTCCACCAGTGCCGTCGCCATGCCGATCAGATTCTTGGCCTTGCTCCCGTAGAAGCCGGTGGAGCGAATGATCGCTTCCAGTTCGCCCACGTCGGCGGCGGCCAACGACCACGGGTCCGGGTAACGAGCGAACAGCGCGGGCGTCACCATGTTCACGCGGGCGTCGGTGCACTGCGCCGACAGGATGGTGGCCGACAACAATTCGAACGCGTTGCGGTGGTCGAGTTCGCAGATCACCTCGGGAAACGAGATCGCCAAGCGACGTGCCACCTCGACGGTTTGGCTCCGCGGATCGATCTTTCCGGTCACCGCGCTCGTCTTCTTGGCCGCCATGACCCGACAGTAGCCAGCGGTAGGCTGACGCGGTGAGGGTTCTCGACATCAAGCGTCAGATGCGACCCGATGACCTGCAGGTCGTTCGGGACCTGTTGCGCGACGCCGAACGCGCCGACGGACACCGTCCCCTCTCCGATCATCTGTGGCTCGACCTCGTCGACGGTGGACGCGAGGGCTTCGCGGGGCTGGTGGCCTGGGAGCCCGGACACGACCATCCGGTCGCGTACGCGCAAATCAGCAAGGGCAACGACTCCTACTCGGTCGAGTTGGTCGTCCATCCGCACCATCGGTACGAGATGCATCTCATCGGACCGGAGTTGTTGTCGGCCGCTCTCGACGAGGTGTCCCGCAACGGTGGCGGACACGTTCACTGGTGGGTGTTCGAGCCCACCATCGGGCACGAGCAGGTCGCCTCCGAGGTCGGGTTGACCCCCGGACGCACGCTGCACCAGATGCGTCGCTCACTTCCGCTGTCGGTGGCCGACGCCGCCGACGCGGTGGCGGTGCGCACGTTCGTGAAGGGTGCCGACGAACGCGAGTGGCTGGAACTGAACAATCGCGCCTTCGCCCATCACCCCGAGCAGGGAGGATGGGACGAATCCACCCTCAGCGCGCGCATGGCCCAACCGTGGTTCGAACCCGAAGGATTCATCGTCCACGAGATCGACGGGTCGATGGCCGGCTTCTGCTGGACCAAGGTGCACCGCGACACGGATCCGGTGCTCGGCGAGATCTACGTGATCGCCGTCGACCCCGCCCATGCCGGACACGGACTCGGTCGTTCGATGGTGGTGTCCGGACTCGTGAACCTCGCCGAGCGCGGCGTCACCACCGCCATGCTCTTCGTCGATGCCGACAATGACGCCGCCATGCGCCTGTACGGCAACCTCGGATTCCGCATTCATCGAACCGATCGTGCATTCGTCGGTGACGTCGCCGCGAATCGAAACGGGGGCACCACATGACCACCACCGAGAACGAGTCTCTTCCGCGCTGGAGCGTCAGCGACGTCCACGATTCCCTCGAGAGTCGTGGTTTCCGTGACGCGATGGAACGAATGGTCGCCGACACCACGCGCCTGGAGTCGCTCTTCGACGAACTCGACATCCGTGCGATCCCCGACGGAGTCACCCCCGACGTGGATGCCGAGACCGGACGACGACTCGATCGAACCGTCTCCGAATTCAACGCCTTGGTGGCCGGAACCGAGATCCTCGAGGCCTACGTGTACGCGACCGTCGCCACCGACACCCGCGACGAGAAGGCGCAGGCGCTGTTGTCGGAGATCGAGGTGGTCGGATCTCGCATCGCTCCCCTGCTGGCTCGACTCGCCGACTTCGTGTGCGACCACGACGTCGACGCCTTGTGCGCGGTCAGTAACGAGGCCCGTGATCACGCCGGACCGTTGATGCGCCTGGCCGAACGATCGGCGCACCAAATGAGCGAGGAACTCGAGGGTCTCTACGCCGAGTTGTCCACCACGGGCGCATCGGCGTGGGGGCGTCTCCAGAGCGACGTCACCAGCCAACTCACCGCCGAGGTGCGTTTGCCCGACGGCCCCCGTCAGTTGCCCATGCCAGCGGTGCGCGGGATGGCCACCGACGCCGACGCCGCCGTGCGGCGGGCCGCCTACGAAGCCGAGATGGAGGCGTGGCCCAAGGTGGCCACCGCCTGCGCGGCGGCGATGAACGCGATCAAGGGAGAAGCCAACACCGTCAACCGACGCCGCGCCTGGGACTCGCCGTTGGATGCCTCGCTCTACGCGAACTCGGTGTCGCGCGCCACCTTCGACGCGATGCAGTCGGCCATCGTGGCCGCACTTCCTGACTTCCGCCGCTGGATGCGCGTGAAGGCGAGCCTGCACGGACACGACGGCGCGTTGCCGTGGTGGGACCTGATGGCTCCGTTGCCCGTGGCCGACAACGCCATCTCGTGGGACGATTCCGTGGCCCTGGTTCGCGACGCGTTCGGCTCCTACAGCCCGCAACTGGCCGGCCTGGTCGATCGCGCCATCGACGAATCCTGGATGGACGTTCCGCCGCGCGAGGGCAAGGTGGGCGGCGCCTTCTGCATGCCCTTCGTCGACGATCGCTCGTTGGTGTTGCTGAACTGGAGCGGTTCGGTGGAGTCGGCGCAGACCACCGCTCACGAGCTCGGCCACGCGTACCACAACACGCAACTGGCCGGTCGCACCCCGCTGCAGAAGCGACTCCCGATGGCCCTGGCCGAGACGGCCAGCATCTTCTGCGAAACCCTGGTGGTCGAGGCCGGACTGGCGCGATTGTCGGGCGCCGAGCGCCTGGCTCTGCTCGACGTCGATCTTCAGGGAGCGAATCAGGTGGTCGTCGACATCCACAGTCGCTTCCTGTTCGAGACCGAAGTGTTCGCGCGCCGCCAACGTCGCACCCTCGGGGTGAACGAACTGAACGAGATCATGTTGCAGGCCCAGAACGACGCCTACGGCGATGGTCTCGATCAGTCCACCGCGCATCCGCACATGTGGGTCCTCAAACCCCACTACTACGGCAGCCACTTCTACAACTGGCCCTACACCTACGGTCTGCTGTTCGGCCTCGGCTTGTTCGCGCAGTACCACCGCGACCCCGAACGTTTCCGTTCGGGTTACGACGATCTGCTGAGCCGCGCCGGTATGAACACCGCCGAGGAACTCGGGGCGGCCTTCGGCATCGACGTCACGAGCGGCGACTTCTGGACCGCGAGCCTCGACGTGTTGCGCTCGCGCATGTCCGAATACTCCACGCTCGCCAAGACACTCTGAACGTGCGCTCGTCTGTCAGGCTGTTCCCATGATCCCTCGCTACGGAGCCACCCGCGCCGAACTCGACCAGCTGTTGGTTGGTGAGCCGCGTTACCGAGTGGATCAGGTCTGGAAGGGCCTCTACGCCGAGCTCAGCGACCCGGCCGACATGACCGCCGTTCCCAAGGCATTGCGCTCGCGATTGGACGCCGAACTCGTGACGTCGTTGCGTCCGGTCTCCGAGTTCTCCTCCGACAAGGGCAGCACCGTCAAGTTCCTCTGGGAACTCGACGGTGGCAGTCGCATCGAGACGGTGCTGATGCTGTACCCCGACCGTGCGACCGTGTGCGTCAGCACGCAAGCCGGATGCGCCATGGCGTGCGGATTCTGTGCCACCGGCCAGGCCGGATTCACGCGCCATCTCACGCCCGGCGAGATCGTCGAGCAGGTGGTTCGCGCGGCCCAACGCGCGAAGTCGATGGGCCGACGGGTGAGCAACGTCGTCTACATGGGAATGGGCGAACCACTGGCGAACGAGGAGCCCGTGTGGCAGTCGTTGGTTCGCATCCACGACGACATCGGAATCTCGGCTCGACAGCTGACCGTGTCGACCGTGGGCATCGTGCCCGGCATCAAGCGGCTCGCGGCGCGTCCGCTTCCCGTCAGCCTCGCCGTCAGCCTGCACGCCGCCAACGACGACCTGCGCGACTCGCTCGTGCCCATCAATCGTCGCTATCCCATCAAGGTCTTGATGGAGGCTTGCGGCGAATACCTGGAAGCCAAGGGCCGTCGCCTCAGCTTCGAATGGGCCCTCATCGCCGATGTGAACGACCGCCCATCCGATGCCATCGAGTTGGCCAGTTTGTGTCGACGATTCCGGGTTCCGGCCCACGTCAATCTGATTCCGCTCAACCCCACTCCGGGCTACGCGGTGCGCGGTTCGGCGAAGTCGCACGTGTACGCGTTCGCGGACCAACTGATCGAATTGGGAGCCAACGCCACCGTGCGCCGCAACCGCGGGACCGACATCGCCGCGGCCTGCGGGCAATTGGCGGCGGGTCAGCCGGTGAAACTGAGTTCGAAGACGAACGTCGACGACTACGGCGACTGATCGTCGGGCCGCATGTAGGTGGGGTTGGCCACCGACAACTTGTCCACCACCGAGGATCGCACCGCCGCCACGACGTCGTCGATTCGATCGTCGAACGCCCCCGAACGAATGCCGGCCGCGAGCTCGGCATCGGAGGCCACGCCGAGTTCGCTCAGGCGCCGAACATGATCGATCGACTGCCGCGCGCCGACCGCCAACTCACGCTCGACCATGGCCAGAACGTTGATGGCCACGCGCGAGTGGAACTGCACCCGGCCGGTGGTCGAGGTCAGTACGTCATTCTGCAACCATTCGCGCACCGACTCCACCAATTGGGCCGTCGTCGGGACGTCGTGCGGGGTCTGTTCCGTGTTCATGCCACCCCCAAAGTCGACCAACGACCCTCGAGAGCCAGCATGATGTCGTACTCGTTCTCACAGACGCGACGCCCGATGGCCGCCAACTCGTGACTACGAGAGAATCCCAGCAGGTGCGCACTGGCCTGCAACATGCACATGATCCCCCATTTCAACGTTCCGAGCACCTCCCACCACCGCAACGCGTCGGGGTCGGCCGGCGACCCGGATGCGGCTTCATAACCGGTGAGGAGAGCCTCGCGAGCACCCAACCCGGCGACCGGTCGTTCGGACCCGAACCGCCACGCGCGCACACACAACCAACCGAGGTCCTCCATCGGGTCGCCGATGTGGGCCAGTTCCCAATCCAGAACCGCGCGCAGGCCGTCGGGGCCCACCATCACGTTGCCCAAACGGAAATCTCCGTGAACCACGGTGCGTCGGGCACTGGCGGGACGGTTGCCTTCGAGCCATCGGAACGCCAGTTCGAACGCGGGGTGCGCCTGATCCAATTGGGCGTTCAGATCGTCCAGGCTCTGGCGGTACTGAGCCATCTGATCGGTGGCGGGCAGGCCCGCGACGTCGTCGATCGGGATCGAATGCACGGCCGCCAAAGCCGTCGCGAACTGACCGACCAGAGAACGACGGGCCGACGCGTAGACGTCGTCGCGAAGAATCTTGCGGGCGATCGTCTCGCCCTCGACCCATGACTGGATGATGTAACGGGCACCCTCGTCGAATCGGCCACTGGCCACCAGTCGAGGAACCGGGACACCCGCCACGGCCGCGGCCCGCAGCACCGAGGCTTCGACTTCCATGTCGCGCGTGTCCCCCGAACGCTGACGTTGGATGATCAAGGGCTCGCCATCGGCCCCGAAACGCCAGGTTTCGCGCGACGCTCCACCGCTCAGCCGGGTCAGCTCCGTGATCGTGCGACCCTCGAGCACTCTCGAGATCGCCGCGGCGAGATCGCCGATCGGATCCGAGTGGGAGGACATGCCCCTATCTTGCCTCGTTCGTCAACAGGCGGCACGAACCGACGGATACGGGTTGACCGGACTGCCACCACCGGGGTGCACCTCGAAATGAAGATGTGGGTTGCCCGTGGCGTTGCCGGTGTCACCGACGTATCCGATGATGTCTCCCTGCTCGACGGAACGTTCTCCCCCTTCGTAGGCGCTCAGGTGCGCGTAGAAGTAGGTGTTGCCGTTGTTCGCACGAAGCAGAATCGAATTCCCCGCGATCCCTCGACTGCTGATGATCCGAAGGGTGCCCGAAGCGACCGCCACCAACGGCGTTCCCATCGACGACATCATGTCGACACCCTTGTGACGACGTCCGCCACTGCGTGGCGCGCCCCAGGTGTCTCCGAATCCCGACGATCCGGCCACGGGGCAGATGATGTTGCCATCGATGTACACGCCGTTGTCGAAGAAGCCCGCGGTTCCCGATCGCCGTTTACCGGTGTTGCCCGCCCCGGTGTTCACGATGCTGCCCGACGGGTCACCGGCCGCCGCCATGGCCTCCGCTTGCGCCTTGATGCGCGCCGCCTCGAGAATCCGGCGGACCTTTTCGTCCTTCAGACGCTGAGCTTCGATCTTCTTCAGGCGCTCGACTTCGGCCAAGGCCTTGGTTTGGGCCGCCTCGTAATCCTCGATGGCCTGGGCCTCGCGTTCCTTGGCCCGCTCGAGCGAACGTCGCTTGTCGGCGAGCTCCTTGCTGAGCGCGTCATACTCGTCGAGGGTGGATTGCGAGGTGTCACTCACGATCTCGATGAGCACATCGGCCTGGGCCTGTGCGGACGGGCCGTCGAGACCACTGAGCAAGGGGATTCCGCCTCCGCCTCCGCTGACGAACCGTTGCACCGCCACCTCTTCGACCCCGGTCTGCAGCGAGTTGGCCCGAACCTCCAGATCCGCCAACTCGATTTCGATGTTGGCCACGTCGATCGTCAGTCCATCGAGGGCCGACTCGGCGGCGAAAGCGGCATCGGCGGCTGCGTTGGCGCGGTCGCGGGCGGCCTGAATCTCGGCGGCAGCCTTCTCGGCGGCGGCATCGGAGGAGTCCGCCGGGGTGGCCAAACCGGCGGCCGGCAACCCCACCACCAGCCCCAACGTGAGGGTCGCCGCGGTCACCAGAGCACCGAAAGTCCGGGATCCCGAACGGGGGGTGTGGAGGCGGGCGACCATGACGGGTCAAGGGTACCGGACATTTCATTTCTGTTACGGTCAACGCTCCGCCCCTCCTCATCGGGCGCAAAACCCCTCTGACCAGCGACAACCCCGACGCGCGATGGCGCGGGGGCCTACCCTTGGCCGATGGTCGCCAGTCTGGCCCTCATGGGTATCACCGTCACCCGCGACGGGAAAACCATCCTGGACGACCTCGACCTGTCGATCGAACGTGACCAGCGCTGGCTGGTGTTGGGGGCCAACGGTTCGGGCAAGACCACCCTCGTGCGCATCGCCGCTCTGTACGACCACCCCAGTCGGGGCACCGTCTCGGTGCTGGGAGAGACCTTGGGCGACACCGACGTGCGTACTCTTCGTCGGCGCATCGGATACGTGTCGGCCTCGTTCGCCGGTGAGATCCGCGGTTCACTCATCGCCCGCGACGTGGTGATGACGGCCCGCAACGCCGCCCTCGAACCGTGGTGGCACCGTTACGACGATACCGACCGCGAGCGAGCTCGGGAATGTCTGGCCACCATGAACGTGGGACATCTGTCCGAGCGTGAGTTCTCGTCGCTGTCGTCGGGCGAACAACAGCGTGTTCTCTTGGCTCGTTCGATCATGAACGATCCCGGCATCGTCCTGCTCGACGAGCCGAGCGCCCGACTGGATCTCGGAGGTCGCGAACAATTGGTGAGCGCCCTCGGCGAGATGACCACCAAGTCCGATGGTGCACCACTCGTGTTGGTCACCCACCACGTGGACGAGATACCTCCGGGCATGACGCACGTGATGTTCCTCGCGCGGGGTCGGGCGATGGCCAGTGGAACCATTGACGATGTGTTCACCGCGGAGAACCTGTCGGAGTGCTTCGGCGTGAAACTGCGACTCGAGCGACGCGCGAACGGCCGGTTCTCGGCGTACTCGTCAAACCTCTGAGACGAGCGTCGCCAGACGTTGCTTGCTCCGTTCGATCTCGTCGCGCAACACGCGTTCGATGACCGACGACCACAATCGCCCCTCGTATTGCAGACGCACCGTCAGCCGCGTGGTGGTGGTTCCGTCCAGTCGAGCATCGAGGACCCAGATTCCGTGTGAGCTCGTGTCGCTCTCCCGACGCTCGAAACGAACGTGTGTCGGTGATTCTTCGACGGTGCGCACCATCCGCAGGCGCTTCGAACGCGCGAACGGACCCACCTTGGCCCGCAGTTCCACCGACCACGCCGGTTCGTCCGCACTTGCTTCCGGCACGACGGCGTGCACCAATCCCATCCAGCGGCGATAGGCGCCGAGGTCGTTCACGAACGGAACGACGTCGACCGGAGGACGCGGCAACTCCAGATCGATGACAAGGTCCATGGTCACCGCCCTCAGGCGTGCTCGGAATCGACGTCGGTCGGGCGAAGCAACTCCGCAGTCGGATCGAAGCGACCCGAGAGCCTCGGACGCAGAGCCTCACGGAGCAGCGGACCGGTGGCGTCACGCGCGAAGTCCTCGTCGGGGTCGAACGTCGCCGTCGGTCGCGACACCGGGGCCGTGTAGTCCTGACGAATGAGCAGTTCGGTCGAATCGTCCTGACGAGGCTCGGCGACGGTTGGCACGGGTGCGCGCACCGTGTTCGTTTCGGGTGCGAGCACCGTGTTCGTTTCGGGTGCGCGCACCGTGTTCGTTTCGGGTGCGAGCACCGTGTTCGTTTCGGTATCGACCGGCGAGGCGGGCGACGAACTGACCGGCGCGCTCTCGTCCAGATCGGCGAACAAGCGGGGTCGCGGCAGGTCGACGGCCTTGGGACGCCGGGTCGGCGCGGTCGGATCGCGCTTCGGCTTCTTGGGTGTCGACGCGACCTCGGTGGGCACGACACTCAACGCACCACGGTCACGCGGCTTGAACAGTCGCGGGATGGATTCGCGACGATCGTCGAGTGTCCAGCCACGAGGAGGGCTGAACAGAGCACCGTGACGAGCGCACACCACACCACGCACGTCGGCGGGGGCGTCGGCCGGATCACGGTCGGGCGACCAGGCGTCGAGCCACATGGTTCCCGGTCCGTTCGCGCCGGAAGCGTTCGTCCCGTATCCGTACACGACCGCACTCGGTGCACCACATCCGGGTCGTTCACAGGTCCGCCGCATCGAGGTCAAATTACTCCGCGACGAGGTGTCGGCGGGGCGATCCCCCGGGGCGGACACGCCCGAATCCGAACGTCAGCGGGGGCTGAGCAACAGGTCCTCGATGTTCAGGGGGGATTTCCACGTCTCGATCAATTGCTCGGCGGTTGTGGCGAGCAACTGACCGTCGTCTTTCCGGATGACCGCGATCCCGTAGCCGAGACCTTCGATCCATGACAACGCGTCGAGCGGATCGATGCCGGAGACCCGCCGGACCATTTCACAACTGAACTCCATGATGATCGACGGCCGGTCCCGTCGAATCGTCTCCAGACCCGAACGCAAGACCGGGATCTCCGCGCCTTCCACGTCGATCTTGATGAGCCTCGTTCGTTCCGGAGCGACGTCATCCAAGCGGCGTACGGGAACGACGGCACCGAAGCCCCGGGTGAGTGCCTCGACGTCGCTCGTCAGCACACCACCGTTTGAACCGATGTGAGTGGAGAACCAGGTCCACTCCCCGTCATCGGAAAGCGCGGCGGGAACGAGCGTGACGTTGCGTAATCCGTTTCTGTCGACGGTGAGCAAGAGGAGACGACAGTTCTCCGAGTTGGGTTCGACGGCGATGACCCGACCTCGTTCACCCACGATTCGCGCCGCGTCGGCCACGTGGACTCCGATGTTGGCGCCCACATCCACGAACGTGTCACCCGATCGCAGGATCGAACGCAATGTTCGAGAAACATGAGGTTCGTATCCGCTGGCCACCTGGGGCGAGACGGAACCTTCGGATGCGTCGGTGGCCAGGTGCAGACCGTCGACCTCGCACCACTCGATGTCGTCCGGACCGAATCGCGCCACGATGCGACTGGGCAGATCCTGCTGATCGGTGTTCATGATGAGGGCTCGGAACGGGTCACGACCGTGCTCGAGGGCGTCGTGAGCGACTCGGTGGAGGATGTGGTTCTGCTCGGGCGTCACCGCGCCGAAGATCAGCGAGATCAGCGAAGAAACGTCGGCCGATTCCTTCTTCTTCCCTCCGAACACCGACGAAACGATACTCGCCGACACCCAATCGGCCGCCAAAACAAAAAACGACCCGGCCGAAGCCGGGTCGTGCTGGTGGGCGATACCGGGCTCGAACCGATGACCTCCACGGTGTGAACGTGGCGCTCTAGCCGACTGAGCTAATCGCCCCAGCAGTCCGACACGATACCAGCCGACTCGGCCGACGACTCATGGCACCACCGTGGACGGCACCACCCGCACGCAGGCGACTCCCATCCCCTGCCGATCCCGATAGCCCATGAGGTCGTAGGGACACGTCGCGTCGAACGGGACCACCTGCTCCACCACTCCGTCGTACGGACCGCCACAGTCTGCCTCGTCGACCTCCAACCGAACCGCGTCGATCGAGACACACGACCCCACGCGGATCACGTTGTCGATCGGCGTCGGTTCGGCCGGGTCGGTCAACGCACCGACACCGAGAATCGCCACCGTGGCCGCACCGATGAGCAACAGGATGAACCGCCACGGAAACCGCGGCGGATTCTGGTAGCGCGCGAACGGATCCCGTCGTGGCTGAACCGTCGGCACACCGTGGGTGCTCCCCGAGGTCGCATCGCGTCGCGCGGGGTCCGTGCCCCCGCCGAGATCGGCGTCGTAACGAGCACGCGCCACCGGGTCCGACAACACGCGCCACGCCTCGTTGACGGCCGCCATCTCGTCGTCGGATCCCGCCGACCCCCGCGCCGCGCGTGCATCGGGGTGATGTCGACGGGCGGCCTCGCGATACGCGGCTCGAATCTGTTCGGCGGTGGCATCGGGTGCCACGCCGAGTCGTCGATAGTGAGCTCCGATGGTCATGGGTTCATCCCGAATCGATCTCTCAGTAGCCCAGCTCGGTGAACACGGGACCCACCAGGTCGTCACCGGTCGCCCATGCGCGCACGTTCACCATGATGCGCTCGCTCAATAAGGGAACTGCCATCTCCGGAGTGTTGCCAACGTGCGGAGTGATGATGCAGTTGGGCAACGTCCACAACGGATGACCGGCCGGCAACGGTTCGGGGTCGGTCACGTCGAGACCCGCGCCACCGATGACGCCGTTCTGCAGGGCCCACACCAGATCATCGGTCACGACATGGCGACCTCGCGCGACGTTCACCAGCCACGCGTGATCACCCATGATCTCCAACTCCGAACGGGAAATGATGCCCTCGGTCTCCGGCGTGAGCGCCAACGCCAACACCACCAGGTCGGCGTCCGGCAACGCGTCCAGATACCGATCGCTTTGCAACACCTCGTCCACACCGACCATCTCGGTGACCCGGTTGCGCACCACGGTGATGCGGCAGTCGAAGGGTCGCAACAATCCGATCAGCGACTCGGTGATGCCACCACCACCCAGAATGGTGACGCGGCTTCCGAGCAAGTTGTGTCCCCTCGGCTTCGACCACTCCGTCGCTCGGGTGTACGTACCGAAACCACGCAGGCCCGCCAGAGCCAAGGTGAGCGCCATCTCGGCCACCGGTTCGGCGTACACACCTTTGCCGCAGGTCCACAATCGCGATTCGTCGATCAGGTGCACGAAGTTCTCGATGCCGGCGAACGGCAGTTGCACCCACCGGATGTGAGCGGCGTCTTGCAGGACCACCGCCAAGCCGTCAGGATCACGCGCGGCACCCCACACCAACGCCTCGGCCTCCGCCACGGGGACGACCTCACCGCCACCCTCGACCACCGCGTCAACCATCCATGACGGAGCCGACGACGGTCCGACGGCGACTCGGGGCGGGGTGGTACTTGGCATGACAGGTACCGAATATAGAGCACTCGCTTATGCTCGTTGCATGCCCGAATCGGAGAAGCGACCCGTCGTTCCGCACGTCGTGAGTTACCCGCAACCCCCGGCGTCGGCTCCGAACATCGTCGTCATTCTCCTCGACGACGTGGGCTTCGGACAGTTGGGCTGCTTCGGTTCACCCATCCGAACACCGAACATCGATCGACTCGCCCACGGCGGACTTCGGTTCAATCGTTACCACGTGACGTCGATCTGCTCGTCCACTCGCGCCGCCTTGCTGACGGGTCGCAATCATCATGCGGTCGGCGTGGGGGCCACCCAGGAGACGTCGTTCGCCCTGCCCGGCTACAACGGGCGTATCCCGCGTAGCGCGGCCACGCTGGCACGCATCCTGCGCGACAACGGGTACAACACGATGGCGGTCGGCAAGTGGCACCTCACGCCACAAGCCGAGTACTCGGCCGCCGGCCCGTTCGAGCGCTGGCCACTCGGCATGGGATTCGAGCGCTACTACGGGTTCCTCGGTGCGGAGACCAATCACTGGCATCCCGAGTTGGTACGAGACAACACGCCCATCGCGACCCCCGACACTCCGGGCTATCACCTCACCGAGGATCTCGCCCAGCAGGCCGTCGACATGCTGCGCTCGCAACACGCCGCCTCGCCCGACAAGCCGTTCCTCCTGTGGTTCGCCACCGGCGCCGCGCACGCACCCCACCACGTCACCCGCGAGTGGTTCGAACCGTACGCGGGAGCGTTCGATCAGGGTTGGGAATCGCTTCGCGAGGGCATCTATCGGCGTCAACTGGCCGAGGGCGTCATTCCGCCCGACACCGCATTGACGCCGCGGCCATCATGGGTCCCCGCCTGGGATTCGCTCTCGGCCGACGAGCGGCGCCTGTACGCGCGGTACATGGAGGTCTTCGCCGGATTCGTCACCCACACCGACGCCCAGATCGGTCGCATCCTCGATCATCTCGAGACGTCCGGCCAGGCCGACAACACCATCGTGCTGCTGATGAGCGACAACGGCACCAGCAGCGAAGGTGGCCCCAGCGGAACGCTGAACGAGGCGGCGTCGTGGCTCGGTGATCACGCCACCGTCGAGGAAGCCCTCGCGCACATCGACGAGATCGGCGGCCCGAATCACACCAATCACTACCCCTGGGGTTGGGCATGGGCGGGCAACAGTCCGTTCCAGTTGTGGAAGCGCTACTCGTGGTTGGGTGGCGTGCGCGCGCCCTTGATCGTTCGTTGGCCCGCGGGTATCACCGACGGTGGAGCGATCCGTACCCAGTTCACCCACGCCATCGACATCGCCCCCACCCTGTTGGGCGCGATCGGATTGTCGATGCCCACCGAGGTCGATGGTGTGGCGCAACAACGCGTCGACGGCGTGGATGCCCACCACGTGTTCACCGACCCGAACGCCGCCGAGCATCGCCACACTCAGTACTTCGAGATGCACGGCTCGCGTTCCATCTATCACGAGGGTTGGAAAGCCACCAGCAACTTCGTCTCGCCGTTGTTCAACGAACGAGCCCACATCGAGGGCAGTCACTCCTACGACACCGACGTGTGGCAGTTGTTCGACCTGAATCGGGACTTCTCGGAATCCACCGACCTCGCGGCCGACCACTCCGAACTTCTCGCGCGCATGGAGCAACTCTGGATCGACCAGGCGACCGCCAACGATGTGTTCCCGCTGTTCGACCCGGCGGCGAACTATCCGGCGCATCCCCACGAGTACCCGTTGCCACGCCGCATGTCGTACGCGCCGTCATCGCATCCCATCGCCGCGGGCCGAGTGCCGTCCATGTTCGGTGGATTCGTCATCGAAGCGAACATCGGCTGTCACGGCCTCGAGTCCGGTGCGTTGGTGGGTCTCGGCGACCATCAAGGAGGCTGGATTCTCCATCTCGTCGACGGTGAGCCTCGTTTCGACGTGGTGTACGGACATCAGCGGGCCCATCTGGCGGCCGGAACGGCGGTTGGCGCCGGGGAACACACGCTCGAGGTCACGATGTCGGCCGGTGATCTGACCTTGAACGTCGATGGCACCACGGTGGCGACCGGTCGATTCGGCGGGCTGTTCATGTTCCCCGGCGTCACCACCGCTGCTGGCGGC
>JAJTEQ010000086.1 GCA_021298195.1 Ilumatobacteraceae bacterium
GAGGTTCGCATCCTGTGTCACTCGCTGCTCGACGCGATGGAAGCCAAGATCGCGGCCGGTGAGCCCGTCGACGCGGCCCTCGATTACGCGCAACACATTCCCGTGAACGTCATCTCGCGCATGCTCGGCTTCCCGCTCGAGGACGACGACATCTTCCGCGGGTTCGTACACGACATCCTCGAGAGCATCAACGGCGAACCCGAGGAGCGCATCCGTTCGTTCGAGCGCATCGACGCGTACCTACTGGCCCAGATCGAGGATCACCGCGCCAACCCGCGCGACGACCTCACGTCGTACCTCATGGACGTCGAGATGTACGGCGAGAAGTTGCCCGACAACATGGTGGGTGGGGTGATCCTGCTGTTGTTGGTGGCCGGAATCGACACCACGTGGAGTGCCATCGGTTCCAGCATCTGGCACCTGGCCACGCACGCCGACGATCGTCGACGTCTCGTGGCCGACCCGAGTCTGATGACCACCGCCATCGAGGAGTTCCTGCGCGCTTATGCCCCCGTGACGATGGCGCGATTGGTGGCCAAGGATCACGACTTCCACGGCTGCCCGATGAAGAAGGACGAGTGGGTGCTGTTGCCGTTCCCGGCGGCCAACCTCGATCCCACCGAGTTCGCCGACGCCGACAAGGTGCTCATCGACCGACAGGAGAATCGTCACGCGGCCTTCGGACTCGGGATCCACCGTTGTCTCGGTTCGAACCTCGCGCGCCTCGAGTTGCGGGTGGCGGTGGAGGAGTTCATCGCCCGTTTCCCCGATTTCGAACTGGACGGCACCGTCGACGACGTGGTGTGGAGCGTCGGTCAGATTCGCGGACCGCGCGAGTTGCCGGTCCGAGTACCGAATCGCTGAACGTGTCCGACACCGTCGCTCTCACCGCGGCCGGCCAACGTTGGGCCGAGTTGCTCGCGTCGTGGGCCATTCCCGACGAGATCGTGGCACGGGGCGAGGTTCCACCGTGGTCGCACGACCCGGCCACCTTCGCCATGGACGACACGGCCGATCCGAGCAACCCCATCTTCGAGCTGGCACGGGAACTGTTGCCCGTCGACGGGGGATCCGTGCTCGACGTCGGTTGTGGCGGTGGACGTTCGTCGCTCCCCCTGTTCCCACGGGCGGATCGCATCATCGGTGTGGATGCGAGTTGGGCCATGCTCGATCAATTCGCGGCCGCGGCGCAGAGTCTGGGTGTCGGCCATCGCGAGATCGAAGGACGTTGGCCCGACGTGGCGATCGCGGCCGAGATGTCGGGATCGCCGCTCGAGCGGGTCGACGTGGTGGTGTGCCATCACGTCTTCTTCAACGTTCCCGATCTGGAACCCTTCGTCGTGGCTCTGACCGCCATGGCGCGCTTGGGCGTGGTCGCGGTGTTACCGCGACGTCATCCGATGTCGGCGTGGAACGCCGCGTGGAAACATTTCTGGAACGTCGATCGGCCCCTCGGCCCCACGTCGGACGAGGCGGTGGCGGTGCTGAACGCCCTGGGCATCGAGCCCGAGGTGTTCGAGGTGCCCCGACCGGCGATGTCGCGACACGCCGAGGACCCGGCGTTGCTCGTGCGATCGGCCCGTCGACGTCTGTGCCTCACGTCCGATCGTGACGACGAGTTGGCGGAATGGTTGCGTGCGAATCCGCCGGACTTCACGCGTGACGTGGTGGTTCTGCGTTGGCCCGGCGCTTCGGATCACGAAGGTCCTTGGTGAATCCGGGCCGTTGACCCGAGTAGATGCCCTCGCGTGGTGACACGGCGTAGGCGACCACACCGACGATGGCGGCCGGGATCGCCATGTGCGCACCGAACAACTCGATCACCAGGATGGTGCAGGCGACGGGTGTGTTCGTTGCGGCGCCGAACACTGCACCCAAGCACACCGCCGCGGTGATCGCGGGAGGCAAACCGAGCGGGGCCGACATCACCGAGCCGAGCGTCGCTCCGACGACGAACAACGGCGTCACCTCACCGCCGGGGATACCGCAGCCGAGCGCGACGGCGGTGAAGAGGATCTTCAACAGTGGGTCCCACCATTCGGCGAGATCACCGGAGAGAGCGTGGTCGACCAGCGGCAACGAAAGGCCCAGGTAATCCCGACCGAACAGCAACATCAGAGCCAAAGTGGCCAGTCCACCCACCACCGGCCGCAACGGCGCGAGGGCCACGGTGCGGTCGGCGACGTTCTTCACGGTCCGCAGCAACGCGATGAAGAGTCGTGCGGCGAGTCCGGCCACGACCCCGAGAATCGACAAACGCGTCGCCACCCACCAATCGACATCGATCATCAGGTCGGCGATGGGGGTGGAACGTCCGAGCCCTTCCACGACGAAGTCGGCGGTGACCGAGGCGACCAGAGCCGGAATGATTCCCTCGTATCGAGGTCGTCCGGTGCGTTGCACCTCGATTCCGAAGATCGCGCCCGCCAGCGGAACACCGAACGCTCCGCCGAAGGCTCCGGCCATGGCGGCGGTCATCAGCAAACGCCGGTCGCCGTCGTTCAGGCGCAACGGTCGAGCGAGAAGCGAGGTGACCGAACCGCTGATCTGCAACGCGGCGCCCTCGCGTCCGACGGAAGCCCCGGTGAGTTGGGCGATGTAGGTGGCGCCGAAGATCATCGGGGCCATGCGGACGGGAACGGGTTCGACCGGGGTCGTGTCGTCGCCCCCGTTCGCGTTGGCGATCACGATCGAGGTGCCACGATTGGCCGCACCACCGAACTTCCAATACGCGACACCGAGGATGCCGGCGGCGATCGGCAAGAGCCACACCAGCCAGTCATGATCGAGACGGGTGGAGGTCGCGTGATCGAGAGCCTCGAAGAGAGCCCACGATCCGAGGCCGCCGATGGTCCCGACGACGACCGATGCGAGAACGATCGACAGCAGGTGCGCGAACCGTTTCACCGCGTCGAAATCCACCCGATCACGGTACTCGTTGCGCCCTTCTCACCCGACTCTTACCTCGTGTCGGGCAGACTCTCCCCATGGTGAACCGGGTGCTCGTGGCCGACGACGACAAGGCGGTGCGTGAATCGCTCGTTCGCGCTCTCACCCTCGAGGGTTACTCGGTGTCGTCGGTCAACGACGGTGGCAAGGCACTCGAGATGCTTCGTGTCGACGAACACGACGCTCTCGTACTGGACCTGATGATGCCCGTCATCGACGGCCTCACGGTGTGTCGCGTGCTGCGTTCGGAGAAGAATCGGATTCCGATCCTGATGCTCACCGCGCGCGCGGAGACCTCCGATCGTGTTCAGGGTCTCGACGCCGGGGCCGATGACTACCTCCCGAAGCCGTTCGCCCTCGAGGAGTTGCTGGCTCGTCTGCGCGCTCTGCTCCGACGCACGAACCCGGTGGTCGACGACGTGGCGCACGATGATCTCGTGCTGGACGATCTGCGTATCGACACCGCCGCGCGCCGAGTGTTCCGTGGTGCGCAGGAAGTGGAGATGTCGAAGACGGAGTTCGATCTCCTCGAACTGCTCGTTCGCAACAGTGGCATCGTGCTCGACCACTCCACCATCTACGACCGCATCTGGGGATACGACTTCGGTCCGGAATCGAAGAATCTCGCGGTCTACATCGGGTACATCCGACGCAAGGTCGACCTCGAGGGTCACGCGCGACTGATCCACACGGTGCGCGGAGTGGGCTACACGGCGCGGGTCGTGTCCTCATGAGCCTGCGTTGGAAACTCACGCTCGCCTTGGCGGTGATCGCCGCTCTCGGTACCGGCGTGGTCGGCTTGTTGTCGTACCAGTCGACGCAATCGCGATTGATGACCGAGATCGATCGATCGCTGGTGAACGCGACCAATGGCTTTCTCGATCGACGTGGTGGTGGTCGTGGTGATCGACCCGGTTCGTTCGACAATCTGCGCCTCTCCATCCCCGAGCGGCCGCTCGGGATCGAGCAATTCGTCGTGCAGTTGGTGGAACCGTCGGGGGATGTCGTGGCCGCCACCGAGGGAGTTGACCTTCCGGTGACCGAGGACGTGATCGCCCTCGTCGGTGGAGACGGTGCGCCGTGGTTGTCGACCGAACGAGCGGACGACGGCTCGGAGTACCGGCTTCGTTCGTTCGCCACACCCATCGGTGTCGTGCGCGTGGGTCGTGATCTGGCCGAAACCCAGAACGTGTTGGACGACCTGCGCACCCGAGCGGTGTTGTTGTCGACCTTGGTGGCGATGGTGGCCGCCGTGGTCGGTTGGCTCATCGCCCTCCGTGTCACCTCCCGACTGCGTCGACTCTCGATCGCCGCCGAGAACGTGGCCGCCACGGGACGTCTGACGCTCGACGCGCCGGTGACCGGTCGTGACGAAGCCGGCCGACTGGGGCGCTCGTTCAGCGAGATGCTCGCGGCCTTGTCGCGGTCCAAGGAGCAGCAGCAGCGTCTGGTCGAGGATGCCGGCCACGAACTGCGCACGCCCCTGACCAGTTTGCGAACGAATCTGGACGTGCTGAAGCGGCATCCGGCGATGGACGATGCGATGCGCACGCAGATACTGGCCGACATCGATCGCGACACGGCGGAGTTGTCGAGCCTCGTGGAGGAAGTGGTCGCCGTCGCCGCCGATCGACACACCACCGAACTTCCCGAACCGGTGCGACTGGCCGACGCCGTCGAGCGCGTCGCAGACAAGGCCCGTCGTCGCACCACGCGTGACATCGTGGTGACGTCCGACGACTCGATCGCGATGGTGCGACCGGCACTCCTCGAACGGGCGATCTCCAATCTTCTCGACAATGCACTGAAGTTCGACGTCTCCGACGTTCCGGTCGAGGTGACCGTGCATCGTGGCACGATCACCGTGGCCGATCGTGGTCCCGGAATTCCCGTGGCCGATCTCGCTCATGTGTTCGATCGATTCCACCGTTCGGTGGAGGCGCGCACGATGCCCGGCTCGGGATTGGGACTGTCGATCGTGGCCGAGGTGGCCGCGACGCACGACGGCACCGTGTTCGCCCGAAATCGCACCGGTGGCGGTGCCGAGGTGGGATTGACCCTGCCGAATGTCGGGTGAATCCCCCGCTCAGGGGGATGTTCGTTCCGCAGTCGCCGATTCTCACCTCGTTCTCACCTGACTCGGCTTTGCTTCTCACCTGGGAAGCGCAATCTGACGGCACACAGGTGAACCGCACCTGACGCACAAAGGAGCACACGACATGGACACACCGAAGTACACGACGAAGAAGTTGGCCATCATCGGCGTCACCGCCGGGCTGGTCGCCGGCGCCGGCGCCGGATTGTTGATGAACCTGCCCGGTGGCGCCAGCGCCAAGTCCCCGGTGGCCGTCTCGGCGACGGGTA
>JAJTEQ010000087.1 GCA_021298195.1 Ilumatobacteraceae bacterium
CGATTCCATCGTCTCGGTTCCCACACGAGTCGCCACACCACACGACACCGTCACGGCGAGAGGTCCCGAAGGAGTGTCGATGCGCGTGCCGGCAACCATCTCACGGAGGCGTTCACCGACCATCGTGGCGGTTTTCAGATCGGTGTCGGGCAGCAGCAGCGCGAACTCCTCGCCCCCGAGACGGGCCACCGCATCGCTCGAACGACTGGACGACATCAGGATGCGACCGACGGCGGCGATCACCGCGTCTCCGGCTCGGTGACCGTGCACGTTGTTCACCTCGCGCAGAAGATCGAGATCCACCAGCACCAACGAGATCCGGTGCGGGCCCCGTTCGGCGCGTTGCCATTCGTGGTCGGCCACCTCCTCGAAACCCCGAGGATTCAACAGTCCCGTACGCGAGTCGGTGAGGGCCAAGCGTGAGCGACTTTCCAGTCGAATGTGTTCGCTGGCCAGGCAGCACAACGGCACGGCGACGATCACCAACACCGGGTGTTGAAAAGCCAGCAAGGCGGCGACCGCACCGATGGACAGTTCCCAGATGTCGCGCAAGGCCGAGTACGGGGTCCAGACGATCGACGACGTCGCTCGATCCCCGTTGGTGAGAGCGATCCGGGCCGAGACCATCGTCGCCTCCACGACCGTGTGGACGATCATTGCCGCCACGCACGCGACGACGGTTCGTCGAGCGTTGGAGTCCTGGGTGAGACCACGAGAGTCGTCGACGATCCACCAGAAGACCGCGCTTCCCGCGAACATCGTGATGGCGCGTTGCGAACGATGAAGCCACGAATCGGTGAACATGCGGGACGTTGGTGCCAACAGCGCGACGGCCAACAAGGCAGCGGGTGGAAGCAACAGTTCGGCGACGAAAAGGAACTGACCGATCGGCGACAGGATCACATCGCGGTTGTCGCGGCGAATACCCGCGGGCGTGGTGCGACACGCGCTGATGTTGGCTCCCACCAGAATGATGGGAAGAGCCACCCACCATGCCACGGCACGGTGCGTCGGGACGTGGGTCATCGCCAATACCGCCGATCCCATGGTGACGAACAACGAACCGATCAGGAATTGATGCTCGTGGGCCTTGGTCACGCCCCGGTTTTCGTCGTTCGTCCGCGCCGACTGTTTCAAGAAATCGGCACGAACCTCAGGACCATGCGAAGACGGGTTGCTCGAGGTGATCGACGCGTTCGTCGATGCGTCCTTCGATGGCCACCCAACGCATCTGCAAGAGCACGGCACCGGTGGGGGCATGGATGAGATCTCCTCCCAAGGGTAATTGCACCACGGGTCGGTCGCTCTCGGGGATGTCCACGAAACGTGGTGAATCGTCGCGACACAACTCGTGCAGACCGATGCGATACGCGTGTGCCACCTCGGCCGGGTCGGGCACGATCTCGGCGCGCGCTCCGGCCCAGATCACCACCGGAGTCATCACGAACCCCGAGCGCGTGGTGTAGTCGTCCAACAGACCCAAGACGGACGATTGGTCGAGACGCAGCCCGAGCTCTTCGTGGGTTTCGCGCAGAGCGGCCTCCACCGCCGTCTCGTCACCATCGATCTTTCCTCCGGGAAGTGCCCACTGGCCGGCGTGACGGTTCATGCGCGCGGCACGGCGACACAAGAGGAACGCCGCGCCTCCGGACACTCCGCGCATACGTCCGTCCAGACCGGAGATGTCGCCGGGCACCCCGCGCATCGGGTTGTCACTCACGGGGAAGGGATCGGCATGGTCGTCGGGTTCACTGTCGATGAGCACGATGGCCACCGCGGCGCGACGAAGACCGTCGGAGGTCTGCTCCAAGCGGCGATGCCGATCGATGTTGCGACGAATCGTCTCGCGCAATCGGTCGTCGTAGGGAATCATCGCGACTTTCGATCGGTCGTCGCGCCCACGACCATGGCGGCCAGGGCGGTGGAGATGGGAACCGAGGCCACCAATCCGATGGAACCCACCAGTGAACGCACCACCTCCACGGCCACGACTTCCTTGCCCACGATGGATCCGGTGGACTGACGGGCTTGGGTGAACAACAACAGCAGGGGCAGCGACGCTCCGGCGTACGCGAGAAAGAGCGTGTTGACGGTGGATGACACGTGATCGCGCCCGATGGTCATGGCGGGACGGAACACGTCGGTCCATGAACCGGAGGGATTGGAGCGACGCAGCTCCCACACGGCGCTCACCTGGGTGACGGTGACGTCGTCGAGCACGCCCAGTGAGCCGATCACGATGCCGGCCAGGATCACCCCGCGCGCGTCGATGTCGAGTCCCAACACGTCGAGGTAGTACGAATTCTCGTCGCTGTAGCCCGTGAACTTGGCCAGGGTCACGAAGAGCCATCCCAGAACGCCCGTCAGAGTGAGGCTGAGAAACGTGGACAGCAACGCCACGGCCGAGGCCACGTTCACACCGTGAGCGAGGAAGATCGCGATGTAGGCGATCAACACCGATCCGACGATGGCCACCACGATGGGACTGTTGCCGTCCAACAGTGACGGCAACATGAACACGATCAACACCACCAGGCTGGCACCGAGTCCGGCCACGGCACCGAGACCACGCCAACGACCGAGCAACAGCACGGCGATCACGAAGATGACGAGCAGCAGGAGCAGCGGAGTACCACGCTGGTAGTCGTGGAATCCGTACACGGTGGTGCCGTTGCCGAGATCGGCCGTGCTCACCAGGATTCGGTCGCCCTCTTCCAAGCGAGCACCGATGCCGTCGACGGACTGCTCCAGCACCCCGCGGTCGTCTTGATCGCCGACGGAGATGGTGATCCACCGACAATCGATTCCGTCGGCCTCGGTGGTTCCGGTACAGGGCAACACCTCGACCAACAGCACCTCGGCCTTTTGCACGTTCGTGTCCATGAACGAGGTGTCCGACGACGTGTCGCCCGAGGGCCACAGCAGGATCGCTCCCAGTAGAGCCAGCACACCGACGGCGATGACCGAGATCCAGACGGCGCGGGCCACCCGTTCCGGCGCGTCGATTCCGCTCAGATCGTGGGAATGCCCGTGGTGCTCGCTCACAACAAAGTCCGCAACGCGTGTAGGCCGTCCCACACGTCGGTGAAGCGGGTGGTCAGGGGACTGAGACCCAGACGGACGATGTCGGGCGGGCGCACGTCGGCGATCACCTTGTGCTCGCGCGTGAGGCGATCGACCAGATTCGCGGCATCGGCATGATGAACCGCGACGTGGCAGCCACGTCGGTGGGCATCGCGTGGGGTGGACGAGCGCAGCCCGAGATCGTCGACGATCGACAACGCGAATTCCGTGAGTGCGCGCCCCTTGGCGGCGATGGCGGGCATTCCGGCGCGGGCCGACAGGGCGATGCCCTCCTCGGTGGCCACCAGACTGAGCATGTGTGGCGTGCCCAGCAGCACGCGGCGGATGTCGTCGTGCGGCTCGAAGGGGCGTTCCATGGCGAACTGGTCCTTCTGTGCGAACCAGCCCTGAATGGGTTGGTTCACTTTGGTCTGCAGATCGGCGTGCACGTACGTCCACGCCGGAGCGCCGGGACCACCGTTCAGGAACTTGTAGCTGCAGCCGATGGCCAGCTCCACGCCGAGAGCGTGCACGTCGAATTCCACCGCGCCGGCGGCGTGCGAAAGGTCCCAGACCACGAGTGCTCCGGCCTCGCGGGCCCGAGCCGTGAAGCCGGCCACGTCGGCCATTTCAGCGGTCCGATAGTCGATCACGCTGCGCACGACGACGGCCACGTCGTTCAGAGGCATGTTCGGCACGAGCGGTCGCACCGACAAGCCGAGGTCGTTCGCGATGCCCTCCACCACGTAACGATCCGACGGGAAATCGTCGGCGGCCACCGACAGCACCTTCCGGTCGGGACGCAGACCCAGAGCCATGTGCACGGCTTGGTAGATGTTCAGCGTGGTGTTGTCGTGCACCGCCACTTCGCCGGGTCGACTGCCGATGATGGCACCCATGCGGTCACCCACGCGCCGCGGCATGTCCAGCCAGTGGCTCCAACTGGTGATGAGGTCGGCCGCCCATTCGGTTTCGACCACGCGCTTCAGGCGCTCCACCGTGGCCTTCGGTGTGCGGCCGAGCGAGTTGCCGTCGAGGTAGACGACCTCGTCGTCGGGGATGAGGAACTCGTCGCGGAACGGGGCCAGCGGATCGTCGAGGTCGAGTCGTTCGGCATCGGCGCGGGAGATCACCGGTTCATTCTGCCCGAGAACCGAACCACCGACGTGGAGCGGGTGACGGGAATCGAACCCGCGTTCTCAGCTTGGGAAGCTGATGTTCTGCCATTGAACTACACCCGCAGACAGCCCCGAGATTATCGGCGGTCGGGCGAGCCGTCACCTGTTGGCCGGGGTCCCGAACCCACTACGGTGAGGGTCGTGATTCTGTCCGACCGCAGCCTGCGGGAGGCCCTCGCGGCCGGCCGCATCATCATCGACCCGCTCGACGAGGCGATGATCCAGCCATCCTCCATCGACGTGCGCCTGCACAACCTGTTCCGGGTCTTCCGCAACCACACGGCCGGTGTCATCGACGTGAAGAAGGACATGACCGGTCTCACCGAGTTGGTCGAGATCCCCGAGGACGGCGTGTTCATGCTGCACCCCGGAGAGTTCGTCTTGGGTAGCACCCTCGAGCGCGTGGGCGTGCCCAACGATCTGGTGGCCCGCATCGAGGGCAAGAGTTCGCTCGGTCGACTTGGCCTGCTCATCCACTCAACCGCCGGGTTCATCGACGCCGGCTTCGACGGTCACGTCACCCTCGAGTTGGCGAACGTGGCCAGCCTTCCCATCACGCTGTATCCCGGCATGAAGATTGGTCAGGTCAGTTTCATGCAGATGACCACGCCGGCCGACAAACCCTACGGACAGGGCGCGCGTGGATCGAAGTATCACGGCCAACGCGGTCCGACACCCAGCCGTTACTTCGAGAACTTCGACAAGAACTGATTCGCTCCGGCTGTCGTGCGTCCCGTGCGCGAGTGCCGTGACCGTACACTCGTCGCATGACCGCATCGCCGTTGTCCATCGAGTTCGTGACGTCGGCGGTCGACGCGAAGGTTCTGCCCGATTCACCCGCCGAGGTCGCTTTCGTCGGTCGCAGCAACGTGGGCAAGTCGTCACTCATCAACGCGTTGGCCAATCGCAAGCAGCTGGCCCGGGTGTCCAACACGCCGGGGCGCACGCAGTTGATCAACATGTTCGCTCTGCCCAACGGCTCGACGCTGGTGGACCTGCCGGGCTACGGCTACGCGGCGGTGCCCGGTCGTGTGAAACAGGGTTGGCAGAAGATGATCGAG
>JAJTEQ010000088.1 GCA_021298195.1 Ilumatobacteraceae bacterium
CGATCCCAACAGGGGGTGGGGGTTAGGCGACGGAGCGGATCTGGTCGCGGGTCGTCTCAGCGGCTTCCCTCGCCGCCTCCGCCCAATCGTCGCCCTTCGACGCGTACAAGATCGCTCGCGACGAGTTGATCATCATCCCGAAGCCGCGACTGTCGCGACCGGCGGTCACCGTCGCCTCCACATCTCCGCCTTGCGCACCGATCCCGGGCACCAGCAACGGCATGTCGCCCACGATCGCGCGCACCTTGGCCAACTCCGTGGGATACGTCGCGCCCACCACCAAGGCCACCTCGCCGAGAGTGCTCCAGCGGTCTCGGGCCATTCGAGCCACGCGCTCGTACAGTGGCTCACCGTCGACCGTCAGCGACTGCAGATCACCACTGCCCGGGTTCGACGTGCGACACAGCACGATCACTCCCTTGCCGCGATGGGCCAGGAACGGCTCCAGCGAGTCCGTACCCAGATACGGGTTCACCGTCACCGCATCGGCTCCGTAGCGAACGAACGCCTCTTCGGCGTACCGCTCGGCGGTGGGTCCGATGTCGCCCCGCTTGGCGTCGAGAATCAGCACGGCTCGCGGATGACGATCGCGAACGTGGGCGCACAGACGTTCCAACTGATCCTCGGCTCCGAGCGCCGCGAAGTAGGCGATCTGCGGCTTGAACGCGCACGCGGTGTGGGCGGTCGCGTCCACGATGCCGATGCAGAACTCGAGCACACCTTCGGGGTCGGCCGCCATCGATGCGGGCATCTTGCCCGGATCCGGATCCAGACCCACGCACAGCATGGAGCCACTGGCGGCCCATGCCTCGTTCAGTTTGTCGTGGAATCCCACGACGACGTCTCAGCCCTCGACCGTGATGGCGGCGGTGGGGCACAGGTCGGCGGCCTGTTCGACCTTCGAGCGCAGTTCCTCGCCGGGGTTCTCCTGCAAGATGTAGAGGTAGCCGTCGCTACGCACCTCGAACACCTCCGGGCAGACCTGCACGCAGCTGCCGGTCGAGGCACAGACGTCGAAATCAACCGAGACCTTCATGTCGTTTCCTTCCAACCCGGGATCGCGACCCGCGACCTCGGTCTGAACGATAGTGCCGGGCGTACCACGGGTCGTCAGTCCGCGGAGGACTGATGACGTTCGTGGGCCGACAGCACGGCCCGCAGAGCCGCCGTCACCGTGTTCTCGTCGGTGCCGACACCCCACAGTGTGCGACCGCCTTCACCGATGGTCTCCACGTAGGCCACCGCCTGGGCCTCGGAGCCCTTGCCGATGGCGTGCTCGCTGTAGTCGGCCACGTCCAAGGTGGCGCCCAGGCCGGTACGCATGGCGTTCACGAACGCATCGATGGGTCCGTTGCCGGCACCGGTGATGGTGGTGTGCGAACCGTCGATCACCAGTTGGGCGGTGATGGTGGTGCGCCCTCCATCGGTGGACTGGCTGCGCATCTCGTGGCTCTCCAACACGAAACGTGGCGTGTCGGGAAGGTACTCGGAACGGAACGCGGACCACATGGTGAGCGGACTCACCTCGGTGCCCAGATCCTCGGTGATGTGCTGGATGTTCTTCGAGAACTCGATCTGCAGACGCCGCGGTAGGTCGAAGCCGTGCTCGGTCTTCATCACGTAGGCCACACCGCCCTTGCCGCTCTGGCTGTTCACGCGAATGACGGCCTCGTAGGTGCGGCCCAGATGCTTGGGATCGAGCGGCAGGTACGGGACACCCCAGGTGTCGTACTCGCCGGGCGCCCGGCCCGCGTCGGCGGCCTTGCGGTCGATCGTCTCGAAACCCTTCTTGATGGCGTCCTGGTGGCTGCCACTGAAGGCCGTGTACACCAGGTCGCCCACGTAGGGGTGACGCGGATGCACGGGCAGACGGTTGCAGTATTCGGCGGTGCGTCGCAGAGCGTCGATGTCGCTGATGTCCAGCTCGGGATCGACACCGTTCACGAACAGGTTCATGGCCAGGTTGATGACGTCCACGTTGCCCGTGCGTTCACCGTTGCCGAACAGGGTTCCCTCCACGCGATCGGCGCCGGCCATCACACCGAACTCGGCGGCGGCCACGGCGCATCCGCGGTCGTTGTGCGGGTGCAGGCTGATCACCACCGAATCCCGGTTCTTGATGGTGCGGCAGAACCACTCGATCACGTCGCCGTACACGTTGGGGCTGTAGCACTCGACGGTGGCGGGCAGGTTCAAGATGAGGGGCTTGGCCGGCGTGGGCTGAATCACGTCCATCACGGCCTCGCACACCTCGATGGCGTACTCGGGCTCGGTGAGGGTGAAGCTCTCGGGTGAGTACTCGTACCGGATGTACGAGCCGGGCAGTGTGGCCTCCATCGCCAGGCACTTGCGGGCCGCGTTCACGGCGATTTGCTTGATGCCGTCCTTGTCGAGGCCGAACACCACCTCGCGCTGCAACGGGTTCGTCGAGTTGTAGAAGTGCACGATCGCCTGCTTGACGCCGCGCAGCGATTCGTACGTGCGCTCGATCAGTTCGTCACGACTCTGCACCAGCACCTGGATGGTCACGTCGTCGGGGATGAGGTTCTGCTCGATCAACTGACGGACGAAGTCGAAGTCGGGTTGCGACGCCGAGGGGAAGCCCACCTCGATCTCGGTGAAGCCGATCTTGCACAGTTCGTCGAACATGCGACGCTTGCGCTCGGGGTCCATGGGGTCGATCAACGCTTGGTTGCCGTCGCGCAGGTCGACCGAACACCACAGCGGAGCCTTGTCGATCATCTTGTTGGGCCAGGTGCGGTCGGGGAGCGAGAGCGGGATGAACGGCGTGTACTTGGCGAAGGGCATGCGCCCTCCACCGGCATTAACGAACTGGGCCGGACCCGGGTTCTTGGTGTTCATTCGGTGCTCCCTTTGATGGTGTTCTGGCGTGACGAGGCTGATTCGGACAAACAAAAAACCCCGGCGCTGGTGCGCACGGGGCTGACGGCGAACGCGATATGGGGCGTTCGCCCTACATAAGAAGGAGGCCGGTCAGGAAGGTCACGACGCTGACCCTACCGACCCGCGTCGCGGGCCCGCAACGCATTGATGGGCCCGCGACGTGTTCGTGGGTACGACGAAGCCTCGCGAGCCGCAACTCACGGAGGAAACGACGAGACGACGGCGTGAAAGCGCTAGTCGACGGGGACGGGGGCGAGGCTGGCCAGCTCGGCGTCGAGCAGCTGAGCCTCGACTTCGGCGATGACCGCCTGCCAGTCGTACCCGATGCCCTTGCCGGGGTAGGCGGGCATCGCGGTGGTACTGGGCGACATATTGACCGTGGTGTGGGTCTGCGAGTTCGCAGGGGTCGAGTTGGTGTTCATGGTTCGGACCTCCCGGTGAATATGTCGTGGTTGATGTGATCGCCGTTGCAAACGGACTGCGGAACCATAACGATCGAGACCCCCCCTGTCTACGCAATCCGGTTGATTTTGCGTCTATGTGACAAGTGACACAAAGGGGTGGGAATCCCCAGCGTGTCGGGGGTGTTGACCCGTGGTGTCGAGCAGATGGACTGCTCATGAAGGAGGCCCCCGATGGGTGCGGCAATCGAACTGACGCAGGAGAACTTCGAATCCACGATCGAAGGCAACGACATGGTCCTCGTGGACTTCTGGGCTTCATGGTGCGGCCCGTGTCGCTCGTTCGCGCCGGTCTACGACGCGGTGGCCACGGCCAACCCCGACGTGGTCTTCGGCAAGGTCGACACCGAGGCCCAGCAGGCCCTGGCCGGCGCCTTCGGCATCCAGTCCATCCCGACGCTCATGATCTTTCGTCAGCAGGTGCTGCTGTACAACCAGGCCGGTGCGTTGCCCCAGCACGCCCTGGAGGAGCTGGTGGGCAAGGCCCGTGCCCTCGACATGGACGCCGTGAAGGCCGAGATCGCCGCTCAGGAGGCGGACCAGTCCTGACGGGTCGGACCGGGTCCGAGGGGCGACTCGGCGCGTCCGAGCAGCGGAATCATCGCGTCGGGAGATAGTTACTGTAGGGTCTACTTGTCGCTTCCGCCAGCGACCCACAACCCGGATGGCTCGAGTCTCACCGCTCGCCTCCGGGTTGTTGCGTTGGGGAGCGAGGTACAAACAGTGTTCGCCTACGGTGGGCGCATGGCAACCGTCAGCGGCCTCTCGCATCTCGATCCATCCGAAGCCGGATTCAGCGCCGAGCGCCTGAACCGACTGAACAGCCACTTCGGACGCCTGGTCGACGACGGGAAGTTGGCCGGATGGCACATCAGCGTCAACCGCGACGGTCACAACGTTCTGGACACCAAGTACGGCATGGCCGACATCGAGGCCGCGCGTCCGGTGGCCGACGACACCATGTGGCGCATCTACTCCATGTCGAAGCCCATCACCGCCATCGCGGCACTCATGTTGTGGGAAGAAGGCGCCTTCGAACTGAAGGACCCGGTGAGCAACTTCATCCCCGAGTTCGCCGACACCAAGGTGTGGCGCGCCGGCTCGGAGACGAACCCGCAATTGGAACCCATCACCGAGGTGATGCAGTTGTGGCATTTGTTCTCGCACACCGCAGGTCTCACCTACGGGTTCATGTTCGCTCACCCCGTCGATGCGATCTATCGCAAGAGTGGCATGGAATGGGGATGGCCCAAAGGCAAGAACCTCGAGGAGGTGTGTCAGCACCTCGCGTCGTTGCCCCTGGTGTTCCAGCCCGGCACCGAGTGGAACTATTCCACGTCGATCGACGTGCTCGGTCGAGTGGTCGAGGTGGCCAGTGGCATGCGTCTGCGCGACTTCATGCAACAGCGCATCTTCGATCCGCTCGGCATGACCGACACCGAATGGTTCGTCCCCGAAACCAAGGCCGAGCGCCTCGCGGGTTTGTACGGCAAGTTGCCCGGCGTCGACAAGGCGGTGCGTTTGGGCACCGCGGGCCAAGGTGCGCTCATCGAGCCTCCGGGCGAGTTCGGCGGTGGCGGCCTGGTGTCCACGATGGCGGACTACGTGAGGTTCGCCGAGTTCCTTCGACGTGGTGGCGAGGCCCACGGAACCCACCTGTTGTCGCCACGCACCATCGAGTACATGGCCAGCAATCACCTTCCGAACAACGCCGATCTCACGGATTTCGGTCGCCCTCTCGCGTCGGAAACCGCCTATGACGGCGTCGGGTTCGGCCTCGGCGTGAGCGTCACCATCGATCCGGTGAAAGCCAAGGTTCCGGGCTCCGTCGGTGACTACGGATGGGGTGGTGCGGCCAGCACCTGGTTCATGGTGGA
>JAJTEQ010000003.1 GCA_021298195.1 Ilumatobacteraceae bacterium
CCACGATGGCGACCGCCACCACCGCGACCCATTCCCAGACCGCGCGAATCTGCTGGCGACGACGCTCGTCGGGATCGACGCGGGGCGATTCGCCGGTCTCCTCGTCGGCCGCATCCGAGCCGAACTCGCCCACGATTCCCGTCTCCGATTCCATGCGAACCCCACGGTATCGGTTCGGTCATCAGAGAGATGCGATCAATCGCTCCACGCGCTCGTCGCGACTCTTGAAAGGGTCCTTGCACAGGACCGTCCGCTGGGCTTGGTCGTTCAACTTCAGATGCACCCAATCCACCGTGTAGTCGCGCTTGCGCTCCTTCGCGGCGCGAATGAACTCGCCGCGCAACCGGGCGCGCGTCGTCTGCGGCGGGGTGTCCATCGCGGTCTCCACGTCGTTCGGAGCACAGATCGTCTCCACCAGTCCGTGTGATTGCAACTTGTTGAACAGACCACGGTCGCTCACGAGGTCGTGATACTGCAGGTCCACCAATTGGGCGCGCGGATCGCCGAGATCGATTCCGTGACGACGACAGTAGGAGTCGAGCAGCCGGTGCTTGATCACCCAGTCCACCTCACGATCGAGTTTCAAGGGATCGTTCTCGATGGTGGTGATGCAGTGTTCCCACATCTCGAGGGCGCGTTGCTCCATCGGGGGGAAACCCTTGGTCTCGGCGTACCGCAAGGCCCGATCGAGGTACTCGCGCTGGATGTCGAGCGCGCTCACCTCGCGACCATTGGCGAGATTCACCGTTCGGCGACACGTCATGTCGTGACTGATGTCGCGGATGGCACGAATGGGGTTCTCCAAGGTCATGTCCCGCAAGACCACCATCGGATCCTCGAGCATGCGGAGCATGCACGCCGTGGAACCGAGTTTCACGAACGTGGAATACTCGCTCATGTTCGAGTCTCCGACGATCACGTGCAGGCGACGGAAACGCTCGGCGTCGGCGTGCGGTTCGTCGCGGGTGTTGATGATCGGTCGACTCCGGGTGGTGGCCGAGGACATGGTCTCCCAGATGTGATCGGCTCGTTGCATGATCGAATACACGGGACCCCGAGCGGTCTGGACGATCTTGCCGGCGCCGGTGAAGATCTGCCGCGACACGAGGAACGGAATCAACACCGCGGCGTGCGCCTCGGCGTCGTCGCCCCGAGCGGTCAGGTAGTTCTCGTGGCACCCGTAACTGTTGCCCGCCGAGTCGGTGTTGTTCTTGAACAGGTACACCGTGCCCCGGATACCTTCCTCGCGCAAGCGTTCCTCGGCCGACACGAGCAACGACTCCAGGATGCGTTCCCCCGCCTTGTCATGGACGACCGCGTCGTAGATCGAGTCGCACTCCGGGGTGGCGTACTCGGGATGGGAACCGACGTCGAGGTACAGGCGCGCGCCATTCTCGAGAAACACGTTGGAGCTGCGTCCCCACGTCACCACCTTGCGAAAGAGATAACGAGCCACTTCGTCCGGACTCAAACGTCGTTGACCCTTCAACGTGCAGGTGACGCCGTACTCGTTCTCGAGTCCGTAGATGCGCCGATCCATGGGGGAAACCTAGTTCGCGATCCATATCGGTGATCGGTCGGGACATCCACCAGCCGTCGCGAGCGGCCGTCCCCGTCGGCACGTACGGGGCTCAGGCGAGAAAGCCGGACACCTCGACGTCGTCCAGGCGCCGGAAGCAACGACGCCCGTTCGAACGCGACAACACCGCCACCTCGGTGTCGTCGGCCCCGAGGGTGCGATCCGGACCGCACAAGGCGGCCACGCAACCGCGCACGGCCGCGCGCAGGTCGTCCTCCTTGCGCCACGTCTCGCTCAGACGAGCCGAGATCGCCTCGGCGTCACCTCCGAGAACGCTCATGCCCTGCTCGTCCACCAGCGTTCCGTCGTACATGATGTGGAACAACTGGTCGGATTCCTGGGTGAATCCGACCTCGGCAACGAGGATCTCGACCTCGAGGGGCTTCATCTCGTGCGTGAAGGTTTGCCCCAGGATCTGGGCGTACTCGTTGGCCAGACTGCGTGCTTCCACGTCGTCGCGCGAGTACTGGTAACCCTTCACGTCGGCATTGCGGACACCGAATCGGCGCAAGGAATCGAATTCGTTGTACTTGCCCACGCCGGCGAAACCGATGCGGTCGTAGATCTCGCTGATCTTGCGCAAGGTGTTCGAGGTGTTCTCGGCCACCAGCACGATTCCGTCGGCGTACTGAACCGCCACCAACGCCCGACCACGGGCGATTCCTTTGCGGGCGTAGTCCGCCCGGTCCTTCATGACCTGTTCGGGCGACACGTAGAACGGCTGACTCACGACGCACCTCCCTCGAGGATCGCGCGCTGTTCGGTGCGGAACGCCTCGAATCGCGGAGCCAGGTCGTCGTCGGCACGGCGCATCCAGCCGTCCTTGGTGATGGTGGCGACCACCGGGTAGATCCCGCGCAGCGCGTCGGCCCCACCGGTGGCCGCGTCGACGTCGGCCGCCTCGTGCAACGCTCGACAGGCCAGGGTCACCGCATCCTCGACCGGCATCGCCGGACGAAAGCCGACTTTCAGAACCGTCCCCGCGACACCACCACCGGAACCGGTGGCGACGAAGTCGCGCTCCTCGTACCGTCCTCCGGTGCCGTCGAAGTCCCACAGTCGACCGGTTTCCCGCAACAGGTCGTATCCGGCGAAAATCGGATACACCCCGAAACCCTGCATGGCCGCGGGAAGGTTCGCGCGAACCAACTGCGACAGTTGGTTCGCCTTTCCTTCCAGGCTGATGGCGCGACCGTCGAGCTTCTCGAAATGCTCCAGCTGCAACTGGAAGACCTTGATCATGTCCATCGCCGGTCCGGCGGAACCCGAGATCGCCACACCGCTGAAGCGATCGGCCGGCATCAATTTCTCCATCTCACGATTGGAGATGCGGTTGCCCATGGTCGCGCGTCGATCGCCCGCCATCACCACACCACCGTCGAAACGCAGGGCGAGAACGGTCGTGGCGTGAGGAGTCAACGGGGCGACTCCGCTCGTGGCGTCACCGACGCCGAACGGCTCGATTCCGACTCTCCGGAGCAGGTTCACGAAACTGCTACCCGGATCGTTCTGGGGACCGAACATCGGCACCACTCATTCACCACCCTTTTGGATGTAGGACTTCACGAAATCCTCGGCGTTCGACTCCAGCACGTCGTCGATCTCGTCGAGCAAGTCGTCGAGCTCGGCGCGGAGCTTGTCGCCTTGCTCGGTCGTGGCACCCGCCTCGGCGCTCACCTCCGCCGTGCGATCGGACGGCTGCTTCTGTTTGTGCACTCGTTCGGCCATGGTCACTCCTCTCCCCAATCCTGCCACCGAACGCGGGTGATCGTCACCTTCAGGCCCCGAGACGGTCGACCAGGTCCGCGATCGACGTGCTGGACTCCAACAATTCGCCCACGTGGGCCTTGGTTCCACGCAACGGTTCCATCATCGGGATCCGGCGCAAGGGGTCGCGACCGACGTCGAAGACCATGCTGTCCCAATTCGCCGCCACGATGTCGTCGGGCCAACGGCGCAGACACTCACCGCGGAAATACGCCCGGGTCGTCTCCGGGGCCCGCTCGATTCCGCGCGACACGTCCTCGGCCGTGACGAACGTGCGCAGGCCGACCTTGGCCGACAGTCCCTTGCCGGGACGCATGTCGTGGTATTGCAAGTCGATGGCCCGCAAACGAGCGTCCCCGGCGGGAATGGAATGACGTTGTGCGTACGCGGCGAGCAGTCTCTCCTTGGCGACCCAGTCCACGATGTCGGCGACACTCGTGCGATCACCCGCGAGGCCCGTCAGCACCTCTTCCCACAACGCCAGAACCAAACGGCCGACCTGATCGCCGACCGAAGCCAGACCCCGTTCGTCGGCGTAGCGGGTGGCGCGTTCGAAGAGGCTCCATTGAATGTCGAGGGCGCTCATGCGCGACCCGGACTGCATGAGAACCGTGCGGCGCAAGGTGGGATCGTGACTGATCTGTCGGATGGCCGGCACCGGGTGGGCCAGGGCCAGATCGGAGCCGAGGAATCCATCCTCGATCATGCTCAACACGATGCTGGTGGTTCCGAGCTTCAGGAGCGTCGCTCCCTCCGACATGTTCGCGTCGCCCACGATCACGTGGAGTCGGCGATATTTCTGGGGGTCACAATGGGGCTCGTCACGGGTGTTGACGATCGGTCGCTTCAGCGTGGTCTCGAGTCCCACCTCCTCCTCGAAGAAGTCCGCGCGCTGACTGATCTGGAACGGGACCTCGGTCGACGAGAAACCCGGGGCCTCGCCCCCCACCTTGCCCGCTCCACAGAAGATCTGGCGGGTGACGAAGTGCGGAGTGATCTCGGCCACCAATCGACCGAAGGGTGTCTCACGGGCGACGAGGAAGTTCTCGTGACAGCCGTAGCTGTTGCCCTTGCCGTCGCTGTTGTTCTTGTGCACGAGCAACTCGGCGCCGTCGGGCAACAACGGCGCCGCCAACGCCATCGAGAGACGGACGATCTCCTCGGCCGAACGGTCGTAGACGAGGGCCTGCAGAGCGTCGGAACATTCGGGTGTCGAGATCTCCGGGTGCGCGTGATCGACGTAGTAACGAGCACCGTTCGTGAGAACCGCGTTCACGAGGTGTGATTCCACCTCGGGGGCCAGCGCATCCTCGTACGAGAATCCGCGGGCGTCGACCCCGGGGGTTTCGTCCTCGAAGTCCCAATCGACGCGTCGCGAACGATCGTTGACGTAGGCGTTGATGAGAACCGACGACGCCGCCACCGGATTGGACTCTCCCCCGCGCACGAGAATCCCGTACTCGGTCTCGATACCGCAGACTTTGGGAATGGCCATGTTCCGGCCCGTCAGAGGTACTGACCGGTGGCGCTGCGCTCGATGGCGCGGCCCCCGGCCACACCCGCGGTCGTGCGACCTTCGTTGACCAGGGTGCGGATGAACACGATTCGTTCGCCCTTCTTTCCCGAGATCTTCGCCCAGTCGTCCGGGTTGGTCGTGTTGGGAAGGTCCTCGTGCTCCCGGAACTCCTGACGAATCGAGTCCAGCAGGTCTTGGGTGCGCACTCCGCGAGTGCCCCCGGCGATCACGCGTTTGATGGCCAACTTCTTCGCCCGACGCACGATGTTCTCGATCATGGCGCCCGACGAAAAGTCGCGATAGCACAGGACTTCCTTGTCACCGTTGGCGTACGTCACCTCGAGGAAGCGGTTCTCCTCGTCGGTGCGATACATCATCTCGGCGGTCACGTCGATCATCGCCGACACGGCGGCTTCGGCCGACCCGGCCCGGGTCACCTCGTCCTCGTCGAGCGGAACGTCGACGGTGAGATAGCGCGCGAAGATCTGCCGGGCGGCGACCTCGGTGGGACGCTCGATCTTGATCTTCACGTCGAGACGTCCGGGCCGCAGGATGGCCGGGTCGATCAGATCCTCGCGATTCGTCGCCCCGATGACGATGACGTTGCGCAACCCCTCCACGCCGTCGATCTCGGCCAACAATTGCGGAACGATCGTCGACTCCATGTCCGACGAGATGCCGGTGCCACGGGTGCGGAACATCGAGTCCATCTCGTCGAAGAAGACGATGACCGGCCAACCCTCCTCGCTCTTCTCACGGGCCCGCTGGAACACCAAACGGATCTGACGCTCGGTCTCACCCACGTACTTGTTCAACAACTCGGGACCCTTGATGTTGATGAAGTAGCTGCGACCCTTCTCGTCACCGGTCTTGGACGCCACCTTCTTGGCCAGGCTGTTGGCCACCGCCTTGGCGATGAGGGTCTTGCCGCAACCGGGCGGTCCGTACAGCAGGATTCCCTTTGGTGCCGGCAGGGCGTGCTCGGCGAACAGGTCCTGATAGAGGAAAGGGAGCTCCACCGCGTCGGCGATCTGCTCGATCTGGCTGTCGAGACCACCGATGTCGTGATAGCTGATGTCGGGGACCTCCTCCAGCAGCAGATCCTCGATCTCGGGACGCGGAAGCTTCTCGAGGAGCAGGTGCGTGCGGGGATCGAGTCGCACCGTGTCGCCCGATCGCAGATGTACGCCGCGCAGGGCGTCGGCCAACTCGCAGACGATCTCTTCGTCGGTGCGCCCGACGACGATGGCGCGAACCCCGTCCTCGAGCACCTCCTTGATGGAGACCACGTCGCCGGCTCCCTCGGCCGAACGCGCGGTGACCACGTTGAAACTCTCGTTCAACACCACCTCGGCGCCCCGTTCCAGGGTGTCGATGTCGATCTCGGGGTGCAGGTTCACCCGCATCTTGCGTCCGCTCGTGAGCACGTCGACCGTTCCGTCGTCGTTCTTGCCGACCACCACCCCGTAGGCCGAGGGCGGTTGGGACAACTTGTCGACTTCGTCGCGCAAGGAGGCGATGTTCTCGCGAGCCCCCCGCAACGCGTGACTGAGTTTTTCGTTCTTCTCGACCTCTTGGGAGAGCAGACCCTTGGTCTCGAGCAGACGCTCCTCCAACTGACGCAGGCGTCGCGGGGCCTCGTTCAATCGACGCCGAAGGCCGGCGACCTCGGCCTCGAGAACCTTCACGGCTCCGCGGAGCGACTCGATGTCCGATTCGTCGGGTTGCGATTCGTCGGGTTGCATCCGGACCTCCTGGCGAAAAACTACACCGGGTCCTCGCGGGTCAGCGTGGCGAGCACCTCGGGGAACCCGATTCCGGTCACACCCCGCCTCGTGGAACATCGTGACCCGGTGCCACCGATGAGCCCCCCGACCTGTAAAGTGGCGATGCGTCGCCGATGTGCGCGACGCCGGGATCGCCATCTGGACCCGCCGTCATTTCACGAGGAGCAAGCGAGCAAACATGAAGGTCTGGATCGACCAGGATCTCTGCACCGGCGACGGACTCTGCGAGGAGATCGCCCCCGATGTCTTTACTCTGCTGGATGACGGCTTGGCCTACGTGAAGGAAGGCAGCAAGATCTTCGCGACCGCCAAGGGCAATCCCCAGGGCGCCGACGGTCTGGCCAACTTCGCCGACAGTCAGCTCGACGGAGTCGTGGAATCCGCCGAGGAGTGCCCCGGCGAGTGCATCTTCATCGAACCCTGATCGGTCACTCGCCGAGCAATCGGCCCACCGTCAAGAACCCCGTGTGCGCCACCATCCGGTGATCTGGTCGCACGGCCATGCCTTCGATGTACCAACCGCGGTGCAGAACCTCGAGAGTTCTCGTGCCCGTCCATGACGGGTTCGCCAGGGCCTCGCGCGTTTGCGCGGCCTGCGTGATCGACGGCGTGTAGGCCACGAGTATCCCGCCGGGACGCATCACCCGTTGGGCGTGGGGAACCACCTGCCACGGTTCGGGGAGGTCCAGTACGACGCGGTCGATGTCGGTCGCATCGATGCCCTCGTAACAGTCACGAACTTGCACGTCGTAACGCTGGAGCGCCTCCTCGCCGAGGAACGACCGCACGTTGGTGACCGCACGATTGGCGAAATCCTCGCGTAGTTCGTAGCCGGTGATGTGCGCGCCGTAGCGCAACATGGTCATCGACAACGCTCCGGACCCCACGCCACTCTCGAGCACCCGCACACCCGGGCCGATGTCGGCCAGCATGCAGATGGGTGCGAGATCTTTCGGATAGATGACCTGAGCGCCCCGAGGCATCTCGACCACGAAGTCCTCGAGCGTGGGACGCAGTGCGATGTAACGAGCCCCCTTGGTCGATTGCACGCGACTTCCCTCGGGCCGTCCGGCGATCTCGGAATGGGAAACGAAGCCGGCGTGGCTGTGGAACTCCGCGCCCTCGGCGAGCGTGATCAGATAACGACGCTGCTTGCCGTCGATCAGGAGCACCTTGTCTCCGTAGTTGAACTGGGCACTCATCGCGCTTCGACCTCCATCGTCGCCCGTCGCTCGGCGCGACTCTTCTTCCTCACCAGATCGACGGACACCGGCGCGTGGGCCGCCGATCGCTCGACCAAACGACAAAAGGCGCACACGATCTCACCGTCGACCGCGTGCTCGTCGGCCACTCCGGTCGCGGCCCCGCACCGAGCGCAGGGGCGAACGCTGTCGGCGCCGGTCGCCGCCAGATCGGCCAGGAGAGGCGCCATGCGATCGAGGAACCCGAGGTAGTAGGACGCCTTGGTTCCCGGCGACTTCTCCTCGAGGGAGTTCAGCGCCTCCTTGTACCCGAGATGCCGATTGCCGGCCGCCATCGGGCATTCCTCGATGATGTAGTCGATGCCCCGCACCACGCACCACGCGGCCATCTCGCGCTCGGTCAGACGAATCAGAGGCTTCACCTTTCTCGGGAAGCCGTGACGCGCCGGCAACACCGGCAGTTGGCGCGCGAGGTACTCGACGTCCCAACGCAAGGCGTTCCCGAAGAGCACGGCCGCCTCGTCGTCCAGGTTGTGTCCGGTCACGACCACGTCGTACCCGCCGTCGAGAGCCGCCTTGTCGAAGAGGTGGCGTTTGCTCATGCCGCACGCCGAACACGGCACTCGCCCGGTGGCCTTGGCCGCCGTCGGTACGTCGTAGCCGTACTCCTCGCGCAGGGACACGACGTTCAGGACGAGTCCCCGTTCGGCGGCGAAACGTTCCGCGTACCCCCGGGACTCGTCGCTGTACTCACCGATGCCGAGCGCGATGTACAAACCGTCGGCCCGATAGCCCAGATCCACCAGCAGGTCCCACACCGCCAACGAGTCCTTGCCGCCCGACACCGCCACCAGGATCCGATCCGACGCGGTGAACATCTCGTGATCGTGGATCGCCTTGGCGACCTGACGGCGGCACAACTGCAGGAAATGTTCCGCACAGAAATTGGCGTTGTGACGGGGAAGGTCGATGATCGCCGGCTCACGGCACGTGCGACACTTCATGTCAGGCTCCGCCGGAGATGACCGGGCGAATCTCGATCACATCGTCCCGATCGAGCTCGGCGTCGCCGGGAACCAGGGTTCCGTTGCGAATCACGAGGTGGCCCTCTCGGGCCAGCTCGAGCTCGGCCAGCAACGCATGAACCCGACGTCGGCCGTCGATGACGATCTCGCGCCGAGGATTGCGCAGGATCACTTTCATCGGCGACGTCCCTCGCGGCGCCGTTTCGACGAACGACCCGGCTCGAGGGCCGACACCGTGACGCTTTGTCCGGGCTTCAACGTCTCGGTGGACAGGTTCTGGGGTCGACGACCCGCCAAACGTCGCAACAGGCGAGCGCCCCACACCACGACACCGACGGCGAACCAACCGCGACGTCCACGACCGAACCCGTCCTTCAAACTGCGGGCACGAAGATAGGTCAGGAGCGACACGAGTCAGACGCGGCGAATCTCGACGACGGTCGAACGGCGCTTGCCGCTGCGCCGACCGAGCAGGAAGAAAACGACGACCAACGCCACGCCCACACCACCGGCGACGACCAGCAGCGTGGAACGACGGTCGTCGACCTTGCCCTGAACGTCTCCTTGAAGCGCCCGCAACTTGTCCTCGATGTCCTGGCGCGACACGCGCGACGACGATGAATCGGTGGTGGCCATCAGCGAGGTTCCTTCCCAAGAGTTGCCTTCTTCACGCGCGACAGGGCCACGACGGACGCCACGACGCACAGGATCAGGACGATGACGTACGGAACCCAACTGAAAGCTCCGTCGAAGGCGTCGGTTTCGGTTTGCAGAACGCGCAGGACTCCGAGCAGGACGAGTACCAGTCCGAGGCCCAGGAACAGCGACCCGGCGGTCCCGAGTGCGAGCCAGCGTCCGGCCCCCTTCAGCGGTCCGAGGGTCTCCTGCTTCGCGTAGTCGCGGACCAGGTCGACGACGTCACCGACGCTCGCCGACTCACGGCGCCGGCGGGGCGATTCGGGGGTCTGATCGGCGGCGGCCACGCCTAGTTTCTAGCATCAGATCCACGAAACCCCACCTCAACAACCGTGTCGAAGTCGTTCAATCGTCCGAGCGGGAGTTCAGGAGTCGGAAGCGCAGGGAGTCCTCGACCTCGGACAGCACCTCGGAGAACAACTCGAAGCGCCGTCGCACTCCTCCGGCACACAACAACCGCTGACGATCCGCGGACCCGAGCGGGGCCAGAGTCGCCACGGCATAACTCGCCTCCACCGGATCGAGATCATCGAGATCGGGTCGCTTGGGAACCTCGACACCGAGTTCGGACACCAGGCCCCGGACACGATCGAGACCTCTCATCGCCGTGACCCGCAGATCGGCGACCTGCGACGGCGAGACGATCCCTCCGTCGACCAGATCCTCATCGGGCCAGTCGCGCACCTCGGCTCGCGGGAACGGATCGTCATCGAGCCAACGGACCACCTCGATACGACGCTGTCCGACCGCCAGCACGGCCAAACGTCCCTCGGTGATCGTCTTCACCTCCACGATGCGGGCCGCGGTGCCCACGTTCGTTCGAACGTCGCCTCCACCCACCTCACTACCCCGTTCGATCATGACCACTCCGAACTCCGCGGATCGCGACACCAGACATCGGTCGATCAGCTCCAGATAGCGCGGTTCGAAGACCTGCAACGGCAACAACGCTCCCGGCATCAAGGGACCACCGAGCGGGAACATCGGCGAGAGGCTCACCGGACGCACCACGTCGTTCAACGGGGCACGACCGCGAGCGGGAGCAACTGATCCGCGATCGGCCCCGACGGGTACGAACCGATCGCTTCTCCCAGCAACTCTTCCCAGATCGGGACGAACGCCGACGGCTCGTCGACTCCGGTCGCCTCCAGCAGTACGACGAATCGGATCAGCGAACCACCCTCGACGGGCAGATAACCGATCAAACCCTTCACGTCGCTCAGCGATCCGGTCTTGGCGACGAGCCGATTCTCGATCGACGTCCCCACGAAGTATTGATCGAGTGTTCCGGTCTGGCCGGCCACCGCCAGCGCCGACACGATCGTCTCCCCCGGTGCGTAACGACCGAGAAGCGACATGAACGTCGAGCACGCGACCTTGTTCTCGCGCGACAAACCCGAACCATCGACCATGTTGAATCCCTGCAGCGGCACGCCCCATGCCGCCAGTCGCTCCATGACCGTGGTGACACCCGCCGCCCGCGTGCCGCTTTGCCGACTGGCGAAGCCGATTTCCTTCAGGAGCATCTCGGCGGTGTTGTTGTCACTGTTGCGTAGGAGCTCACCCACGATCGCCGACAGAGGCGCCGACGAGACCGACGCCACCACCGGCAATCCGTTCGGGGTCGTGCCACCGGTGGGAGCACCGGCGATGGTCACGCCACGCTCCTGCAAGAGACGCAGGAACTCTTGGGCCGCGCCGCCGGCCGGATCGGTGGTCTTGGTTCGCGTGGAGTTCACGGTGGCATCGTTGACCACCAGACCCGCGATCGGACCGCCCTCCACCGCGCGAAAGCCGATGGGCCACGTGGGCACGTACAACTCGGCGTCGTAACGCGACGCGTCGCCGACGAGGTTGCCGCCGATCTGGAGCACCCCGGCATCCACCACCGCTTGGGCCAAGGCCTCCAACGAGGTCGCCGGTTGTTGCGGATACCTGTTCAACGCGGCGTCGTCCGGGTACCACTGGGACGCGAGCAACGGATCTCCACCACCCACCAGATACAACGACCCGACGGCGCCGTTCACCAACTCGGCTCGCACCTCGGTGGTGAACACGTGATCCGGGCCGAGCACATCGAGCGCCACGGCGGCCACGATGAACTTCAACGTGCTGGCGGGCGTGACCGCGGTGTCGATGCCATCGGACAGGGCCAAGACCCCGTCGACACTCACCGCGGCGCACGAGCCCGGCAACACGGCCCCGCCCAAGGGCCGCAACGCCTGCTCGAACGCCGTCGACGACGTTTCGCGCGCCAACACCGCCGGGGTGCGCCGTAACGACAGCACCGGCGTCTGGGGTCGTTGCGGTGCGAACTCGGCGACGACGTCCGCAGCGGGTGGGGCGCTGTCGTCGTGCGAGGATGCGAATCGCCACGCCCCGAAGAGCACGACGGTCGGAAATGCGGCGACGAACAACAAGAACGCCACGGGGTTCGTGGCCTGCTTGCGCCCCGTCTCCCGGCGACCGTTCACGACGTGGCTCGTCGAGAGCGGAACTCCGCCGCTCGATAGAGATGTCCGAGGGCCGTGACGGCCCGATTGCCCGATGGGTAACACAAGCGGCCGGTCGCGCGCACGGTGGCCGGTCCGGGGTTCGCGGGATCGGCGGTCGCCAACTCCGTCGCGGTGAGAATCGGCTTGCCGGTTCGACGCGACAACTCGTCGGCGGTCTCGGCGAATCGTTGGTCCTGACGCTCGTGATACGCCACGATGCGATCGAGTCCATGATCGGGATGGAATCCGCCTTCGCGCATCAATCGGGCTTGATTGGACTGAATACCGATTCCCAGATAAATCACCGCGTGAACGTCGCGATGGGTGGCGATCATTTCCAGCACCTCGGGAATCGTGTCACGCGTCTCTCCGCCCGCGCAGTCGACCGGGTTTCCCTTGCTCCAACGAGGTGGCAACTTGGTGTCGATCATCGCGGTCAGATCCGCCGGCAGCTCCATCAGGTTCAAGTGTCCATCGCGTGTGAGCGCGTCAGAGGTGACGACGCCCCAACCGCCCGCCGTCGTCATCACCACCACGTTCGGACCCATCGGCAAGGGTTGAGTGGCGAACGTGGCCGCGGCTTCGAACGCTTCCTCCACCGTCGCGGCCCGGGTGATGCCCGCCGCCCGACAGAAGCCGTCGAACACCTTGTCGTTGGCCGCCAACGCGCCGGTGTGGGAGGCCGCCGCTTTGGCTCCGCCTTCGGTGGCCCCGCCCTTGACCAGCACGAGCGGTTTGCGAGCGGCCACCGAGGCGAGTCGGGACATCAACGCCCGACCATCGGTGATGCCCTCGACATATGCCAGCCCCACCGAGGTCGCGGGATCGTCGGCGTAGAAATCCAAGTAGTCGGCCACCGTCACGGCCGCCGCGTTGCCGGCCGAGACCGCACGACTGATGCCGACGCCGGTCGCCCGGGCGTAGTTCATGAACGACGACACGAAGTTCCCACTCTGGCTGGCCACCCCGATGCGACCCGCGGGCGGGTACGGGGCGACGATCTGGGCGCACAGGTTCGCCGGCGTGCTCACCACCCCTTGACCATTGGGACCGGCGAGCAGGATCCCCAATTCGTCGGCCAACGCGACGAGTTCGCGTTCGGCCCGGCGCCCCTCCTCGCCCGCCTCGCCGTAGCCGGCCGACGTGAGAAAGGCCGCCTTGATTCCTTTGGCCGCGCAGGCGCGCAACAAGTCGGGGTTCGCCGACGCGGGCGTACAGACGAACACCAAATCGATGACACCGTCGGGCAGATCGGCGATGTCGGCCACCGTGCGAACACCCAGAACCGTTTCGCTCTGGAGATTCGTGCCGTACACACCTCCGGCGTACCCGCCCGCGAGGATGTTGTGCAACGAGACGAACCCGAACTTTCCGGGATGCGTCGACGCCCCGGTCACCAAAACCGCGCGCGGTTCGAACAGAGCACGGAACTGCTCGTCGCTCGGTCGACGTCGTGCTTCGACGCGGTTCTCTCGCTGGTCCGACAACTCGACCAAGGCGTCCACGGCCACCGGCAGACCATCGGATCGAACGATCAACGGGTTGACGTCGACGCTGGCCACATCCGGTCTCTCGTCGGCGAGGCGACCCAAGCCCACCAGCACGTCGATCAGACGTTCACGGTCGACGGCGGCCTCGCCGCGAAATTCACCGAGCAACTTCTGCGTGGCCAGATCCGAAATCATGTCCGCCGCCGTCACGCGGTCCAGCGGCGCCGGACGGAACACCACGTCGGCGACGGCCTCGGCCAGGATTCCTCCCACACCCAACATCACGCTGGCCCCGAATTGCTCGTCACGCACGACTCCGGCGATGAGTTCCCGATTGCCCTGCACCATGGGCGCCACCAACACGGTGACGGGACCGTCGTCGGGGCGGGCGGCGGCCAACAACTCGGTGGCGGCCGCGCGAACGGCCTCGGCGGACGACAGTTTCAGCCGGACCAGTCCCCGCTCGGTCTTGTGGGCGATGGCGTCTCCGCACAACTTGGCCACCACCGGCAGACCGATCTGCTCGGCGGCCACGACCGCGGCGTCGCAGTCGGTCACCTCGCGCTCGTCGGCCATCGGCACCCCGTAGGCACGCAGCAGCGCCTTCGACGCCGATTCCGAGAGGGTACGTGAGGAGGGGGAGTCCATCCCCCCAAGGTAGTGCCGTGATGGTTCGAGACGCAGGAACGGTCACCGAGCCACCCATGATCACGGACACGAAAATGCCCCGGAGATCGCCAGGATCCCCGGGGCATCGTTGGTCGGGCTGACAGGACTTGAACCTGCGACCTCTTGACCCCCAGTCAAGCGCGCTACCAAGCTGCGCCACAGCCCGAGATATGTGCTCGCCACCCTATCGGGGGTCCGCCTCACAGAAACAGGTCCACCACCCGCCAACCGAGATAGAGGCACAACGCGACCACCAGCAACTTGAAGTGCCACGGAGCTTTGGCCTCGGACTCGACGTCACCCGACGCCAAACGTCGTAGGTCGATATTCTCGGCCGTGACACGGCGGTGGCTCGGCGTCGTGCTGGCCACCTTCGGTGCTTCGAGAACGCGCCCGCAACTCGGGCAGGATCCGTCCTCGCGCATGGCCGAGGGCGCCCAATACTTGGCGCACTCCTCGCAGAACGGCATCAGTCGCCCCGCTTGCGCACCCGCAACTTCAACGGGGTCGAACCAAAACCGAACGCCTCACGTATGGAGCGCTCCAGATATCGCAGATACGTGTGCGGCAACTCGCGGTTGACGAACAACGTGAAGGTGGGCGGATCCGTCGCGCCTTGGATCGCGTACATCACCTTGGCGCCGCCCGCCGCCGGCTGGCGCTGCTGAGCGTCGGCGATGACCCGATTCACGTCGCGAGTGGGAACGCGACGGTGATACTGCTCGATCGCCTCCTGCAGGACGGGCCGCAACTTGTGGACCCCCTTGCCCGTGAGCGCCGAGATCTTCAACACCGGAGCGTCGTCCATGAAGTACAACTTGCGCTTCACCTCGTTCTCGATTCGCTCGCGATCCTCGACGTCCTCGATCAACTCCCACTTGTTCAAGAGGATCAGGATCGGACATCCCGCGGCATCGACGCGTTCCGCCAGACGTTGATCCTGGGCGGTGACCCCCTGGGTCGCGTCGATCACGAACAGAGCGATGTCGGACGCGTCCACCGCGCGCAATGCGCGAACCAGCGAGTAATACTCGGCGGTGTCGTCGATGCGCGAACGGCGTCGCATGCCCGCGGTGTCGACGAAGACCACCGGCCCGTCCTCGGTTTCCACCAGGGTGTCGATCGCGTCGCGGGTTGTTCCGGGCATGTCGTGAACCACGGATCGGTCCTCACCCACCAAGCGGTTGAACAACGTGCTCTTGCCCACGTTCGGACGGCCGATCAAGGCCACCCGCGGAGGCTTCTGATCCCCCACCGGAACGATCTCCTCGTCGAGTCCGTAAGACTCGACGTATTCGTCGCTCAACGGCGCGTCGGGCACGCGCGAGATGATCTCGTCCAACAGATCGCCGGCTCGACGCCCGTGCAACGCGCTGACCGGATACGGCTCACCGAGGCCGAGCGACAGGAATTCCCAACGATCGGCTTCGCGGCGGTCGTTGTCGGCCTTGTTCACCACCAACATCACCGGTGGCGACACCTTGCGCAACCACGACGCCACGGCCTCGTCCTCGTCGGTGACACCGACCGAACCATCGGTGAGAAAGATGATGAGATCGGCCGAACGCACGGCCGCCTCGACCTGACGGCTCACCTTGGCATCCAGTTCCGATCCGGCCGGCAGCCATCCCCCGGTGTCGACCAGGCGGAAACGGCGACCGAGCCATTCCGCTTCCAACTCCTTGCGGTCACGGGTGACGCCGGGACGATCCTCCACGATGGCGGCTTGTTCACCGATGAATCGGTTGAACAGCGTGCTCTTGCCGACGTTGGGGCGACCGACGATGACGACGATCGGTAGCGGAGTCTCCTCGATCTCGCTCACTGCTCATCTCCCCAGGGCGCGCCGCAACGCGATTCCGTCGGTCGGTACGACCTCGACCGTTCGCGGCAGATCGTCGACGGTGAGACCATCGAGAAAGCGACCTTCGGACAAACAGACATCCGGTACAAGGTACCGGTGACCGACCGGTTCACCTTCGAGAACCCGCGAGATGTCCGTCCCCACCATCAAACCCGTCACACCGGTGTTACCCCCGAAGTGATCGTTCGGCACCACGATCACCCGAGCGCCGTAGGTCCCGGTCAGCACGCCGACCGGTGCACCGTCGGGCGCCGACCGGCGACCGAGCGCGACCGGCACCGCCGAACCGTGGTCACGCAATCCGGTGTCCCCGGCCGGATTACGAACCGCTCGGTATCCCTCCGCCGGCGCTCCGTCCACCCACGCGAAGAATCCGCTTTGTGGTCCGGTCGGGACCTCCAATCGTCCCGTGAACTCCCATTCGAACGTGCGGGCCATTCCGATGCCGTCCTCGTGCATCCCGAAACCCTCGTACTCCTCGCCCTCCGGAAAGGGCCGTTCGGCCATGAGGTAGTACTCGTCGGCGGCGAAGACCATGCGTCGACCGAGGACCGACATGAAGACGTCCTGCCAACGCGCGACGAGGTCGACCACCGCTTCGGCTTCGGCTCGGGTGTGGGCGCGCATCGCCGATTCGGTGTTGTAGCGACTGATCCCGAGCGGCACGACGGCCACCGAATTCAGGTCGGGATAACGATCGAGAATGCCGATCATGGTGTCCTCGAGGATCGGGCCGTCGTTCACGCCCGGACAAACCACCAGCTGACCGTTCACGGTGATGCCGTGGTTCAGCAACTGTCGCAACCATCGCAGGCTCATTCCACCGCGCGGGTTGCGCAACATCTCGCTGCGCACCGACGGGTCAGTGGCGTGGATGCTCACGTTGAGCGGTGACAGCCCTTCGGTGACCACTCGTTCCAGGTCCGCCTCGGTGAATCGCGTCAGGGTCGTGAAGTTCCCGTACAGGAAGCTCAGGCGATAATCGTCGTCCTTCAAATAGAGACTGCGGCGCATCCCGGGCGGGAGTTGATAGATGAAGCAGAACGCGCAATGGTTGTCGCACGTCCGCACCCGATCGAACAGGGCGCTCGAGACCTCCGCCCCGAGAGTTTCACCGTCGCGCTTGCGCACCTCGAGGATCATCTCGATCCCACCTCGGACGATCTCGAGATCCACCTCGGCGTCGTCGGCCAGCAGACGCCACTCGATGATGTCGCGCGGCGAGACTCCGTTGATGCTGCGAACCTCGTCACCGACGCACAAACCGGCCCGAGACGCGGGCGAGTCGGTTGTCACGGCCACCACGGTGGGAGCCGACTGCTTCATGCCGACCGCTCCCGAATTCTCGACCCACGAATTCGGCGAGGTGACATACGGCGAGGCTACCCGTCGACTTTCGGGCACGGGTCGTTCGTTATCCTGCCCCCCATGAACGTCGACCACGTGCTGCTGGCCGCTCCCCGCGGTTTTTGCGCCGGAGTCGAGATGGCCATCAAGGCCCTGGCGTGGATGGTTCGCAGTTTCGAGGCTCCGGTGTACTGCTACCACGAGATCGTCCACAACAAGATCGTCGTCGAGCGTTTCGAGAATCTCGGTGTCGTGTTCGTCGACGACATTTCCGAGGTGCCCGAGGGTCGACCGATCATGTTGTCGGCCCACGGATCGGCTCCCGACGTCGTGGCGGCCGCTCGTTCGCGAGGGTCCGTGGTGGTCGACTCGGTGTGCCCCCTCGTCACCAAGGTGCATCACGAGGTGAAGGTGCGCGCCGGCAAGGGATACCGCATCGTCTACGTCGGCCACGAAGGGCACGAGGAAGCGGTCGGAACGATGGCGGTCGCCCCGGACTCGATCTCGCGCGTCGAATCCATCGACGAGGTGGACGCTCTGCCCGCGTTCGAGCAACCGGTCGCCCTGTTGGCCCAGACCACGTTGTCCCACCGCGACTGGGACGAGGTTGCCGTGAGGGTGAAGGAACGTTTCCCCGCTGTCTGGACCCCCGGTCGCAGCGACCTGTGCTTCGCCACCACCAATCGACAGTCCGCCCTCATGTCCCTGGCGACCCGCTGTGACGCGATCATCGTGATCGGCTCGGCCAACTCGTCCAACACGCGGGCCTTGGAACGGCTCGCCCGCGAGGCCGGTTGCGACCGTGTGTTCCGCGTCAACACCGCCGGCGAGATCCCCGACGATCTGGATGGAGTCGTGGGCGTCACCGCCGGTGCGTCCGCGCCGGAGGAGTTGGTCGACGCGGTCATCGCCCGCCTGGCGCCTCGCAACGGCGTCGAGGAGGTTCGCATCACCGACGAGGACGAGTACTTCCCACCCCCGCGCAATCTGCGCGACCTGCAAGGTGCCATCGAAACGGCCATCACCACGATGTCGGGTGGCTCACTGGCCCGGCGACCGATCGTCGACGATCGGGCCCTGGCCGCCAGCCATGTTCTCGCCTCGCTGCAGGACTGATCGATGCGCCGCTCGACCATCTTCGCGGGCCCGAAGTGGGTCATCCTCCTCGCGACGACCCTCGTCGCCTGCACGTCATCGTCGAATGGCGCATCGGAGTCGACGACGCCGGCATCGGCGGCTCCCTCCACCTATCCGCCCTTGCCCACCACCACCACGCCATCGGCGCCCGAGGTGTTGATCGTCGGCGATTTCCTGACCACCGACACCGACGGTCTCGGGCTCGGCGAATCGATCGCCCGCATCGGATGGCTCCCCACGATCGACGCCCGCGAGGATCGCACGATCGCCGAGGGCGCGGATCTGCTGGAGTCGTCCCGGGGCCGGGGCGTTCTCCCGCGTCTGATCATCGTCTCTCTGGGCGCCAACGACGCCTGTCTCGCCACTCCCATCGAGACCGTCGAACCGAACATTCGTCGCATCGCCGCTCTGGCCGGTGACGAACACGTGGTGGTCTGGGTGAACCTGCAGATGAAGGACTGCATGGCCCGTGCCCGCACGATCAACGACGCGTTGACCGTGACCGCCATGACCACCCCCAATTTCTTCGTCGCCGACTGGGCCACCGACGCGCCGATACAACGTCTCGAGGGTGACGGCATTCATTACGACCGCAAGGGCAGCCAGTTCCGCGTCGACTACTACGTGTCGTTGCTGCGCATGTACGCAACTCGCTGATCAGACGACCGCGGCCCGTCCCGCCCGCAGTCGCCCGTCGACCCACACCGAGGTGATCGCCTCCGGTCCGGTCAAGCGGACGATCTTCTCGAAGATTCGGGACTCGTCGTCGATGCCGTCCCATTCACGCATTCCGTTCGCCGATCGCTTCGTGTCGACGGCGAAGGCGTCGAACCGACGACCCGGGATGAACGCACCGGCATCGAGACCGATCATCGCGGCACCTCCGGCCGTCGCCACGTGGAACGCGGTCACCGAATCGATGCGCGAGCCCGAGACTCCACGGCAGTCGCCGTCGATCGAGCCGTCGACGCCGTCTTCCAACATCCGCGACGCCGTGACGGCATGGGCGCACTGTGGCAACAGCCCGGGCCATGCTCCACCGGCCACGTCCGATCCGAGTCCGACCCGAACTTCGGCGTCGAGAAGTCGTCGCAGGGGCAACACGCAGTTGGCGAAGTACGAGTTCGACAACGGACAATGAGCGATGCCCGCACCCCGGGCACGGATGAGTGCGGCATCCGTCGTCGACACCAGGTTTCCGTGCGCCAGCACGGTCCGCTCGCGGAGCAGCCCGAACGCGTCGAGCATCTCGGTGTCCGAACGCCCGAATCGATCACGAACGTTCGCGTGCTCCCAGTCGCTCTCCGAGCAATGGGTCTGAATGGTGCACCCGAGTTCGTCGGCCAACCGCCCCATCCCCACCAGTAGTTCGTCACTGCACGCCGGGATGAAGCGTGGTGTCAAAATCGGTTTCACCAACCCGGCGGTCGCGCCGATCTCGAAGACGTCGCGGGCCGATCGGCGCGATCGTTCCAGCGCGACGTCGGCGGACTCGTCGCGGTACCACTCCGGTGTTCCCGTCGGGTGATCCATGGCCACTCGTCCGACGAAAGCCCGCTGACCACCGACCGCGCATCGCTCGGCGAGAAGTCGAGTGGCATCCTCGTGAATCGACGAGTAGTAGACGGCGGTGGTGGTCCCGAGACCGAGCAGCGTGGGCACCATGTGCTCCCACACGTCGCGAGCGAAGCCGACGTCGGCGTAACGCGCCTCCAGCGGGAACGTGTGATCGAACAACCAGCTCTCGAGTGGCAGGTCCAATCCGGTTCCCAACTGGGGCCATTGCGGTGCGTGGACGTGGGTGTCGACCAGTCCCGGCAACAACCGCTCGTGGGGCGCCATTCGCCACACCGTGCGTGCTCGCGACACGAGTTCGATCGCCATCGGCGACGAAGCATCGTGCACCACGTCGAGGATGACACCGTCGGCACCGACCGTGATCACGCCGTCGATGATCCCCAACGCGTCGGGTGTCGGCGCGTGGAACATCCGGCCCGTCACCGCGAGTTCGATGCCGCTCATCGGGTCAGTGTAGGAGAGGCCCGGATGTCGGCCGAGGGGCGCCGTGTGTCAGGCTGGAGACATGATCAGTCCCGACCTCGACACCTTGCGTCTCTTCCTGCACGTCGTGGCGGCTTCGGTGTGGGTCGGCGGACAGATCGTCCTCGGTGGCCTGGTGCCCCGCCTGCGGGCCGCGCATCCCGAGAGCCTGAAGACCGCGGCCAACGGTTTCGCTCGCGTGGCCTGGCCGGCGTTCGGGCTCACCGTGATCACCGGAATCTGGAACATCCTCGACGTCTCGATCGCCGACACCGATTCCGAGTATCAGGTCACGCTCTTCGTCCACGTGTTGCTGGCGGTCGCCACGGCGATGTTCGCGGTCGTCCACTCACTCGGTCGGGGCAAGTTGGCTCTGGCCATCGGAGGAGCGCTGGGGCTGCTCACCGGGCTCGGCGCGATGTTCGTGGGACTGCTCCTGCGAACCGGTGCCTGAGCGTCAGTTGCGCGGGACCTTGCTCCACGCCACGTCGCGATCGACGCGAACGTCGCCGGGCAGTCCGAGCACCCGCTCGCCGAGAATGTTGCGCATGACCTCGCTGGTGCCACCCTCGATGGAGTTGGCACGGCTGCGCAGGAACGCCTTCTGCGGATTCTCGAGACCCATGGCCTGTTCCGGACGAATCTTCTGATACCCGCTCGGGAAGAGCATTCCGTCCGCGCCCAACAGTGAAACCGCGAACGAGTAGATGTCCTTGTTGAGTTCCGCCATGGCCAATTTCGCGATGGAACCCTCGGGGCCCGGATCACCCATCTTGCGATTCTGGGACGCACGGATGTTGGTGAGTCGGAGAAGTTCGGCCCGGACCCACAGTGACATCAACTCGTCCCGCGTGGCGGGATCACGACGATCGGCGGGAAGATCCTTCCAAACCTTGAGCGCATCACGGATCGGACCGGAGCCCTTTGCCGGGATCGCACCACCGATGGACACTCGTTCGTTCATCAACGTCGTGAGCGACACTCGCCAGCCGTCTCCGATGTTGCCGAGCATCTCATGATTCGGGACGCGGACGTCGGTGAAGTAGACCTCGTTGAACTCGGCCTCACCGGTGATCTGATAGAGCGGACGAACCTCGACGCCCGGGGCCTGCATGTCCACCACGAACGCGGTGAGACCGGCGTGCTTCACCGCCTCGGCGTCGGTGCGCACGATCAGGAGTCCGAAACGTGACAGGTGCGCCAGGGTCGTCCATACCTTCTGGCCGTTCATGATCCACTCGTCGCCGTCCTTCACCCCCTTGGCCGACAAGCCGGCGAAGTCCGAACCACTGCCGGGCTCGGAGAACAGCTGACACCACACCTCTTCACCGGTGAACAGAGGGCGCAGGTACCGCTTCTTCTGCTCGGGCGAACCCCACACCGCCACGGTCGGTCCGCACATGCCGTGACCGATCGGGTTACGGGCCACCGGATTCGGGGCGCCGGCGGCGAACAAACGCTCGTTGATGGTGCGCTGCAACTTGGGATTGAGGCCGAGTCCGCCGTGACCGACCTCGAAGTGCACCCAGGCGAGCCCCTTGTCGAACTGCGCTCCGAGGAAGGTCGTTCCGTCCGTGCTGCGCGGGGGGAACTCGGCGAGCAGTTCGTCGATGAGCGACGAGACCTTCTGCTCGTCGGAGGTGAGGGTCGCGGTGGCGGTCATGGGGAAAAACTAGCCACCCTCGCCGTCGTGGTGCGCATCGAAACCCTCAATTCAGCGGGGCCATCAGACGTCGAAACTCGTCGTTCTCGGCACGACCGAGTCCGGGAAACGCCGCTCTCAAGGCCATGACGCCGCGCAGGCGCTCCGTGTCCCCGTTTCGCAGGTAGATCGCCTTCAGATTGTTCAGCATGCGCTCGACGATCGACATCGGCGGAGTCATCGCCAGGAATCGGACGTCGAAACGTTGCGCTTCTCCCAACAGTTCGGCGAACAAGCGCGCGCACCCCGTGGCGTCCATGATCCGACCGCCGTGGAACGGGTCGGCGAATATCTCCGGGACGAGACCCTGGCTCGGTCGCTCGGCGACGAGGAAATGCCCGGGCATGCCCACCCCGACCAGGTCGACCCCCACCCGTCGTGCGACCTCCATCGCGATCACCGACAACGAGATCGGGATGCCCCGACGGGTGGCGACGACGTCGGTGATGAACGAGTTACGGGGGTCGTAGTAGTCGTCCCGGTGCCCCACGAGTGCATGATCTCCGCGAAAGAGCGAGCGACAGACACCCTCGACGGTCGGGCTGGCCACCATGGCCGCCATCTCGTCGAGCATCGTCAGTCCGGCGACCAAGTCGACTCTCGAGACGTGACCGATGGCCGCGGGGAGCAACAACGCCAATTCGTCCAGAGCCACGTCGCCACCCACGGACACCGCGCCGACGAATCGCTCCTTCGCCCACGCCGAATCACGCTCCGACGACCCCACACGGAGAATTGTACTGCCACTACTCTTCGCCCCATGTATCTCGGAGCCCACGCCCTCACCCATCCCGACAAACTGGCCATGGTCATGACCGGTTCGGGTTACAGCCAGACGTTCGCCCAACTGGACGCCGCGGCCAACCGACTGGCGAATCTGTTGCGCAACGCGGGCCTGAAGCCCGGCGATCACGTGGCGCTGTGCATGGAGAACCACGATCGGTACCTCGAGGTGTTGTGGGGTTGCCAGTACGCCGGAGTCGTGTACACCGCGGCGTCCTCGCGCCTCACGAGCAAGGAGCTCTCGTACATCATCAACGACTGTGCGGCCCGCATCTTCATCACGTCGAAGTACAAGGCGGACCAAGCGTCGGAGATCATCGCCGACACCCCGAACCTCGAGATGCGTCTCATGCTCGACGGAACCGTGGCCGGCTACGAGAGTTACGAGAGCGCCGTGTCCGCTCAGTCCGACGCGCCCCTCCCGAATCGAATCGCCGGAACCGACATGCTCTACTCGTCGGGCACCACGGGTCTCCCCAAGGGCGTGACCAAGCCCTTCGTCGACCTGCCGCTGGAAACCACACCCACCTCGGTCGCCCCGTCGTTGGCCATGTTGTTCGGAGCGTCCTTCGACAGCGTGTACCTGACCCCGGCGCCGCTGTATCACGCGGCGCCTTTGCGCTTCACGATGGCCGCCCAGAGCATGGGTTGCACCGTCGTGGCCATGGAACACTTCGATCCCGAACAGTTCCTGACCGCCATCGAGCGCCACAAGGTCACCCACACCCAGGTGGTGCCGACCATGTTCGTCCGACTGCTGAAGCTCGACGAGAGCATCCGCTCCAAGTACGACGTCTCCTCGCTGCAGGCCGTCATCCACGCCGCGGCGCCCTGCCCCATTCCGGTCAAGAAGCAGATGATCGAATGGTTCGGCCGCATCATCCACGAGTACTACGCGGGCACCGAAGGTAACGGTTTCGTCTACTGCAACAGCGACCTCTGGCTGGCGAACGAGGGCACAGTCGGAGTGCCGATCGGCTGCACCATCCACATCTGCGGCGACGACGGCGAGGAGTTGCCGAACTACGAGAGCGGAACCATCTTCTTCGAGGGTGGCGCGACCTTCGAGTATCACAACGACGCGGAAAAGACGAAGAGTTCACGTCATCCCAAGGGCTGGAGCACCCTGGGCGACGTCGGTTACCTGAACGACAACGGGTGCTTGTTCCTGACCGACCGCAAGGCGTACATGATCATCTCGGGCGGCGTGAACATCTATCCGCAGGAGGCCGAGAACGCCCTCGTCACTCACCCCAAGGTGATCGACGTCGCCGTCTTCGGCGTTCCCAACGACGATTTCGGCGAGGAAGTGAAAGCCGTCGTTCAACCGGCCACGATGCCCGAGAGTGCCGAAGCGGCCCGTGCGCTCGAGCTGGAACTCATCGCCTACTGCAAGTCCCAGTTGGCCGACGTGAAGTGTCCGCGCAGCATCGATTTCCGTGCCGAACTTCCGCGTCACCCGACCGGGAAGCTCTACAAGCGACTGCTGAAGGACGAGTACTGGAAGAACGCCGGTCGATCCATCTGATTCGTCAGGCGCCCAGGATCACCATACGTATCTCGGTCATCTCGCGCACCGAAAAAGCCGGGCCCTCGCGAGTGTTGCCACTGTCGCGTAGGCCACCGTACGGTTGCTGATCGGCGCGGAACGTGGGCACGTCGTTCACCACCACCCCGCCGAAGTCCAGCGTCCTCACGGCCCGGAGCGCGGTGCCGATGTCGGACGTGAAGATGGCCGCCTGGAGCCCGAAATCACTGTCGTTGGCGATCCTCAGTGCCTCGTTCACGTCCGAATACGTGGTCACCGCCACGACGGGACCGAAAACCTCCTTGGCGCAGATCTTCATCGACGCCCGGGCGTTCACCACGATGGTGGGACACAGGATGCCCTGGGTGGTGACGTCACCACCCAGAACCACCTCGCCACCCTCGCAGGCGGCTTCGGAGATCCAGCTACGAACCCGGTCTCGTTCCGACGTGGAGATCAGCGTCGAAACGTCGGTGTCCTCGTCGAGGGGATCGCCCAACACGAGGGTCGACACCTGACGCACCAGTTCGTCGACGAACGCTTCCGAGATCGACTCGTGAACGAGAATGCGCTGTGTCGAGATGCACGATTGTCCGGCGTGGGAGAAGCCGGCCACCTTGATCTTGGCGGCCGCCGTCATCCAATCACCGTCGGGCTCGATGATGATCGGAGCGTTGTTGCCCAACTCCAGACCGACTCGTTTGCGCGGCGCTCGAGCGCGAATACCCCAGCCGACGTCCGGCGACCCCGTGAAGGTCACCAATGCGATATCCGGGTGATCGACGATGGCGTTGCCGACCGTCGACCCACCACCGGTGACCACGCTCAACCATTCAGCCGGCAACCCACACTCCTCGATGAGCATGCGGGCCAACAGGATCGAGGAGAACGGAGTCTGCGATGCCGGTTTCAGCACCACGGCACAGCCGGCGGCGATCGCCGGTCCGATCTTGTGCACCACCAGGTTCAACGGGAAGTTGAACGGAGCAATGGCACCCACGACGCCCACGGGAACGCGCATCGTGAATCCGAACTTGCCCTCCCCCGCCGGAATCGCGTCCATCGCCACCACGTCGCCGACGAGGGTGCGAGCCTCGGCGGCGGCGAACTGGAAAGTTCCCACCGCGCGGTCGACCTCGACCCGGGCGGTCTTGATCGGTTTGGCCGCCTCACGGGCGATGGTCGCGGCAAACTCCTCGCGGCGGGCCGCCAGACGCGAGGCGGCGGCGTCGAGGACGGACGCGCGCTTCCATGCGGGCAGCGGAGTGGCCATCGCCCGACGCGCCACCTCCACTGCGCGGTCGACGTCGGCCGACGTGCACGCCGGGACGTGCCCGATGAGCGATCCGTCGTACGGGGCGTGCACCTCGATGCGAGCACCCGAGCCGGTGAAGGAAGATCCGGCCAACGGGACGGGCGTGACGGCGAATTCCGGGGACATGCCGACGAACGTTAGTGCCGAGAGCGATACTGGCGAGGTGGCCCTTCCGCGACATGCCCATCCGTATCTGGAACCTCACGTCGCCGGTGACTTCATTCCGTTCGCCCATCGAGGCGGAACGAGCGAATGGCCCGAGAACACCCTGCCGGCGTTCCGTCACGCGGTCGGGCTCGGCTATCGCTACCTCGAGACCGATGTGCAGCTGACCGCCGACGGTCACCTCGTGGCCTTCCACGACGACGATCTGCGTCGAACCTGTGGTCGTGACGGTCGGATCAGCGAGATGTCCCGGACCGAACTGGCCGCGGTCCGAGTCGACGGGCGTGAACCGATTCCGCTCCTCGTCGATCTCTTCGAGGAATTCCCCGATTCGATGATCAACATCGACGCCAAGAGTGACGCCACGGTCGATCCGCTGATCGATCTGTTGCGCCGCATGAACGCACTCGACCGAGTGTGCATCGGCTCGTTCAGCCATCGGCGTCTGATGCGTGTTCGTCAGGAACTCGGCCCCGACGTCTGCACCAGTGCCAGTCCGCGCGAGGTCGCCCAATGGCTGACGGGCCGCGTTCCCACCGGTCCCTCCTGCTTGCAGGTGCCGGTGAAACAAGGACCGTTGACGGTCACCACGGCGGCTCGCGTCGAGCGGGCCGAGCGGGCCGGGCTACCCGTTCACGTCTGGACGATCGATCACCCCGAGGAGATCCAACGGCTCATCGACATCGGCGTTCACGGCATCATGACCGACCAACCCGCGGTGTTGCGCTCGGTCTGCGAGCACAACTCGTTGTGGCGGACTACTTGACCAGAGGCATGACCTCGTTCATGAAGCGTGCCATCTGCTCGTCGGCCTTCTTGTAGGAGTCACCGAGCATGTGCGGGAAGATCGTGACGTACTCGAGACCCAACAAGTCCTTGTAGAACTGCACTCCCTCGGCGACCTGTTCGGGTGTTCCCAACAGGATCGTCTTGTTGTCCACCGACTCCTGCAAGGTCGGGATGAGACCGGGCTTGGCCGGCTTGCCGTCCTCCCCCATGTAGCCCCGACTCCATCCGTACGGACCGAGGAACTTCCAGAACTCGTCGTGACCCGGCGTCGCACTCTGCCAGGCCTTCTCGTACGAGTCCTCGATGCGCACCGAGATGACCAACATTCGCTTGGCTCCCGGAGCCGGAGCGACTCCGGTGGCCGCTTCCTGCTTCTCGGAGTAGGTGTCCCAGAACCGCTTGATGAACGAGTAGTGCTGATTCCAGAAGACCGCCGAGTGACCGATGCGCGCGACGTAGTCGAGCGTCGGCGGGCTGGTGACCGCCTGCCAGATCTCGTACGGGTAGATGGGACGCGGGACCAAGGTCAGATGCTGAACGGTGCTTCCGCGATCCGGGATACCGGGTAGCGGGATCTGGAAGTGCTTGCCCGAGAACGAGAACGTCTCGTTCGACATGGCGCGCCGGATGATCTCCATCGATTCCTCGAACACCTCGCGGTTCAACTCGTCGTCGGCCGACTTCTCCGGGTTGTCGTGCGAACCGATCGACACGCCCTTTTCGTTGAGGTGCAACACCTCGCGCGGAACTGTTCCGCGACCGACGCCCAGAACTCCGCGACCCCCGGAGAGGTTGTGAAGCGTCGCGAAATCCTCGGCCAGACGGAGCGGGTTCCATTGCGGCACCACGTTGAACATGGCCCCCAACTTGATGCGCTTGGTTTGGGCGGCGATCCAGGCCGAAATCAGGAGGCCGTTCGGGATGACCTCGTATCCCTCGTACTGGAAGTGGTGTTCAGTCGTCCAGAAGGAGTCGAAACCCAAACGATCGGCTTCGATCGCCGAGTTCACGTAATCCAACGTGGCTTTCCACATGTGGTCGTTGGAATAACGACGGTCGAGTGGCGCTGGCGGACCGGAGCCGGCGTCGTCCATCTCGACTCCACCGAAAAAGAACGCACCGACCTTCATGCGAGCCTCCCTACCTGTCTGGTCACTACCGCCGACAGTACCACCGGGTCTCCCGGGTCTCAGGGGTCGTCGTGGAATCGACGAGTGGTCGTCGTCACCACCACTTCACGCCCGCCCTTGAACACCCGCCGGTCGAGTGGCGCGTCGGCGATGGCCTCGCGAACCGACGCCGCGTCGATCACCAGGAAGTCGGCCGGCGAACCGACCGCCACGTCCACCTCCTCGTGACCGAGCACCCGACGGACCGCGTTACCGACGAGGTCGAATGCCGCAGCGGGCAACTGATGCGACGCCATGATGGACAGTGCCGCGGTCTCGAGGGGGTCGCTTCGTCCGACGGGGTTGAACGGATCCTGCACGTTGTCGCCACCCAACGCGACCGTGGTTCCCGACTCGCGCAGGACGTCGATGGGCGCGATCCCCCGCGGCATGGCCTGCGGCTGCTCGCGACCCTGAAGGAACAGATTGGTCGGGGGCAACGCGATGACGGAGACGCCGACCGCGGCGACCATCCGCGCGATCTCGCGTTGAGCGTCGAGAGGCTGCACCGAGAGGCTGACACAGTGGCTGGCCGCGACGGATCGTTCGAATCCGGTCGACACGACCTGACGGACCAATTCCACGAGGGTCAACATCTTCGGGTCGAGAGTCTCGTCGACATGAAGATCGAGACCCACACCCGCCTCGGTCGCCGCGGCCAGAGCCTCGCGGATCATCCCCGCACCATCGGGCTCGAGGTGCGGGCATCCACCCACCAGATCCGCGCCCAACGCCAACGCCTCGCGCAACGCACGACGATTCCCGGCCCCCTCCGATCCGGCAAGGGGAGAATGCATCAGAGCGACGATTTGCAGGTCGGCGAGATGTCGGGTGACGTCACGAGCGGCGAGCACCGCGCGCAGGTGCACGTGCGTCGGGTCACTTTCGCCCACGTTCACGTGCGTGCGGATCGTGGTGACTCCGTTGGCCACCAACTTGCGGATGGCCTCGGTGGCCCGCGCGGTCATTTCGTCCAGTCCGAATTCACCGCGCTCTTCGGCCGCGACCCAGGCGTGGATCGCTCCCATCAGGTCTCCGGACGGATTCGGCACGCGTTCGGCCGTCAAGGCTTTGTCGAGGTGGGCGTGCGGCTCCCCGAGCGCCGGCAACACGAGCCATCCCTCCAGCGACGTTCCGACTCGATCGTTCGAGACGGGTTCGACCGCCGACACCCGACCCTCGACGACCTCGATGTCGACCAACGAGCCGTTCGTCAGGCGGGCCCGTCGCAACCACCGGGAAACAGCCGGTTCGTTCGACATCAAGTCCTCCTGTTCTCCCGCGTGCCGCCGATGTGGAATCGTAGGCGAGTGCGCACCTGTGTCTGGATCTATCCGAACGTGACGGCGTCATCCATCGTCGACGCGATCGTGACCCTCGACGAGGCCGGCGTCGACGAGGTGTGGGTGGCCGATGAGGGTGTGGCACGGGAACCATTCGCTCTTCTGGCCGCGGCCGCCATGGTCACTCGTCGCATCACGTTGGGCGTCGGCATCACCTCACCGCTGTTGCGTCATCCCGGCGCGGTGGCCTCGACCGCGATGACCATCGACGAACTGAGCAACGGACGAATGGTGCTCGGGTGGGGCGTGGGGGGCCACGAGTCGCTCGGGCCGTTCTCCCTGGCGACCGACAAGCCCGTGGCGGTCGTTCGCGACGCCATCGAGACGGCGAGCGCCGTGTTCAGCGGTCGGACGAGCGCTCGTTACACCCCACCCGACCATGCGGCTCCGTCGCGGATCATCCCGCAGTTCGTCGGCGCCCGCGGGCCTCAGCTGAACCGTCTCGCTTCGCGAGTGGCCGACGGTGTGTTCCTCTCCGGTTTCACCTCCGAGACCGCTCGTGACCCGATCCGCGAGGCCCGCTCGGTCCGACCCGTTCACGTGACCTTGTGCGTTTCGGCTCGTTTCGGCGGAGTGGCCGACGAGTGGTCGATCGCCGGTGACCCATCCGAGGTGGGCCGGCAGTTGCGGATCGCGCGCGAGACCCACCGACCGGACTGCATCGGAATCGCCTTGGTGGACCGGGACCCCCTGCCCGTCATGATCGAGCGGGCCGTCGAATCGCTCCGGGCGCTGAACGACTGATCAGCGATCGCGCACGATGTCGTAGACGCGCATCGTGCATTCCCGGAACAGATCGCCCATCCGGCGGTCCACCTCGTCCACCTGTTCGGGGGTGATTCGCTTCCAAAGTTCACGACTCTCCCACCAGATCACCGCGTGGATCTCGTTCGGTTCGGATTCCTCGATCCACATCTGCTTGCGCACGAAACCGTCGCAACCTTCGAGGTATCGGCTCCAGACCTCCTCCTCGCGGGCCAGCCACACGGCGCGCTCGTCGGGGGTCACACGAAACGTCAACCACTCCACGACCACGCGACCGACTCTAGCGATGCCTATGCTCCGACGTGGGGGAACGATGAATTCACGATCGACGACACCGCGCGATTACCGACTCACCGGGCCCGAGGGAGCCGTGGCCGAGAGCGCGGGACTGGCGGGAGCCGATTGGTACCGCAGCCCGGTGGATCGCGACGAACTGCTGACCATCATGCAACGCTCCGACCGACGAGCGACCCTGGACACGCTCCTGTGGCTGGTGTTGCTGGTCGCTTCGGGAACGTGGGTGGTTCTCACGTGGCTCTCGTGGTGGACGTTGCCGGCCATGTTCGTGTACGGAACGCTGTACGGGTCGGCGTCCGACGCGCGTTGGCACGAATGTGGTCATCGCACGGCGTTCAAGTCCAAGACGGCGAACCTCGTCGTGTACCACGTGGCGTCGTTCATGGACCTGCGCGAACCCGTCTCGTGGCGCTGGAGCCACAACCGACACCATGCCGACACCATCATCGTCGGACGCGACGCCGAGATCGCCTATCCCCGTCCGACTCCGTTCTGGAAGATCGCCCTCGAGATGTTCGGCGTGCTGAGTGCGCTCAAGGAATTCGGCAAGTACCTGCACAACCTGGTGGGGCGCCTTCATCCCGACGAGGCAACGTACCTTCCGCCCCGTGAAGCGTCGCGGGCGATCCTGTGGGGTCGCGTGCACCTGTCGATCTGGCTGGTGGTGATCACGACATCGATCGTGTCCGGCTCGTGGTTGCCGCTGGTGATGGTGGGCCTTCCGTCCTTGTACGGCCGCTGGCTGTTGGTGGTCTTCGGCACCACCCAACACGCCGGTCTCGCCGAGGACGTGCTCGACCACCGACTGAACACCCGCACGGTGTACATGAATCGGGTGTGGCGCTTCCTGTACCTGAACATGAACTACCACCTCGAGCACCACATGTACCCGTCGGTGCCCTACCACGCCCTGCCGCGGTTGCACACGTTGATCAAGGACGACCTCCCCGAGCCGTTCCCGAACATGCGCGCCGCGTACCGAGTGATCCTGCCCGCGCTACGACGTCAACAACGGGACCACTCGTTCGCCCTGAGTCCGGGGTACGCGCGACCCGAGTGACGTACGGGTGACGAATGTGTGACGGTCACTTGCCCCGAGAGTCGGTGGCCCACTTGCCGATCAGACGCCCGGACAACCAGCCGAAGAACAGAAAGACCGAGACTCCCAAGGCACTCGACAGGATCACCGAGGCGAACAACTGCTCGCCCTCCAACCGGTTCGCGTAACGCTTGAGCAACTGCCCGATCCCGACTTCGCCTTGACCGAAGAAGAAGTCACCGACGATCGCTCCGATCACCGACAAGCCGGCCGAGATCCGCAAACCCGCGAACACCGCCGGGAGGGCCGCCGGGAACATCAAACGACGAAGTCGGGTGATTCGATTGGCTTTGTGCAACGTGAACAGGTCGTGCATGCCCTGATCGGCCGAGAGCAAACCGAAGAGGGTGTTCACCACGATCGGGAACAACGCGATGATCACGCACACCAGCACGCGGGACGAGAACCCGTAGCCGAACCAGAATCCGATCAGGGGAACGATGGCCAGAATGGGAATCGCCTGCAGCACCACCGCGTACGGGAAGATCGCCCGTTCGACCACCTTGGCCTGACTCATGACGATGGCCAGCAGGAAGCCGAGCAGAATCGCGATCAGGAGACCCCAGAAAGCCACCTTGGTGCTCGACCACATTCCCTCGAGCATGGTCGACAGGTTGTCCCAGTCGGCGAAACCCACGTTCCACACCTCATGGGGTGGCTGCAAGAGGAACCGACGTTTCGGATCCAGCACCACGAGGCTGATGAAATACCAGACGCCCAGGATGATGAGACCGACGGCCAACGGCGGCAGGACGGAGCCGGCGAAGTTGGCCCGACGCGAACGCTTTGCTCCGGGCGCCGCGACGGCGTCGGCGATGGTCGCTGCCACCGGATCGAACGTCGACTGGTCGTCGAGGGTCATGAGTGCGCTCCTCTCAGGGCGAAGCTGACCTGTCCGCAGAGTTCGGCGAAGCGAGCGTCGAACCGCAGATCCGGTTTGCGGGGATACTCGAACGGAACGTCGAACGAGGCGACCAATCGCCCGGGGCGCGACGACATCACGTGCACCTTGGTCGACAGATAGACCGCCTCGCTGATCGAATGCGTGATGAAGAGACCGGCGAAACGTTCCTGCTCGAAAAGACGGAGGGTCTCCTCGTTGAGGCGCTCGCGGGTGATCTCGTCGACCGCACCGAAAGGCTCGTCGAACAGGAACACCGGAGGCTTCAACGTGAGCGTTCGGGCGAGCGAGGCGCGCATTCGCATGCCACCCGACAGCGAACGCGGATAATGATTCTCGAAGCCGCGCAAACCCACCAGGTCGATGGCGTCCTCGGCGAGTTGGATGCGCCGCTCCTTGTCGTAACCGTGGAGTTCGGCGAGCAACTCCACGTTGCGACGCACGGTACGCCAGGGAAGGAGCGTGGCATCCTGGAAGACGTAACCGATGCGGTCCCGATCGACCGAGATCTCTCCCGACGTCGCCTCGAGCAATCCGGACGCGATCTTGAGCAACGTCGACTTACCGCAACCGGACGGACCGACGATGGTGACGAACTCTCCCTTGCCCACGTCCAAGGAGACGTCGGACAGGGCCTTCGTACCGTCGGGGAACGTCATCGACACGTTCCGGAAGGACAACGGGGACTGCGACATTCGTGCTCCAGACTGGGACCGCCGGCCCCGCGACTCGATCATAGTCTCGGGCGTCGGGGCCCCACGAGGGTCGATCTCGATTCACGAATCCGCTCCTCTCGTTCGAGATTTGATTTTTCGTTCAATGGAAGTCCCTCGTCGATCGCCCGCTAGGAGCGTGAACTATTGTCGTGGTCATCGGGCCCACGTGGTGTGGGTCCACAAGGGGAGGAACAATGAGGAACAAGACCAAGCGACTTTTGCTGGCTCTTCCGCTCGTTGCCGTTGGCGCGATCAGCGCCTGTGGCGGCGACGACGGTGGCTCGGCATCCGAATCGGGCGGCGAGGGCGTGCTCTCAGAGGCGTGTCCGGCGACGTTGGTCGTTCAGACCGACTGGTTCCCGGAATCCGAGCACGGAGCGCTCTACCAGATGTTGGGCGAGGATTACTCCGTCGACGTGGCCAAGAAGATCGTGTCGGGAACCCTGATCGATTCCTCCGGCAACGACACCGGCGTGACCCTCGAGGTGCGCACGGGTGGTCCGGCGATCGGCTTCCAACCGGTGTCGGCGACCATGGCCGCCGACGAGTCGATCACCATGGGCTACGCGGCGACCGACGATCAGGCCTTCAGCTACGACGACATCCCGTTGTTGTCGGTCGTCGCACCGCTCGAGATCAACCCGCAGATCATCATGTGGGATCCCGAGACCTACCCCGACGTGGAGACCATCGCCGACCTCGGTGAGCAGGGCATCACCATGAACGTGTTCGCGGGTGGCACCTACCTCGAGGTCTTCAAGGCCGAAGGCGTCGTGAGCGAGGACCAGATCGACCCGTCCTACGACGGAGGCCCGAGCCGCTTCATCTCCGAGGGCGGAAAGATCGCTCAGCAGGGCTTCGCCTCCGCCGAGCCGTGGCAGTACAAGAACGAGTTCACCGAGTGGGGCAAGGACGTCAAGTACCAGTTGATCCACGACGCCGGATTCGAGATCTACGCCGCCACCTTGGCGATTCGTCAGTCCGACAAGGAAGCGCTCTCGGACTGTCTGAAGCTGTTCGTGCCGATCGTTCAGCAGGCGGCCATCGACTTCGTGAACGGCCCGGATCGTGCCAACGCGATCATCATCGACGCCGTCGAGCAGTACGCCGACTTCTGGGTGTACGGCGAGGGTGTGGCGGCTTATTCGGTCGAGACGCAGAAGGAGCTCGGCCTGGTGGGCAACGGCCCGAACGACACGCTCGGTGACTTCGACTTCGACCGCGCCAACAAGGCGCTCCAGAAGATGAAGGACGCGGGCCTCGACGTGCCGGCCGACCTGACCGCCGAGGACATGTACACCAACGAGTTCATCAACCCCGAGATCGGCCTCTGATCTCGCGACACCCGAGTGGTGAAAAGGGGGCCGGGCAACCGGCCCCCTTTTTCGTTTCTCAGACGCGATGTCGGAACGCGGCGATCTCGACCAGTGCGTCGACGAACGCGTCCACGGCACCGGCGAACAATCGAGCGCCGTCGGACGCGTTGGCGCTCGTCGGATCACCGATGTGTCCGTGATCACCGAAGTCGTTGCTGAGCCATCCGAATTGCACCGCGCCACCGAAGCGCACCATCTTGTTCTCGGCGAGGTGCTCGGGCACCGCGCGCACCGCCTGGGACATGTCCACCAGGTCGGGTCGCAGATGCAACATCAGCGACGTCTCCTCGGCTCCGCCGTGGATTCCCATCCCCAATTCCGATGGTGCCGAACCCCCGCCCTGATCCGCGGGCATCGACGGATGAGCCAGAAAGGTCTCCAACCCGTACTGCAGACGAAGTTCGCGATTGGCCATGGCGACCAGAGCGCTGTTGCCGCCGTGACCGTTCAGAAAGACCAATTTGCGCACCGGCGTGGCCGCCACGCAACGGCCCAGATCCTCGAGCACGCTCAACATCGTGCGCGCCGACATCCAGATCGTCCCGGGGTTCCACGCGTGCTCGTTGCTCTTCGTGTACGCGATCGGGGGCAGGAGCCAGGCATCGACACCTCGCGATGCCGCCACGGGTACCGCCGCCTCGGCCACCGCTTCGGCCACCGCCAGATCGGTGATCAACGGGAGATGCGGACCATGTTGCTCGATGGCCCCGAGAGGTTGCACGAGGACCGACGACGACGTCAGCGCCTGCGCGACTTCGGGGCCTCGCAAGTGGGACAAATGACGTGACGACACGCCGGCAGGTTACCCGTTCGGGCAAGATGGAGTCATGAGCACCGCCGACTTCGAAGCCGACGTGGTGGTCATCGGGGCCGGACACAACGGACTCGTGGCCGCCGCGTATCTGGCCCGAGCCGGAAAGCGGACCGTCCTGCTCGAAGCGCGCGACTCGGTCGGCGGCTGTTCGTCCACGGTCGACTTCTCGGGCGCATCGGTCAACATCTGCAATTGCGACCACATCACGTTCCGCACGACACCGGTCATGGAAGAGTTGCAACTCGACCGACACGGACTCGAGTACCTCGAGGTCGAGCCGAATCAGGTCAACATCCCGTGGGACGGCGGTGCGGCGTGGCCCATCATGCACTCGGTCGAGCAGACCCTCGACGGCCTCGCCCTCACGTATCCCCATCAAGTCGACGCCTACCGGCGCTACGCCGCGGCCGCCGTGCCCGTGGCGCGACTCGTGCTCGCCGCCGCCGCCGCCGGACCCGAACGGCGTCGTCTACTGACCACCGTTCTCTCCAAGGGCGGCGCCGGAGCGCGACGCCTTCTCGGCTGGAGTCGAATGAGCGCGGCCGACGTGATGCGCCAGTTCTTCGACGACGAAGCGGTGTACGCGCCCGCGCTGGCCACCGGACCGGTGGTGTGGGGCCTGTCGCCCGAATTGCCCGGCACGGGTCTCGGTGCCCTCACGTACGCGTTCCGTCACGTGGCCGCGGTCGGACGGCCTCGTGGTGGCAGCGGAATGCTCGCGGCGTCGTTGGCCCGATCGTTCGCGTCCTTCGGGGGCGAGCTTCGAACGTCCACGGCGGCGACATCGATCGTCGTCGAACGGGGACGAGTCCGCGCGGTCCGCACGACCTCGGGCGACGTCATCGCCACGCGCACGGTGATCTCGGCGGCCGATCCGCGTCGGACGATCCTCGAGTGGATCGAGAATCCCCCCGCGGGCGCCGGACCCATGATCGAGCGCTGGCGACGCCAAAGTCACCAGCAGGGCTACGAAAGCAAGATCGACGGAGTCATCAGCGAACTCCCGCGGTACAAACAGCTCGACCGGAACGTGTTCGACCGCATCGGCGCCGACCCCGACGTCGCGTCGACGATGATCGTTCCGTCCGTCGCCGCGATGCACCGCGCGTTCCTCGACATCCCCGAGGGTCGCGTCGCCGACCGTCCGATCTTCTTCGCCAACATCCCCACGGCTCTCGACCCGTCGATGGCGCCCGCTGGCCGACACGTCTTCAGCCTCGAGACCCTCTTCACCCCGTACGCGCTCCGAGGAGGCTGGACGAACTCCGACGAACCGCGTCGTTGGCTCGATCGCTACTCGTCGTTGCTCGAGAATCGACCGATCGATTCCATGACCGCGTGGCGCGCCATGACCCCCGACGTGTACGAGTCGGACTTCCACATGCCCGAGGGGCACGCCACCAGTTTCGCCGGTGGTCCGCTGGCGGCGTTGCGCGGCAAGCCCCGCGAATTGGTTCGTTACGAGACCGCCGTACCCGGCTTGTATCTGTGCGGAGCGGCCACCTTCCCCGGTGCGGGGATCTGGGGGGCCAGCGGCCGGCATTGCGCGCTGCGGTTGCTCAGCAGAGAGTGATCAGGCGTCCAGCGCCACTCATGATCAGGCGTCCAGCGCCACTCATGATCAGGCGTCCAGCGCCACTCCGGCACGACGGACCACGGGATCCTTGTCGCTCCAGGGGAAATTGATCCAGAGGGTCGTGCGCTTCCACGCGTAATCGGCTTGCACCACCGAGTGCGGCTTCTCGTACAACACGGCGGTGCGCACTTCGCCCACCTTGCCCTCACAGAATTGCTGCACGCTGCGCAACGTGTGCCCGGTGTCGGCCACATCGTCGGCGATGAGAATCTTGGCATCGGCGAGGTCGACGAAATCGGGCGCCGGCGGAAGAATCCGAGGAACCTCGAGACGCTCGTCGACTCCCGTGTAGAACTCCACGTTCATCGTGTAGACGTTCTTCACCGAGAGGGCATAGCCGAGGGCACCACCGATCAGCAGTCCGCCTCGGGCGATCGACAGGATCATGTCGGGTTCGTAGCCGTCGTCGGCCACCATCTGCGCCAGCTTTCGGGAGGCCTCTCCGAAGATCTCCCAGGTCATGATCTCGCGCTCGTTCGACACGCCCACTCCTTCCGTCGAACAACTCCGTTCGACGAATCAAATGTAGACGAGGGCCCACCCTCGACGACCAATCCCCCACCTTGACTTGTTGTCAATCAGACGATGGTGATGCCCTTGAGATCGTCCTTCGGCGCGGGCAACCGCGGATCCATGCGTTCCAGCGCCTCGAGCACGATCTTGGCCACCGCCAGATCACGGACCCACTTCACATCGGCCGGAATCACGTACCAGGGCGCGTGCGGACGAGACGTCTCACGAAGGACATCCTCGTAGGCCTGCTGGTACAGCGGCCAGATGTTGCGGTCGCTGATGTCGCTCGGATCGTGCTTCCAACTGCTCTCGGGATTGTCGATGCGTTTTTGCAGCCGCTGCCGCTGGACCTCGTGCGAAACGTGCAGATAGAACTTCAGGATCGTCGTTCCCTCGTCGACGAGCATCTGTTCGAAGTCCCGGACGTGCCGATATCGGGCGCGCCACACGTCTTCGGGCACGAGATTCTTCACGCGCGGCACCAAGATGTCCTCGTAGTGGCTGCGATTCCACACTCCCACCTCTCCCCGGGCGGGCAGGGCGGCATGGCAACGCCACAGATAGTCGTGTTGCTTCTCGACACCCGCGGGGACCTTGAAACTGACCACCCGAACGCCGGCCGGATTCATTCCCGTCATCACGTGACGCACCAACCCGTCCTTGCCGGACGCGTCCCGTCCCTGCAGGATCAACAACAGGCTCTGATTGGCCTCGGCCATGAGTCGGTGTTGCAGGAACGCCATCTGGCCGATCACCTTGGCCAGCTCCCCCTTGGCCGAATCCTTGTCCCAACCCAGAGTCTCGTCGGTCGGCCGCTCGTCCAGATCGACGACCTTGTTGGCCGGGACATGGAACCTCTTCATCAACTTGTCGACCATGCGCCAACCGTATCGGAGAGCGTCACGAGGCTCGTGACCTCGGGTTGGTGTCGCTTCCCCACGACTGCCTTCATTCGGATTCGTACGGACAGTGCCGGCATCCGCTACGACAGCAGTACCCGCGATCGGCCAGGAACCGAGCCGTGAAGACCGTGTAGCCACTCACCGGGTCCCGATACGTCGGTCGACGGCCGCGCACGGCCGCATCGTGGCGACGCATCACTTCGGCGTGAAAATCGGTTCCCGCCGGCAAACGACGCTCCAAGGGAACCTCGATCCCGTCCGGGCGAATCTGATCGGGAGAGGCCATGACCCATTGTCCTCCACGATCTCCGAAAACGACGGGTCGAAATTCACACGTCTTCCTTGACCTCGGCACCCCACCGACTAGGGTACGGGCGTGCACGACGGTGGGGGCCGCGAGACGTCTGCTTCCCCGATCGTCGTCACGACGTCAACAACTCCGGCTCCGATGGATCCGGTCGACAAGGGGGAAAGCACGTGAAATCACGCAAACTGCGCTCGGGGCGTGTCCTCGGCGCGACGCTTGCGGGCCTCATGATCTTCACCGTTGCCTGTGGTGGCAACGATGACGGCAGTGGCTCGGCCGGCACCGAGACAACCGATGGCGGCTCCAGCACCGAAGCTCCGACCACCGAAGCTCCGACCACCGAACCCGAGGGCGACCCCGTTCCCGGTGGCACTCTTCGCTACGGCATCGAAGCCGACGTGGACGGATTGAACCCGACCTCGTCGGCCTTGTCGGCTCCGGGCTTGTTCATGGCGAACATGGTGTTCGACACCTTGGCCGCCGTCGACACCGAAGGCAACGCCGTCCCGTATCTGGCCGAATCGTTCACCCCGTCGGCCGACTTCAAATCATGGACCATCAAGGTCCGCGAGGGCATCAAGTTCCACGACGGCACCGACCTCACCGCCGACGCCCTCATCAAGGCGTTCGAGCTGGAGCGCACCGACCCCCTCGTGGGTCTGGCCGTGAAGCCGTACTACCCCGAGACCGGAGCCGTCGAGCGCATCGACGACTTCACGGTGAAGTACAACCTGCTCGAGCCGAACATGTTCTTCCCGCACGCCGTCACCGGCCAACTCGGCTACATCCCGTCACCCACGTGGGTGGACGCGGCCCTGGCCGACCCGACCCTGAACCAGAAGCCCGTCGGCACCGGACCGTTCAAGTACGACAGCCGCAGCCAGGACTCGGTGACCAAGTTCGTGCGCAACGACGAGTACTGGAACGGAACCGTCTGGCTCGACGCCGTCGAGTTCTACCCGGTCACCGATCCCGACACCCGCGTGGAACTGTTGCTCAACGGCGAGTTGGAAGGTCTGCAGACCAGCGATCCGGCCAGCTACCAGACCCTGCGCGAGGATCCGTCGATCGTCAACACCTTCGACGACACCGCCGAGGAGAGCTTCGTCATGATCAACTCGTCGAAGGCCCCCTTCGACGACATCCGCGCCCGCCAGGCCCTCACCTTGGCCACGCCCCGCCAGAAGTACAACGAGCTCTTCGGTCTCGGCGAGAACCGTCTCGCCGACCAGATGTTCACCCCGGAGAGCCCGTTCTACAACCCCGACGTGAAGCAGGAAGCCGATGACCCGGATGCCGCCGTCGCGTTGGCCACCGAGTACTGCGGCGAGTTCCCCGCGAACTGCACCGACGGCAAGATCAACATGGAGTTCCAGTGGTCCGGCCCCGCCGTGGTTCAGACCCGCATCGCCGACTTGTTCGACGAAGCGTGGAGCGTCGCCTTCAATGTGACGCGCCAGGAGATCCAGCAGGACCTGCACATCCAGGAAACCGCGCTCGGTGCCTACAACGTGGTCACGTGGCGTCAGTTCGGTGCCGATGACCCGTGGGCCGACAACGTCTGGTTGATGTGCCGCAACGTCGGTGGCCTGGCCCTGAACTGGCCGCGTTACTGCGACGAGGCGCGTGACGAACTGCTCCTGCAGGGAATCAACACCTCCGACCCCGCCGAGCGTGCCTCGGTCTACCAGCAAGTGGTCCAGAACATCAACGAGGCCTACACGTACATCTTCCTGCAGCACACCATCTGGGGCAATCCGATGAAGGACACCGTTCGCGGCGTCTGCAATCGCACCACTCCCGAGGGTGTGGCCCTGAAGTGCTACAGCAACGGCCGAGGCTGGTTCACCACCGCCTGGATGGGCTGATTCGACCTCATCGGTCGGGATCAGAAGAGAAATCGAGCACTGACCGATGAGGTTCTGGTTGCAGCGGGTCGCCATGGCGGTTCTGTTGTTGCTGTCCGTGAGCGCGCTCACGTTCGGCGCAATGAACATCCTTGGCGACCCGCTGTTCAACATCCTCGGCCCGGTAGCCGGGGATGTGAACAATCCCGACAGCGTCAAACTGATCGAGAAGGCCAAGGCCGAGTTCGATCTCGACGAGCCGTTGGTGGTTCGCTACGGACTCTGGCTGTCCGACTTCGTCCGTGGCGACATGGGCGTGCAATTCAGTTCGGACGGCCAGCCTCCGGTGAGCGATCTCATCAAGGAACGACTACCCAGAACCGCCACTCTCGTTCTGCTGGCCCAACTGATGGCGATCTCCATCGCCATTCCCTGGGCCCTGGTCACGGCGTCGCGCGCCGGTCGACTCTCGGACCGCATCTCGACGATGAACACGTTCTTTCTGGTCGCGATGCCCAACTTCGCCTTGGCGATCATCCTGAAGTTCGTCTTGTCCATCAAATTGGGTTGGATGCCACTCACCTACGTCGCCAACGACCCGTTGTCGTCTCGGCTGTGGCAGATGGTGCTGCCCGCGCTCACCATCGCCCTTCCGGTGGCGGCCGTTTTCCAACGCCTTCTGCGCACCGATCTCATCACCACGCTCCAGCAGGACTTCATCCTCATGGCGCGCGCCAAGGGGTTGTCCCGTCGCCGGGTCTTGTTCCGTCACGCGTTGCGCCCGTCGTTGTTCAGCTTCATCACGGTCGTCGGGTTGAACACCGGTGCGCTCATCGGTGGATCGATCGTGGTCGAGACGATCTTCCGCATCCCCGGCATCGGATCCAGTCTGGTGGAATCGGTGCTGCGCGAGGACTTCCCCGTGGTGCTGGCGATCGTCATGATCGTCGCCGTGGCCTTCGTCCTGATCAACCTTCTCGTGGACATCCTCTACTCCATCATCGACCCGAGAGTGAGACGATGAGCGGCACCGACAATCTCGTGACCACCGACGACGCAACCGATGTGGTCGTCGCCGACGAGGCGGTGAAGCGCCGACTCGGATGGGGCTTCTGGCTCTGCATCGGATGGATCGTTCTCATGATCATCCTGGCGTTCCTGGCCCCCTATCTGTCCATCAAGGATCCCAACGCCAACTTCATCGACATGAGCGGCAAGGGCCGCCCGCCGTACGGACCCTCGATGGATCACTGGTTCGGCACCGACAAGGACGCGCGCGACATCTTCTCGCGCACGTTGTACGGTGCGCGCATCTCGCTCACCGTTGGCTTCGTGGCCATCGCGTTCGGCCTCCTCGTGGGCGGAACCCTCGGCATCCTCGCGGGCTACTTCCGCGGGTGGTTCGACCGCATCATCTCGTTCGTCTTCGTGATCCTGCTGTCGTTCCCCTCGCTCGTGCTGGCCATCATGCTCACGTCGCTCATCGAGCGCAGCCTGCTCACGATCTCGTTGGTACTGGGAGTTCTCTCCATCGCACCGGTGGGCCGTCTCGCCCGAGCGTCCACGTTGCAGTACGCCGATCGGGAATTCGTCACCGCGGCGCGCCAGATCGGCGCCACGAATCGTCGTATCATCCTGCGCGAACTGCTCCCCAACGTCGTGATTCCCATGGGTGCACTGGCCCTTCTCGGAATGGCCGTCGCCATCGTGGCCGAGGGCGGCTTGGCTTTCCTCGGTTTGTCCGTCGAGAAGGGGATCACCTGGGGGTCCCTGATTCAGCTCGGTTCGGAGGGGTCGACGACCCTGCAGAAGTCACCCTGGATCGCCTTCTTCCCCATTTTCGTGCTGTTCTTCACGGTGCTCGCCTTGAACTTCGCCGGGGACCGGCTGCGCACCTACCTCGACGTGAAGGAGTCCGCCCTGTGAGCGACAACGTCGAAACGGAGCTGCTGCTCGAGATCTCGGATCTGAAGACCCATTTCCGCACGCCCCGCGGCACCGTTCGCGCCGTGGACGGGGTGTCGCTCACCCTCGAGCGCGGCAAGGCACTCGGCATCGTGGGCGAATCCGGTTCGGGCAAGACCATCTTGTCGCGTTCCATCATGGGTTTGCTGCCCCGCTCCGGAGTCATCCGGGAGGGCTCCGTGAAGTTCCGGGGCCAGGAGATCCTGGGCAAGTCGACCAAGGAGATGCAGAGCGTCTGGGGTCGCGAGATGGCCATGATCTTCCAGGACCCCATGACATCGCTCAATCCGGTCATGAAGGTCGGTCGACAGATCGCCGAGCCGTTGATGCTCCATCTGGGCATGAACAAGGCCGAAGCCCGACAGACCGCCGAGAAGTTGTTGCGCGACGTGCGCATCCCCGAGGCCACGCGCCGCCTCGATCAATACCCGCACGAGTTGTCCGGCGGCATGCGTCAGCGCGTGATGATCGCCATCGCGTTGGCGTGCGGACCCACGCTGTTGTTCGCCGACGAGCCCACCACCGCCCTCGACGTCACGGTCCAGGCCCAGATCCTCGAACTCATCAACGAGCAACGTCGTGATCGCAACATGAGCCTCATCCTGGTCACCCACGATCTGGGCGTCGTGGCCGGTTTCACCGACGAGATCGCGGTCATGTACGGCGGTAAGTTGGTCGAGAAGGCACCCACCAAGGTGCTGTTCGAGCGCATGAAGATGCCCTACACCGAGGCCCTGCTGGAGAGCATCCCGCGCCTGGACCAGCCGTCTCACTCGCGACTGGCCGTCATCCCCGGCCGTCCGCCGGATCTGGTGAACCCTCCGCAAGGTTGTCGCTTCGCCCCTCGGTGCGCGTACGTACGCGACCGCTGTCTCACCGAGGAGCCCCAACTCACCGCCGCCGAGACCCCCGGTCACGTGTACGCGTGCCACTACCCGGTCGGTTCACCCGAGTACCACGAGCGCCGCGTCGAACTGTCGAAGGTGTCGACCGTGGTGGGAGGTTCCATCTGATGGCCGGCACCGGAAAAGCTCATCTGCGACCCGAAGGCGAAGCCCTTCTTCGAGTCGAGGATCTGGTGGTGGAGTTCCCCGTCGGTCGTACCGGCTTGAAGGTGAACGCGGTCACCGGGATCTCGTTCGACGTGCTTCGCGGAGAGACCCTCGGCATCGTGGGCGAATCCGGATGCGGCAAGAGCACCACGGGGCGCGCCATCATGCAATTGCCCCGACCCACCTCGGGAAGCATCGTCTTCGACGGTCAGGATCTCACCAAACTCGACAAGGAAGCCATGCGCGCCGCGCGCACGAAGGTCCAGATGATCTTCCAGGACCCCATCTCGTCGTTGAATCCCCGTCGCAAGGTTCGTGACATCGTCATGGAGCCGCTCAGCATCTGGAAGCGCGGCACCAAACAGGAACAGGCGGCCGCGGTCGACAAGGTGCTCGAGGAAGTGGGCATCGATCCGCAGCGAGCGGCGGAGAGCCTTCCCCACCAGTTCTCGGGTGGACAATGCCAACGCATCTCGATCGCGCGTTCGCTCGTTCTCGATCCCCGCATGATCATCTGCGACGAGCCGGTGTCGGCGCTCGACGTCAGCGTTCAGGCGCAGGTCCTCAATCTCCTCGAGGATCTGAAGAAGGCCTACGGACTCACTCTCATCTTCATCGCGCACGACCTGGCCGTGGTGAAGAACATCAGCGATCGCGTGGCGGTCATGTATCTGGGCAAGTTCTGCGAGATCGGTGCGAGCGACGACTTGTACGCCCGTCCGGCCCACCCCTACACCAAGGTTCTGCTCGATTCGATCCCCGTGCCCGATCCGAACGCGACCGTGGGCAAGGTGGCCGTCGAAGGCGAACCGCCGTCACCGGTCAGTCCGCCATCCGGATGTCGATTCAACCCGCGTTGCCCGAACGCGTCCGATCGTTGCCGTCGCGAGGAGCCCATCTTGCGCGAGATCGAACCCGGTCACTTCGTGGCCTGTCACCATCCTTTGTTCGGTGGCGAGGCTCCGGTGTCGGTCCGCTCCGCCTGAATCAGCGGTTCGAATAATTCGGAGGGCGCTTCTCCAAGAAGGCTCTCATCGACTCGCGAGCGTCCTCGGTGTGGCTCGACATGATCTGTTGACGGTTCTCCAGATCGATCGCCGACTGCATGGCCGGAATCTCGAGTGCGGTCCACATGGCCTCTTTCGTGAGGTACACACCGAACGGCGTGTTGGCCATGATGAGCTCGGCCTTGGCCAGAGCGGCCTCCTCCAATCGATCGGGCTCGTGCAACTCGACCACCAAGCCGATGCGCAATGCCTCGTCGGCGTCGACGACGCGACCGGTGAGCATCATCTCCTGGGCCCGCGCCACGCCCACGATGCGGGGCAGCAACCAACTCGTACCGATGTCGCACGCGGAGAAGCCCACGCGAATGAACGCCACGTTGAACTTGCTCGACGTGGACGCCAATCGCACGTCGCTTCCGAGCACCAGCGCCAAACCCCCGCCCGCGGCGGCTCCGTTGACCGCGGCGATCACGGGCTGCGGGATCGACCGCAGACGGGGAATCAACGTGGCGATGTGTTTTTGAACCGCGAAGGCGCGTTGGGTCGGACCCATGTCGTCGGTGTGGGGAGCCGCGCCGTAACCGCCCAGATCCAACCCGGCGCAAAATCCCCGACCTGATCCGGTGAGAACGACGACCCGACAGTCCGCGTCCACCGCGATCGCGGCGAGCGTTTCGTGCAGGGTCTCGACCAATTCCGCCGACATGGCATTGAGACGTTCGGGGCGATTCATGCGCAACACGACCACACCATCACGGGGACGTTCGACGAGCAGGACCGGATCCGCAGGGGCAGAGTTCATCGCGACATTCTGGCAGTCGTTCCTCCTTCTGGCGAGCGTCCGAAACCTTGATCAGCGGGGGTGTTAGCGTCTCGGACACGCCGAGTCGCGGCGATCACACCGCCATGAACGAGTCCGCACCCACCCCCGTCGCCGACCCCGACGAACAGCATCGGACCTGGATCGCTTCCCTCCGCTCGGCGGCCGTCGCCTTCGTCGTGTCGCGGCTGATGGTCCTGATCGGGGCCGCCATCGTGGCCGCCGAAATGCGAGCGGACGAGAACAAGATCCGTCCCCAGATCTTCTTCGGCTTCGATCGCAAGGTCGACCCGCACGCGCGCGATCTGGTCCTCCCGCGTTCGGCCGGCCGGATGATCCTCGACGTGCTCACCTCCTGGGACGGACTCTGGTACCTGCGCATCAGCCGGTTCGGTTACCCCACGTTCGTCCCTCCGTCGATCACCTACGAGGAACCACAGGCCCGCGTCGCCTTTTTCCCGGCGTATCCCTATGCCGTGCGCGGGCTCGACCGGATCCTGCCCGGCGGTGACACGTTGGCCGCCCTCTCACTGAACCTCGTGTTGGGGGCGACGTTCATCGTCCTGGTCGGGTTGCTCACGCGGGCCTGGTTCGGCGTGGAACACGCCCGGACCGCCATGGTGTTGTGCGCCATTTTCCCCGGCAGTTTCGTTCTGTCGTTCGCCTATTCCGAAGCCCTGTTGCTCACCATGGCCGCGGCCACACTGTTGGCCCTGCATCACGAGCGTTGGCTCGTCGCGGGAGCGCTGGCGGCGGTGGCCACCGCGACCCGACCGAACGGGGTCGCCATCGTGCTCGCGTGCGTGGTGGCATCGGCGATCGCCATACGCTCTCGTCGCGACTTCCGATCGCTCGTCGCGCCGGCTCTCGCTCCGCTGGGTTTCGTCGGCTATCAACTCTGGATCGATTCCCACGCCAACGAGAGCCGCGTCTGGTTCCGGGTCCAAGGCGAGGCGTGGAAGGAAGGCGCGAGTTTCGGACTGACCGCCATACGTCGCACCCTCGAGACGTTCACGCAACCCCTCACCTCGCCGACCGACATGATCACCGCCGTTTCCTTCCTCGGCACCCTCGCACTCATCTGGATCGCCTGGAGGCGCCATCGTCTCCCCTTGCCCGCGGCCGCCTACTCGGTCGTCATCGTCGTCCTGATGTTGTTGCCCGCCACGGTCACGGCGCGGCCGAGATTTCTCTACACCGCCTTCCCCCTCTTCATCGGCGCGGCCGTGTGGCTGAACGCGCCCCGCCGACGCGACTGGTGGCCGTACGTCGTCGGTGCGTCGATGGCCGGACTGGTGACGCTTTCGGCCCTCTACGGCGTCTACGGAGTGGTCCCTTGATCGGAGCGGTTCGACGGTGGATCGAACGTCACGTTCTCCACGTTTCGTTGGCCCTTCTCGCGTACGTTCCCCTTCTCCTCACCGCGCCCGACAAGGTCCCCGGCGACACCAAGTTGTACCTGTACCTCGATCCGTGGCGCCTCATGTCGGACGCTGCCTTCAGTTGGGATTCGCGACAATTCGGCGGCTGGGTCCCTCATCAGAACGTGGGCTACCTGTGGCCCAGCGGCCCATGGTTCGGCTTCTTCGACCTCATCGGCGCTCCGGACTGGGTGGCCCACCGGTTGTGGATGGCCACTCTTCTCTTCGTCGCCGGATCCGGAGTCGTCCACCTCGGGCGACGACTCCAGCTGAGCCCGACGACGATCGTCGTCGCGGCCTTCACGTATCAGTTCACTCCCTTCGTGTTGCCCTACATCTCGCGCACGTCGGCACTTCTCCTGCCATGGGCACTGCTGGGTTGGATCGTCGCGGTCACCATTCGCTTCACTCACGAACGACGGCTCGGACAACTCGCGGTGTTCGCGCTCCTGATTTTCTCCTCCGGGGGCCTCAACGCCACCGCCCTGCTCGTCATCGCCCCGGCTCCCGTCGCCGTCATCGTGGATGCCCTGTGGCGTCGACGAGTGTCGATTCGTTCCGCGCTCGTCACCACCGGCATTCTCGGTGCGACCACGATCGCGATGAGCGCCTGGTGGCTCGCCGGATTGGTGATACAGGGACGACACGGTTCCGCGGTGCTGTCCTACACCGAAGCGTTGCCATCCACTGCCGCCACCTCGACCGCACCCGAGGTCCTGCGGGGTCTCGGATACTGGCTCTTCTACGACCGCAATGCCGTGGTCCGCCTCACGTCGGCCGCCGACCCCTACCAGTCCAACCCCGTCGTATTCGTTGCCGGGGTCGTCATCGTCGTGTCGGGCTTGCTCGGACTGCGATCGCTGCGCTCCGACGTGCGTCGGCCCCTGGCCCTGATGTTCGTGGCCGGCGTCGTCCTCGCCGTGGGGGCCCATCCGTACTCGTCGCCCACGCCGGCGTGGAGACTCCTGGTCGACAATCCCCAGAGTGCTCTCAGCCTCGCCCTGCGCTCGTCGACGCGGGCCGCACCGCTGATCGTCGTGGCTCTCGCCTTCGGTTTCGGACATCTCGTCGACCGAACACGTCTTCGGGCACTCCGCTCGTCACGACCCCGTCTCGCCGTGCTCGCCGTGCCACTCGCGTTGGCGATCGTCATGATCAATCTGCCCGCCCTGCTGAGCGGACGGATGGTGGACCCGGTCATGGAACGTCCCGAGCAACTTCCCGCCGCATGGACCGACGCTGCTTCCCTGCTCGACCAGCGTTTCGATGAGGGACACACCGGAGCAGTGTTGATGTTGCCCGGCATCGAGTCGGCCGCCTTCAGATGGGGCTATCCGGTCGACCCGATCCTGCCCGGTCTCACGAAGAAGCCGATGTTGAACCGCGACTGGGTGCCACAGGGCAGTGCGCCCCACATGGACCTCTTGTACGCGCTCGACGACTCGTTCCAGAACGGCACCGCCGATGCCCGCTCCATCGCCCCGATCGCCCGTCTCCTCGGAGTCGACACCGTGATGGTGGTCAACACCTATCAATACGAACGATTCGGTCTCGACCCCCCGGCTCGGGCCGCCGAGATCATCGACTCCGCACCCGGTCTCGTACGCGTGGCCGCATTCGGTGATCCCACCACGAACGTCGCTCCCCATCAGGACGACTCCCTCGCGGTCGCCCTGCCCGAGATCGTCCTGTACGAGATCGAGGATGCGCGATCGGGAATGCGCGTCTCGGACTCACCCCTCGTGGTGTCCGGCGACGGCACCAGCTTGGTGGAACTCGCCGCCAGCGAACTCGTCGACGGTCGCTCCATCGTGCTCCACTCGGCGGCGCTCGACCGCGATCAGCTTCGGACCGCCTCGACGGCGACGACCGAGGTCATCGTCACCGACGGCAATCGCAAGCGCGCCCATCATTGGCGCGGTTCGCAGAACGTGTGGGGAGCCACGGAGACCGCCGCGGACGCGTCCGACGACGAGTTCGACAACCGCTTGCCGGTCTTTCCCACCAGCGACGGTCGCACGGACACGCAGTCGGTCGTCGACACGTCGGGGGACATCAGGGTCTCGGCCACCGGCTACGGCGCGTTGCTCGCCTACTACCCCGAATATCGACCAGCCATGGCGGTCGACGACGATCCCTCCACCGCCTGGCTCGTCGGCTGGGGGCTCGAACCCGTTGGCCAGATACTGGAGATTCATCGCGACTCCCGTCCGATCACGACCCTGCGCTTGGTCCCCGCGACACATCCCAACGGTGTCCGCACCATCACTCGGGCGTCGGTCAGCCTCGATGGAGGAGCCTGGAGCGACATCGACCTGTCCGATCCCGACGGCACCGTCGCCCTGTCCCGCCCGGCCGCGTCGATTCGGTTGCGGGTCGACGCGGTGGCCGATGATGGCCGCGAACGGAACACCGGCAGTCGGCCGAGTGGTTGGGCCGAGGTTCTTCCGCTCGGAGAAGGTTCCGCCGAGTACATCACCACCCCGACCGACGCCGTCGACGTCGTCGACGCGCGCACACCCGTGTCGTATCACTTCGCCCGCCTGCGAGCGGATTCCACCGATTCCGAACGATCCGATCCCGAACGTTCCCTTCGACGCATGTTCCGCGTCGCCCACGACGACGGCTTCGTGGTGTCGGCGACGGCTCGATCGACCGGGGACCGACTCCTCGAAGCGAGTGGTGACTGTCGTACCGACTTGCTGCAGATCGACTCCACACCGATCCCATTGCGCATCACCGCGGTGAACGAGGCCGACGTGGTTCTCGAGGCCTGCGCTCCCCTCACCCTCGAGCGAGGCTCGCGGGTCCTGTCCACGTCATCGGACTCGTCGATCATCATCGACCGCCTCACGTTGCGTTCGTCACGAGCGGTACCGAGCCCGCCGGCCACGGTGTTCGAGGTGTCCACCAGTCGAACCACGCGCGATGCTCGGATTCCCGAATGCCCGAGCGAGCGCTGCTGGGTCGAGTCGACCGACGGCTGGAACACCGGATGGTCGGCGACCATCGCGGGAGACCCGACCGACCCACCGATCGCGAGCGCCTCCGGTCGCGGCACGTGGATCGTGACCGCCGGACCATCCGCGGACTTCCACAGCGAATGGACACCGCAGCGCGTCATGTGGATCGGTCTCGCCGTCTCGGCCGTGGGGATGATCGCGGCTCTCGTCGCTCTGGTCACGGGACGACTCCGCCGGCACCGTATCGGCCGCGAACCGAACGACGCGCCCGACGATTCGCCGAACTCCTCCACGAGACTCCTCGGACCAGCCGTCGTCAGCGGGCTCGTGATCGCCCTCTTCGTCCATCCGATCGCGGGTGTCGTCGCCGCCGTGGTCACGGTCGTCGAGCATCGTCTGCCGCCGATCATCGACAGGATCCTCGTCGGTCTCGTCGCCCTCGGTTACGTGTACATCCTGGTTCAGCAGTCGCGCTACGGGACGCCCACGGGTTTCGGTTGGCCGGGAACCTACGCGAAAGCCCACGGTGTCGTTCTGTTCTCCGCGGTGGCCTACGGCCTGCGTCTCACACGGGACCGACCGTCGACGTCCGGTACAATTTCCCACTCGTGAGCCTCGATCCGCGTCCCTGCCTGAGCGTCGTCGTTCCGTGCTACAACGAGGAAGCCACCATCGCGGACCTGCTCGCCCAGGTGCTGGCCTCTCCGTGGGTCGCCGAAGTGATCGTGGTCGACGACGGTTCTCGCGATCGGTCCCGCGAGATCCTGTCCTCGTTCAGTCATCCTCGAGTACGGGTCGTTCTCCACGAACGAAACCAGGGCAAGGGTGCCGCGTTGCGCACCGGATTCAGCCACGCCAGCGGTGAGTTCGTCATCGTGCAGGACGCCGATCTGGAATACGACCCGGGCGAATACTCGATCGTGCTCGAGCCTCTGCTCACCAACCGCGCCGATGTCGTGTTCGGTTCACGCTTCCTCTCGGGCCGACCTCACCGTGTTCTCTATTTCTGGCACAGCATGGGGAACAAGTTCCTCACCCTCATGTCGAACATGTTCACGGACCTCAACCTCACCGACATGGAGACCTGTTACAAGTGCTTCCGTCGAGAGGTCATCCAATCGATCGACATCGAGGAGGACCGATTCGGTTTCGAGCCCGAGATCACGGCCAAGTTGGCCCGTGCTCGCTGGCGCATCTACGAGGTGGGCATCTCCTACTCGGGCCGCACGTACGACGAGGGCAAGAAGATCGGCTGGCGAGATGGCGTCCGTGCCATCTATTGCATCGTGCGCTACTCGGCGATCGGTGACAAGTACCTGAAGAACCTGCTCGACCGCTGACGTCAACCGCGACGAATCACCGACCGCATCCGTCGGGCGCGGTGCGCGAGACCCCACCGCGTCACCAACAACATGGACTCCGCGATGATTCGGCCGGACATCTTCGAGACGCCGTGCTCGCGCTCCTTGAAGCGGATCGGGACCTCGGACACCACGAAGTTCAAGCGCGCCAATCGCAGAACCAATTCGGTCAAGAATGCGTATCCGTCGGCTCTGGTGGTTTCCGGAGCGATGGCCGTCAATGCCGAGGTGCGGTAGGCACGGAAACCGGACGTGCAGTCCCGGATCCGGACCCCCAACAGTGCGCCGGTGTACAAGTTGCCCCACCGCGACAACAACCGACGATGCAACGGCCAGTTCACGGTGCCACCGCCTCGCACGTAGCGCGAACCGACCACCGCGTCGGCACCCGACTCGATCGCCGCGAGCATCACCGGTATCACGGCCGGATCGTGCGAGAAGTCCACGTCCATGGTGACGATCACGTCGTGACCACCGGAGAGCACGTGAGCGAATCCGTGTCGGTAGGCGTTGCCCAATCCTTGCTTTCCGGGTCGATGGATCACCTCGACGCCGATCGACTCTCGTGCCAGTTCATCGGCGATACGACCGGTTCCGTCCGGACTGTTGTCGTCGACGATCAGGATGGAGATGTCGGGCCGCACCTCACGCAGGCGTTCCACCATGGGTCGCAGGTTCTCCGACTCGTTGTAGGTGGGCAACACCACGCAAACCCGCACCCCCGCGAATCTACTCGCCATCGCCGTCGTCGACCGGACTCCCCGACGACTCGGGCCCGTCACTCATCGAAGGCGGTGATCTTTGCACCCGCGTCCGCTCGGAAAACGGAGACGGGTTGCCCCAAACGAATCAAGGCCCGCACATCGTCCGCCACGGACGGATCGAGGGGCGGCTCGGCGAACACCAACGACGCCCCCGGTCGTTCGAGCGATCCGATCAGGTCGTCGCGACCGGTGCGCTCGAGACCCGAACGAATCTCGGCGATCAATTCGCTCGCGCGCACCAGCTCGGCGTCCGAACGCGGGTCCGCGGAGGCGATCTCGGTCAGATTCGGGTCCTGACGGGCGCGTTCGATGGGCTGGCCGACGACCACCCACAGAACGGTGTCCACTTCCGACTCGAAAACCACCCGGTGCGGTAACGCCGCCGCGGCGAAGTACAAGTCGACGCGGACGTTGTACCCCGATCGTCCCAGTTCGAGCAACGTCCCGAATCCGGTGGCGTTCAACGTGTACGGGTCGTACATGCGGATCAGATATCGATCCGAGGGATCCAGTTCGTCGCGAAGTTGGGGCGCCAACATCGAGATGACGCGCGAATCGGTCGCCCCCGGGAGTCGCAAACCGTCGACCGCCTGAAAGGTGGTGAAACCGACGAGGATGACCGAGGACAACGCCGCGAGCACCCCGGCTCGGCGCCGCGTGAACGTGGGCAACGAACGCCCACCGAGGAGCACCCGCAGACACAACACCACGTTCATCACCACCAGCACCCAGAACCAGCGAATCGTGTACTCGTAATACGGCCCGAAAATGCGCGCCACCGAGAGCACTCCGACGCCGATCACGGCGTTCGTCAACAACAACAGACGCCACTCGATGGTCCCGCGACTTCGTCGTACGGCCCACACCGTCAGTCCCACCATCAGCACGAATCCGGGCCACCGCACCCAACTGTCGTTCGAGGCGTGAACGTGCGGTCCCGTCAGCCATGGTCCGAGCACGTTGTACTGCGTCATCACGATCCGTCCGACCATCGACAAGGCGATGTACGGCTCATCGGGTGACGTGAAGTGCTCGCGCAGAATCGTCAGGTTTCCCGGCTCGCGACGGATCTGGTCGATGGCGGGCGCCAACCACATGATGAACGTCGCCGCCGCTCCTCCGCGCAACGGCAGACGCCACGCCCCTTCCACCGTGCGGGTGTCGGCGAACATCACCGCTCCGGCCGACAACAGTGCCGCCACCACGATCACCAGATACCCGGCGTGACACTGCACGCAATGGGAGCCGACGGCCACCGCGATCACCCAGCGCCATCCCCGCGCGCGTGGGCTCAGTTCGGGATCGGGGGCCGCCACGTCGAGCAGCAACAGCATCATCACCAGGAACGGCAGGAATGCCATCCAGACGTTCCATGGTTCGACCATGAAGTCGCTGCCCGCGGAACGCAACAGGACGAGGAGCACCATCCCGGCCGGGATGCCCGCCCATCGACCCCATCGCCGCACCACCAGCCACACGGCGGCCACGATCGACACCACGTGCACGGCGACCACCGAGGTCATCAACGCCGCGCTGCTACGACCGCCGAGGGCATAGACGGGATACAAGGCGACCCACAGGCTCGGCCCCGGATGCGAGCCTTGAAATCCGGAGTCGTCGACGATTCGACCCGCCGCTCCGACCAGGGGCGGATTACCGAGGAATCCCCGCACGTGCAGTTCGGCTTGTGCCATGTCCCCGCACGGGAACCAACGCGCGCCTCCCAGCAAGACGATCAGGGCCGCGAACATCGGAATCGACGTCACGATGGCGACGACCACGGCCACCCGCAAAGTTGAGGCCGAGCGCAACGACCAGCGAGACGTCGTAGTCACCGAAACAGTCTAACGATTGCGATCACGACGCCGCGGTCGCACGATCTGACCGTGCAACGGTTCCAACACACCGACCGCCAAGGCGTCCCACGTGAGGGTCCGAGCACGACGCTCGGCCTCGGTCGACAGTCGCTTCCGAAGCACCTCGTCACTCAACACCGCGGCCATGGCATCTCCGAGTTCGTTCAACGGGGCGAGTATCCCCGTTCGATCGTGCAGCACCGAGCACCGATGCCCGCTGATGTCGGTGGCCACCGCCGGCGTCGCACACCCCGCGGCCTCGGTGAGTGCCAGACCCCAACCCTCGGCGAGTGATGCCGACGCCACGATCCATGATCGACGGTAATGATCCCGCAGAACCGTGCGCTCCACCCGGCCGGTCAGGGTCACCCAGGAGGCATCGTGATCCCGAATCCAGGACTCGATCGACCCCCGCTCGGGGCCGTCCCCCACCAAGGTCAACGTCACGTTCGGCACCCGTTCACGGGTCCGCCGAACCTGCTCGAGGAGATCCAAGAAGCGCTTCACGGGCGCCTGGCGACCCACGGCGAGAATCGACGGATGCGTCGTCTTGTCTCCCCCCGGAGAGAAGAAGTCATCGACACCGACCGGTCCCGTCGTCACCATTTCCGGCTTCCAGCCGAGATGCATCAATTCCTCGTGGGTGTCGGTGGACGTGGTCACCGTGGGGGTACGTCGGTACAGCGGAGGCGCCAAGCGGGTCTCGACGGTCCGTCCGAGAGCCGCGATCGGTTTGGGGAACATCTGGTTCCACATCGGGCCATGGATGTGGTGCAGGATCAGGATGCGGGGCTTGCGACACCAGATCGGTGACAACCAGGGGACCCCGTTCCAGATCTCGACCAAGGCGTCGTACGGTCCCATGCGCCCGAGCGTCTCCGAGATCGCCACCCGCGGGAACACCGTCATCCGACCGCCCCGTCGCACGACGTCGTAGCCGTGACGCACATCGACACTCGGACGTCCGACGGCATGCGACGTTCGATGCATCACCGACAGTCCCGCGTCCTGCCACCGGCGCATGAATTCGTCGGCGTGGTTCTCCGATCCCCCGGCCTCGTCGTCGTCCAGATCACGCCATGCCAACACGTGCACCCGACGAACGTCACGATCGACCATGTCGGCCACCATGCTCCTCAGACGGTCCGACTCGGACATCACTGAACCGTGGCCACGATCAGGCGCGCCACGCGCTGTTGACCGGCCGCGGTCAGACCGTTCTCGTCCCGCACGATGACGTACCCGGGGTTGAGACCCTCGAAGATGCAGTCGTCCCACCACAGGCAGTCGACGCGTTCGCCCACGACGTTCGGATCACCGATCAACGAGATCGGATCGGCGATGGTGACTCCCCGATCGATCAACGCGCGAACCACGGAATCGTCACGATCACCGACCTCGAGCCCGACCACCACCACGGCTCGAACATCCATCGACTCGACGTCTCCGACGACCCGATCCGCCACGACGTTCGCGTCGTCACAGTCGCTCGGCTCCGACGGTGCGTACAGAACCACGGCCCGCGTCGGAACGACCGCCATCGACGCCACCATCTCGGAAAGCTCGCACCAGTCGGCCGGCGAACCGCCCCACGTCGCCGAGTAGCCCTCCTCGCGCAGCCGGCGGAGCACCTTTTCCTCGGAACGACCCAACTGACCGCCCCCGAGAACGACGACGGCCGGGGCCGAGTCGTGGTTCTCCCCGCGACCCATGATCCCGGGCCACCACCAGTACAGCGCCACGACGAGCACCAACCCGACCACCGTCAGGGTCCTCCACCGACTCTTCGGTCCACGCGACCACGACGTCTCGGTTTCCGATCGGGGGGTCAACTCTTCCACAGCCCTTGGAAAGTACCATTGACCGACGACCACCCGGGCGATACCGGCGCGGGTCCGAAACGCACCATGAGCACCGTTTCCCGCGCCCTCCCCGTCCGGTCCCGCGCGTTGCGACGTGCGGTCTCCGACTCCACCGTGCGGGTCACGACCCTGCTCGTCGTGGCCCTGACGCACGCGGCCACCGTCGTCGGCGATCTCGACGAGCGGTGGGCCACCCCGACGGTGCTGCGGCTCGCCCTCACGCTTCTGGCCGGACTGCTGTTGGGAACGATTCTGGGCACGACCACCTCGACGTCCACGGTGCCCGCGCGACGGACACTGCGTCTCGCGACGATCGTGTACCCCGCGTGGTGGTCCGAACTGATCGTCACGTTGGCGATGAACAACGGCGTCGACACCGGACCCCGCGATCTCGTCGTGCCGGCGATCTTCTTCGTCGGCTCCCCGGGGATCCTGGGATCCGTCGTCGGTCCCGTCGCATTGATCACCGTGGCGACGTTGGTGATGATCGAACTCTCGGACCGCCGTGGTGGCCGTCTCCGCACGGTCTTGGCCCCCTCGGCGGGGCTTCGCCACCGACACGTCCTCGGCGTGATGGTCGCGGTCGGGCTGCTCACCCTCGTTCGCCCCGTCACCGATCTCCTGGCGCGTCAGCACGTCGAACGAGCCAGTGTCGACTCCTCCGGTGTCGTGCGACGACTCGTCGGCCCCCAACTGCCGTTGTTCGTCTGGGTCGTCGTCACGGTGGCGTCCGTCGCCGTGTTGCTCGGCACGTTTTGGCTCGCCATCGGCGCTCGGTTCCTCGGGTCGCGACGCCACTCGATTCCGACGCCGCACCTGTACGCCTCGGCGATCGCACTCGCGTTCGTCGTCAGACTGTTCACCCTGTTGACGGTGGCGCCCACTCGCACCGACGGCGGCGATCCCCTCTTCTACCACTCCACCGCGAATCTGCTCGCCAACGGGTTGGGTTTTCCGGAGCCGTTGAACTTCATCGCCCATCAACGATGGATGGCCAGTGCGTTGCACGGACCGCTCTATCCGTTGGTGCTCTCGTTCGGGTCACGTTTCGGCGGGACGACCTTCTTCGACCACAAGATGTTCTCTCTCGTCATCGGCACCGCCGTGGTGGTCTTCGTCGGCTTGGTCGCCCGCCAAGTGGCTCGACCCGAGATTCGCGATCGCGTGGCGTTCGTCGCGATGTTGTTGGCCGCCGTGTACCCGAATCTCTGGATCATCGACGGCGTGCTGTTCCCCGAGGGTTTGATGGCCCTGTGCACCACCGCCACCGTCTGGGCCGCGTTCGAATGGAAGTCCGCACCCGCCCGTCGATGGGCCATCGCCATGGGTCTGCTCACGGGCCTGGCCGCGTTGACGCGTGGCGAGGGGCTGTTGCTCTCGGTGTTGCTCATCGTGCCCTGGATCCTCCTTCGTCGAGATCTGCCACTACGCCGACGGATCGCGCACATCTCGTGGGCCGCCTTGGCGTGCATCATCGTGATCGCACCCTGGGCCATTCGCAACGAACGCTCGTTCGAGGTCTCCGTTCCCCTGTCCACCAACGGCAACGAACTCTTCGTGTACGCGAACTGCGACGTCGTCTACTCCGGAGAGTTCCTCGGCTTCTGGTACTTCCCGTGCCAGGAAGACCTGCGTGACCGGGGCATCGACGCCACGGGTGACGAGGCCGAGAAGTCCTTGTTCTGGCGCGAGGTCGGCTTCGACTACGCGCGCGACAACATCGGGCAACTACCCAAGGTCATCGCCGCTCGCATCGGCCGCCAGTGGGAACTCTTCCGTCCCGTGCAGAACACCCAGTTCGCCCCCATCGAGGGCCGCAACGAACAGGCCGCGCGTGCGGGCTTGATCATGTACTACGGACTCGCCGCGTTCTCCCTCGTCGGTGTGCGACAACTCCGACGCCGACGCGTGGGTCTCATCCCCTTCGCCTCACTCTTCATCAGCGTCACGCTCACCGCGGCGTACGCCTACGGCACCACGCGGTTCCGGGTGCCCGCCGAACCCGCACTGTGCGTGCTGGCCGCGGTCGGGTTGTTCCCCGTCCTGCGGCGGATACGAGAGCGTTTCCCACCGTCCGATCGACACGACGATCGTGACGCCGACACGGTGACCAGCACCACGTTCGTGGCCGGCCACCGACTACGGCCACGGCAGTCGTTCACCCGGGGTGCGCTCAAGGCGTGGCTCTCCATCGGAGCGGTCGTCGTCGCCGTCGTGGCGGCGCTCCCGGCCTTGTTCCGCTCGGTGGGTGCGACCATGGAAGAAGGCTTCATGTTGGTCTTCCCCGAGCGCGTCCTGAAGGGGGCGATCGCCAACGTCGACTTCCTCCATCTCTACGGTCCCGGGTCCCTTCATTTCCTCGCCGGGTGGTTCGAACTCTTCGGTGCGTCTCTCACCTCCGAACGATGGTTCGGACTGGGCCAACACCTGTTGGCGATCTCGGCCCTGTACGTTCTGGCGCGACCGTGGGGACGTCGCATCGCGGTCGTCGTCGGGGTCAGTTCGACCCTGTTCATCCTCACGCCCATCGGGCTGCAGGCCCTGGCGTGGAGCGGCGGACTGGGACTCGCGCTGTGGTCGGTGGTGTTCTTCGTTCGATCGATGCACCAAGAATGTGCCGGCCTCGAGTCCCGCCTCGCGAGAGTGACCGCGGGTGCGCTGGCGGGCTTGGCGCTCACGTTCCGTCCCGACCTCGTCGTGGCCCTCGCTCTCGTTGGCGGCTACTCGTTGTGGGGACGTTCGGTGCGGGCCTGGGCCCTCACGTTGGCCGGCGCCGTCGTTGGTGCGGTCTCGCTGTGGGTGCATCTCGCCCAAGCGGGTCCCCGAGCGGTGATCGACGGGATGCTCATCGACCCCGTCGTCAACCTGCGTCCGGGTCGTGAACTTCCCCGCCCTCCTTCGTGGTCCCATCTCGACGGTGCGCTCCAGATCATCAGCGAGAAGGTCGCGCCGTCGTGGCCGTTGCCGCACATCGCCGAGTCCAAGCAACTCTTCGTCTGGTTCTTCCTGCTTCCCGTGTCGGCGTTCCTCGTCACGGGAGTCGGCATCATGGCTCGCCGACGGACCCGGCTCGCCGACCACGCCGGTCGATCCCGCGCCACGGTTCTCGTCGTGGTGGGGTTGATGTCGATCGGCTTGCTCCCCCAAGCGGTGCAACGACCGGACAGCGCGCATCTGCTGTGGGTGGCCTGCGTGCCGTGGCCCTTCCTCGTCCCCACGGTGCTCGAATGGCTTCGTTGGTCCCGGCCCCGCGCGCACCCGACTCCTCGGACGGCGATCGCGGTCTCGACCTTGGCGGCCTTGGTGCTCGTGGTGGCACCCTCCTACACGATCCGCACCTATGCCCATCTCGTCGGGGACTCACTCTCGAACGAGCAGCCTCGCTACGAGGTGAGTCGCGGCGACCGCTACTTCTATCTGGGTGACGAGCGTCCGTACCTGGCGGCCCGCGACGTGATCGCGGACCTCGATCGACTCTCCCGATCAGGTGAGCGATTGCTCGTGGGGCCGGTCGATCTTCGACACACCGCGTACAGCGACGCGTTCTTCTATCACCTCTTCCCCGAACTCGTGCCCGCCACGTACTTCATCGAAATGGATCCGGGCATCGCCAACGCCGCGGACTCTCCTTTGGCCGACGAGGTTCGCTCCGCCGATTGGCTGATCCTCACGCGCTTTTGGTCCGAGTGGATCGAACCCAACGACTCGGTGCTCTTCGGTCCCGACGAGCCCAATCAGGTCGTGGAGGAAGAATTCTGCTTGCGTGGCTCCTATCAATACGACCTCGTGCGCCTCTACCAACGCTGCTCCGAGGGCGACGGCATCGGTCCCTACGATGCGCCGTATCGCCCCGAGTTCGATTACGCGGTGGAAGTCCGCGTTCCGGTGCCCCCTCGTCCCGACGGCACGTGCACACCGACCTGCAACGGCGAGTTCGATCCGGATTACGCGGCGTTGAACACGTCCACCATCGAACCCGACTGACGTTCCACTCAGCCCAGTGGCAGTCGGCGCCACACGGGACCGGGAAGGTGCCGCAGAACGGCGAAAACCAAGCGCAGGATTCCGGGAGCCCACACGATCCGGCGACCGGACTTCAGTCCACGAACCGTGACGTCGGCGACCGCATCGGGGGTGGTGGCGAACGGCGCCGCCTTCATTCCCGTGGTCATGGCCGAGTGCACGAACCCCGGACGCACGATCAACACCCGTGCCCCCGAACCCTCGAGCGAATCCGACAGACCCTGAGCGAAACCGTCGAGACCGGCCTTCGTGGACCCGTAGACGAAGTTGGCCTTGCGCACGCGTTCGCCCGCCACACTCGACAGCACGATCAGCCGACCGTGTCCCTGCCGACGCAACTGTTTGGCGACGTGCAACGAAACGGACACCGCCCCGGTGTAGTTCACGTGAGCCACCTTGACCGCCGTGGCGGGGTCCTCATCGAAGCGATCCTGGTCCCCGAGTTGTCCGAAGGCCAGAATCACCACGTCGGGATCACCATGATCTCGACGAAGCTGCTCGACGAAAGCCTCGTGGGAATCGGTGTCGGCCGCGTCGAACGCGACGGCGCGCACGTCGACCCCCTCGCGTTGCAGCGAGGCGATCTGGGTCGTCGCCGCATCCGGACGCCGACAAGCCAACACGACCGATTTCGTCGCCGGCGTGATCAGTCGCCGCGCGATGGCCAGACCGATCTCGCTCATCCCGCCCAACACGACGATGTTCTGGGTCTCCCCGAATGCGTTCTGCACGTGGTCTCCTTATCCCAACAGCGCCAGGCGGCGCGACAAATCGCTCTGCCAGATCCCGTCGGGATCGACCGAATCACGGATCCGTCGCCACTCCGACAAGCGGGGATAGCCCCGCACGATGGACTCGGCGCGGGTGTGGGCATCCTTGGCCAGATAGTGGCGCCCGCCGGCCTCCAGCACGACGTCGTCCAATCGCCGGCACAACTCCGACAACCCGTCGGCACCGGCCGGCATGTCGACGGTGAGCGTCCATCCGGGCATGGGAAAACTGAGCGGGGCGCGATTCGCCGCACCGAACCTCTTCAGAACCACCAACGGGCTGGCCAGGCGGGACTCCACCACCAACTCGATGCAACGACGCAACGCGTCCTCACGTTCGAACGGGACGACGAACTGGTACTGGATGAACCCGCGTGGACCGTACAGACGGTTCCAGGAGCCGATGGAGTCGAGGGGATGGAAGTATCCCGGAATCGACTTGATCTGACCGTCCTTGCGACGGGGCTCCTTGCGCAACCACAGTTCGTTGAACGTGCGCGAGGTGAGCAGGTTCACGAGACCGGGTGCGGGAACGATCGGAGGCACCGATGCGAGGTGCCGCGGTTCGTATCGCAGGGGATCGACCGCCAGTTTGGGGGCCAGGTCCGACACGCGCGCATGATCGCCGCGCCACAGCACCCCGCGTCCGAACGATCGCCCACGCGCCAACAGATCGACCCAGGACACCGAGTACCGATGATCCTCGTCTCCGACCGACATCTCCGACAGGAGTTCGTCGAGGTCACGACATCTGACGGTGCTCACGATGCACCGACTCGTCTCGATCGGCAGCACGGCGAACGTCGCTTCGAGGATGATGCCCGTGAGTCCCATTCCTCCGACGGTGGCCCAGAACAGATCGCTTTCGTCGGTGGGCGACAGTTCGCGCACCGTACCGTCGGCCAGCAGCAACGAAAGACGTCGCACGTGCGCCCCGAAGGAACCATCGGCGTGATGGTTCTTTCCGTGAATGTCGCTGGCGATCGCACCGCCGACGGTGACGAATCGGGTCCCCGGCGTCACCGGCACGAAGAAACCTCGGGGGACGATGATCTTGAGGAGTTCGTCCAAACTGACCGCCGCCGAGGCGGTCACCGTGGCGGACTCCGGATCGACCACCACGTCGGAGACCGAGCCGGCCAGGCGCAGGACCGATCCACCCGAATTCTGGGCCGCGTCGCCGTACGAGCGACCGAGACCCCGAGCGATGACCCCACGAACACCCGAGTCCTTGACACACGCGGCCACATCGGCCGGAGCGACGGTGGCCACGCGGGCGACCGACGGTGCGGTCAGACCCCAACCCGTGAGGCGCGTGGAGACGAAGTCGGTGGACATGGGCGACGTCATGTTACTGACGGGCGTCGATCGAGGCGGGACGCCGACCCTCAGCCGACGTACACGCCGAGACCGAACACGATCACCCACGCCACGCCCATCCCCTGCAACATGCGGTCCGCCGCGAACACGTCCTCGGGGGCCGCCCCTTGCCCCTGCTCGAGCACCAGCAGGTACCGCAGAAGAGCGCCCAACATCGGGATGATCGACAATTCGTAGAAGGGCCACGTCGACCCGGAGATCTCCTTGGTGGCGAAGGCCCAGGTGCAGTACGCCACCAATGTCGCCGCGAGGCTCACCGACAAGACGATGCGCAGAAAGCCGAGGCTGTACTCGGTGAGAGCCACCCGAGTGACCCCGACGGTGTCGCCGGCGTCACGCAACTCCGCGTATCGCTTCCCGGTGACGATGAACAGCGCCCCGAAACTGGCGCACAACAAGAACCACGTGCTCATCTCCACACCCGAGGCCTCCGCACCCGCGATGGCGCGAATCACGAATCCAGCGGCCACTGCCATCAGGTCGAGCACCGCCTCGTGTTTCAGACGCGCCGAGTACGAAACCGTGAGCACCACGTAAACGACGACCGCCACCCCACTGCGCCAGTCGGGCACGAAGGCCAAGGTGACGCCACCGACCAGCAGGATCGTTCCGACGATACGGGCCGAAAGCATCGACACCGCACCCGACGCCACCGGGCGGAGGCGCTTGCGCGGATGCGCGCGATCGGCTTCGACATCGAGAACGTCGTTCCAGTAGTACGTGCCACTGGCCGCCATGCACAACGCCACGAAAGCGACGAGTGTCTGCCACAACGCCGACCATTCGTTGAGCACACCGGCTGCTCCGGGGGCGGCGAACACGAGAACGTTCTTCGCCCACTGCTTGGGGCGAGCCTCGCGAAGATGGGCGCCGACGCTCATGCCGCCATCGGCTCCGGGGAGATGGGCTGGCGGCCCACACGCACCGGCACGTTCGCCATCGCCAGCATCTGATCGTCCCCGGCCGAGTCTCCGTAGGCGAAGATGCGGGCACCCATCAGACCCCGCGACGCCATCCAGTCCCGAAGTCGACGTTCCTTTTCCGCACCGCGACAGTTGCGTCCCCGAATGCGACCGGTGCACGAACCGCCCGAGCCCACTTCGATCTCGGTGGCCAACACGTCGTCGCAACCGAGCAGTCGGGCCAGATGATCGAGATACTCCCGGTACGAGGCCGACACCAGCACCACTCGGTGACCTTGTTCGCGGTGCCAACGGAGACGTTGCACGGTGTCCGAACGGAGCCACGCCGGAAACACCCGTCCGGCGAAACGCTCCGCCGAGGACTGCACGATCGTCAGCGGACGACCGGCCATCGCCGCCGCGGTCACCAGGTTCTTCACCTCGTCGCGATCACGACGCAGGATGGCCGACGACAAGGGAATCGCGCGTCGCATCAATCCGAGATACCACCGCCAACCAGCCAACTCGCGCAGGAACGGAACCACGCAGTCACGTTGGGTGAGCGTGCGATCGACGTCGAAAGCGGCCACGGTGGGCTCGCCGACTCCCGGAGCGCCATCTGTCGTCGCGGCCGCATCCATCGGAGGAGAGTTTACCGATGGGCACCCTCGAGAAGGGCGCTTCTCACCGACCACCATTCGGGCCAACTCTTGCCCACGACGGTCGGATCATCCACCGAGACGTCCGGCACGACCAGCGCCAACAGCGACCACGACATGGCCAATCGGTGATCGTCGTGCACCGACAATCGCGCACCGTGATACGTGGCTCCCGGCGTCGGTTCGATGCGCAGGCCGTCGTCTTCTTCGACCGCGGTGCACCCGATCGCCGACAGACCGCGCACCAGGTCCCCGATCCGATCGCTCTCCTTGCGCCGAATGAAACCCACACCGGTGATGCGTGTCGTCGACGACGCGAAGGCCGCCACACACGCCACCGTGGGCACGAGATCGGAGATGTCGGACATGTCGATGTCGATTCCGTGCAAGGCGCCGGTTCCGATCACCGTCGTCGACGTCGACGTTCGACGCACGCGGCAACCCATCGCTTCCATCACGTCGGCGAAACGCGCGTCTCCCTGCAACGCACCTTCCCCCAAACCATCGACGCGTACCGAGCCGTTCGTGATGGCCGCGACGGCCAACGGATACGACGCCGACGAGGCGTCGGCCTCGATCACGTAGTCACACCCCGTGTACGACGACGGTTCGACTCCGATCCGGCGTTCCCCCACCGTGATCCCCGACGCCCCGAACGACGACATCACCGACGCCGTGATCGCCACGTACGGCCGCGACACCAGGGACGTGGTGAGATCGATACGCAAACCGTCGGGTAACAACGGCCCGATCATCATCAACGCCGAGACGAACTGGCTCGAGACGTCACCGCGCATCTCGATGCGTCCTCCGGACAATCCACCGCGCGCCACACTCACCGGCAAACATCCGTGGGGAGACACCACCTCGGCGCCGAGACCGCGGAGAGCCTCGTGCAGTTCACCCATGGGCCGACGTCGCAAGGCCGCGTCACCATCGACCGTGGTGGCGTCGCTCCCGAGCGCGGACACCGCGGTCAAGAATCGTGACGTGGTTCCGGCCAATCGGGCGTCGAGGGTCGAACCGCCTCGAACGACTCCCTCACGACCCTCGATTCGCGCGCGGTCACCGTCCATCTCGACGCCGACCCCGAGCGAACGCAGACAGTCGAGCATGGCCGCCGTGTCGTCGCCAGGTGCCATGTTCGACAGGTTCGTCGTTCCTCGAGCCAGTGCCGCGCACACCAGCGCGCGATTCGCGATGCTCTTGGAACCCGGAACCGCCACATCGGCGACGATCGGACCGGCCGCGACGGGTATCGACACCGACGGGTCCTCCATCAGCCCAACCGTTGGATCGCCGGACGGAATCCGCGGGCCATCAATCCGCCTCTGAACACCTCCGTGCTGGAGGCGTCGACGAGGACCACGGCCACGCCGCGATCACCTTCGGCGGAGTGCACCACTTCGAAGTTCGCGATGTTCACGCCGATCTCGGCGGCCAAGGTGAAGACCTCGGCCGCGGCACCCGGACGGTCGGGAATCGGAATGCGAACCTCGGCGAGTTCCGACGGTGCCTTGATCCGACCGGGCAGATTGGCCCGCGCCTCGCGTGCGGTCGACAGGCGCGCCAACAGGCGGTCACGATCGCCGTCGGCCACGATCGACCGCATCGACGACAAGCCGTCGATGAGAGTGGACAGGGTGGACACGATGGCGTCGCGATTCTCGTCGCAGATGTCGAGCCAGATGGCCGGATGACCCGATGCGATCCGCGTCATGTCCCGGAAGCCGCCGGCGGCCAAGCGCAACAAGGCCGCGTGTTCGGTGGCGCGCGAGCTGGCCACCCCCATCAGGGTCGCGGCCGTGAGGTGCGGAACATGGCTGACCACCGCCACCAACTCGTCGTGACGCTCCGGCGACAGACCGACCACTTCCGCCCCGAGGTCACCGACGATTCCGGCCACGGTCGCGAAGGCCGAATCGGACGTCTCCGGGGTGGGTGTCAGGACCCAGACCGCACCGGTGAACAGATCGGGATCGGCGCCATCGAGACCTTCCAGTTCGCTGCCCGCCATCGGATGACCACCGATGAACCGGGCGTCCCGAATCGACTCGCACACCGCGGACTTCACACTGCCCACGTCGGTGACGAAGCCGTCCGTCTCGATCAATGCCCGGCGCACCTGATCGCCCACGGCCATCACGGGAACCGCCACGAAGGTCACCTCGGCACCACGATCCACACCGGCTTTGGCCACGATGCCACGGGACAACGCCTCGGTCACGCGCGAGGGGTCGGCGTCATCGCCACTGACGATCCAACCACGGTCCCGCAAAGCCACGCAGATCGAACCCCCGATGAGGCCGAGTCCGAGCACGTTCGCTCGTCGAGGTTCGGCGGGCGAGATCTGGCTCATCGGTCTCGATCGTACTTCCGGACCTCGGTGGCCACCGCCTCGGTTAGCGCGCGCAATTCATCCAACGTCAGCTCTCGCCACTGCCCGGGTCGTAACGTCCGATCGCTGATGGGGCCGATGCGCACGCGAACGAGACGACGCACCGGGTGACCGATCGCGTCACACATGCGACGAACCTGCCGATTGCGACCCTCGTGAATGGTGATGCGCAACACCCCGGGTTCGGGTTGGGACACCTTGGCCGGAGCGGTGACACCATCGTCCAACTCGATGCCGTCGCGCAATCGCGCCAGCCGATTGCCGGCCACTTCACCGCCTTCCACCTCGACCAGGTACTCCTTGTCCACCCCGTGGCTCGGGTGCGCCACGAGGTTGGCCAGATCTCCGTCGTTCGTGAGCAGGATCAGACCCTCGGTGTCCACGTCGAGACGGCCCACCGCGAACACGCGCGGCTCGGGGGGAACCAAGTCGACGATGATCGGTCGTCCATGGGTGTCGCTCGACGTCGTCACCACACCGGTGGGCTTGTTGACCAGATAATGGACGAGGCCGGGCCGCACGCCCACCGGTGCCCCGTCGACTTCGATGCGGTCGGTGTCGACGTCGACGCGCCGACCCAACTCGGCCACGACACCGTTCACCCTGACCCGTCCCTCGTCGATCAGGTCCTCGCACACGCGACGCGATCCGAAGCCGTGGCGGGCCAACACCTTCTGCAAGGCGATGGCGACATCGGCGACCTGTGGAATGCGCAAACCCTCTTCGAGGGCTTCGACCACGTCGGCGCCGGGCACGAACTCGGCGATCGCGGGGAGATCGGCGATGGAGTTGATGCCCAACTTCTCGAGGAATGCCGGTGTCGTGCCCCACATCACCGCTTGTCCCGGCCCCGGATCGCGGCCGATCTGATCGATGTAGCCACGACCCTGCAACGTGCGCATCACACCGTCGGGATCCACGCCACGGATCGCGGCCACTTGGGCCCGCGAGATCGGCTGCTTGTAGGCGATGATCGCCAGGGTCTCCAGAGCCGCGCCCGACAATCGGGCCCGTTGACCGTCGAGGATGTATCGCTCGACGTACGCGGCGACGTCGGGATGACTCTGGTAGCGGTATCCACCGGCCACCTGCACCAACTGGAACCCGTGACCGGCCTCGTCGTACGCGGCGGCGAGGGAGTCGCACAGCGAGGCGACGACCTCGACGGGATGCCCGAGGATCTGACCCAACAACTCGACCGGGACCGGTTCGGTCGCCACGAGGATGATGGCCTCGAGCGCGCGCACCAGTTCGGCGTCGATGGCCCCGCCGTGCGTCGGTTCGTTCGGGTTCGGTTCGTTGTCGGACATCTTCCTTCTCAGCCTTCGTAATCGTCGATCGCAATGGACCCGACCGCCATGGACACACCTTCGCCGATCCACACGATGTCGATGTCGCCGAACTTCTCGCCCTGATCCAGTTCCACGTAACCCTGCTTGAAGAGTTCGAGGAGCGCCAGGAATCGGACGATGACTTCCATTCGATCGGCCAGGTCGGCGGTCAATCGTCGGAAACTGATGCGCCGAATCCGGGGCAACTCGTCGACCAATTCGGCCAGCGCGTCGCTGACCGACGCCTTGATGACTCCAACGTGGAACAGGTCGACCTTGGGCACCACCTTGGGTGTGGTGGCCCGCACGAACGCCGCGTGCATCTGCTTGGGCTTCACACCCTCCAGCAGATCGGGCATGAGTTCGGCGAAGCGCTCGTCGGGGCCGCACCGGCGGGCATAGGTGCGATCGGCGGCATCGGCCAGTCGACCGAAGACCTGACCAACATCCTTGAACGTCTTGCACTCGAGCAAACGGGACAGCAACAAATCCCGCTCTTCCCACAACGCCAACTCCTCGTCGAGGTCGACGTCCTCGCGGCCCGGCAACAAACGACGGGCCTTCAACTCGACCAACGTGGCGGCGATCAACAAGAACTCGGTGGCCACTTCGAGGTCCAGCGACTGCATGGCCGCCAACTCGGTCAGATATGCGTCCACGATCACCGACAGGCTCACCTCGTGGATGTCCACCTGTTCTTTCAAGATGAGGTGCAACAGCAGGTCGAACGGCCCCTCGAACACGGGAGTGGAAACGTCGACGGCCATGCGGACGAGGCTAATCGGCGCGGCCGGTTCCGGACCCCCTTCCCGACCGAATACACCCTCGTCAGCGGGGTCGTCGCCGTTAGCCTGACCTCGTGACCCGTGTCCTGTCTTGTATCCAGCCCACCGGCGTCGTCCATCTCGGCAACTACCTCGGCGCGCTTCGAAATTGGGTCAGCGGGCAGCACGAATGCGATGCCTTTCACGGCATCGTGGATCTGCACGCCCTCACCGTCACCGATCGCCCGGGCATCGTCGGACCGAGCACCTTGGACCTCGCCGCGACGCTGTTCGCGGTGGGACTCGATCCGCAGGTCGCCACCGTGTTCGTGCAGAGCCACGTTCCCGAGCATTCCCAACTGGGCTGGATCATGGAATGCACGGTCTCCTACGGCGAGCTCAGTCGGATGACCCAATTCAAGGACAAGGCCGCGAAACGAGAAGCCGACTTCGTGTCGGCGGGTCTCTTCACCTACCCCGCCCTGCAAGCCGCCGACATCCTTCTCTACGACGCCGACGAGGTGCCCGTGGGGGAAGACCAGCGCCAGCACGTCGAGATCACGCGCGACATCGCCATGCGCTTCAACTCCCGCTTCGGCGACACCTTCGTGGTCCCCAAAGTGGTCACCCCCAAGGCCGGCGCCAAGGTCACCGACCTGCAGGAACCCACCGCCAAGATGTCGAAGTCGGCCAGTTCGGAGGCCGGCATCGTG
>JAJTEQ010000033.1 GCA_021298195.1 Ilumatobacteraceae bacterium
ACGCCCACGTTGCGGGATTCGTCGTCAGGGTCGACGAACCACTGCACGTTCGCCACGGGGTCGGCCGATTCACCCTCTTCGTACGTCCAGCCACGATCCTCGAAGTGCTCGCGCACGATCGCGAACGCTTCGGTCCCGTCACCGGATACCGCGAAGTACTCGGCGTACGCGTCCACGCGATCGGTGTCGAAGTACCAATCCATCGTGGCGTCATCCAACCGCGGCGCATCGATGTCGACGATCCCGTCCCACCACTGCGGCTTCTCCACCAACACGTCAGGGTCGCACTCGGTTCCGTCAGCCGGCAGTCGCAGCGAGATGAACAACTCCGACGCGATCTCGTCCACGCAACGCGACGCGAGAATGTGCGAGTGTCCCTCGCCGTTGAACACGGCCAAGCGGGCCTTGTCTCCGAGACGCAGAACCATCTCCTCCGACCAACGCAACGGTGTGGCCGGATCATTGGTGCCACCCAAGACGACGATCGGCAGCGATGCCCTCACGTCGATCTCGAAGATGGTGGGATCACCGAACGCGTTGTCGCACGACGCACCGAGATCTTCCACTTCGTAATCGCGGCTGTACCACGGCGCCTCGTCCTTCAACTGCTCGAGTAGCGCCTCCGGATTCTCGGGTTCGTAGGCGTAGGTGCCACTGGCGCATTCGATGATGCTGTACGCGTCCACCAACGTGGCGTACGAACCGTCCTCGGCGCGTCCCATCCAGAAATCCGCCATCTCCAGCAAGGCCTGACCGTCGCCATCGGTTGCCGACGCCAACGCATCGCCCAAGTACGGCCAGTCGGCCTCGCTGTAGAGGACGGAGATGGTCGCAGTCTCCATCACCACGTGGTTCACCTCGCGACCGTCGTCGGCCACGAGCGGCTCGGCATCCAGTTCGTCCTCGAGCGCCAACCAGTCCGCCTTCACGTCGCTCGAACTGAACGCACAGGCCTCGGCGTCGTCCTCGCACCATTCCACCCACGCATCGAACGACTTCTCGAAACCGACCGCCTGGGTCAACGCGGAATCGTCGGCCGAATCACCCTGCGGGTCGTAGGCGGCATCGAGGAACATGGACCGAACGTTGTCGGGGAACAAGGTGGCGTACACGCCACCCAGGTAGGTGCCCCACGAGATGCCTAGAAAGTGGATCTTCTCCACGTTCATCGCCCGACGGATCTGATCCATGTCGCGGGCGATGTTCTCGGTGGAGTAATGGCGCAGTTCCTCGCCGTACTCGACCACGCACGGATCCTCCGCCTCGAGCCACTCGTCGTACAGCGCCTGTTCGTCGTCGTTGTCCGGCGTGTAGTCCAAGTACATGAAGCGGTCCGTCTCGTCGTCGGTCTGACACTTCAATCCACCCGACCGATCCACGCCGCGCGGGTCGAAGCCCACGATGTCGAAGTCCTCCAAGCCCAGCGAATCGATCATGTCGGGGCCCGAGTAGTAGGCGAAGTCCACGCCCGAGCTGCCGGGACCGCCGTCGTTGACCAACAAGACGCCCTTGGCCTTGCTGGATTGCGCCGGATAGCGCAACAGCGCGATATCGATGGTCTGCTCGTCGGGATTCCGGTAGTCCAGTGGAACCGTCACCGTGCCGCACTCGACCGTGTCATCGCCGGGGAACTCGTCGCACGCTTCCCACTCCACCGGGTCGATGTCGACCGGCATCACGATCTCGGCCGGAGACGAACAGGCCACCAAAGAGCCACCCAACCCGCACACGACGAGTGCGATCGTCCAATTCCACTTCGTCTTGTTCCGGCCAGAGTTCATTCGACGCTCCTTGTCGCGCAGAATCCTTACCGACTTCCATGAGTCGTCACGAACATGAACGGAAATCAGTGTTGATGCCTCACGGCAGGATCTGACTGACGCTCAACACCGCACGGGCATGCGTGAGGGCTTCGCCCGTCGCCAAACTCGAACCGAGTTCGACGATGAATGACGTGTCATCTTCATAGGTGCGCCGTAACCACGTGGCCGCAACCCCCGTGTACGTACCGCCCGGAACCCCTTCCAAGGGCAAGCCGGTGAGTCGTGCGTATTCCTCACGTACCAACTTGTCGGGCCCGGTCGACGGCGCGATGCTGAACGCATCCTGATGGAACCAGACCGTGAGATCGGGCCGCAGTTCCTCGACGTACGCCACCATCGCCTGAGTTTCGGGCTCGCTGGCGCCCGATGGTCCGGCGTACTCCCAATTTCCCAATTGTGCGATCGGACCCCACTTGTACGGGAAGTTGCGATTCAGATCGACCCCGTTCGCATTCTGGCGCTTGTTCATGACGAGACCGTCGACGTTGAGTGCGGGCATCAGATACAGATCCACGTTGGCCGGAATGTCGTCGGGTGCCATCGCCCGGAGCTCGTCGACCACGTCGAGACCGGCCTGTTCGTTGCCATGAATGACACCGACCACCAACACCACGATTCTCGCGGGATCATCGTCGGACATTCGTGCGCCAGCGGTGTCGAGTCGATGGATCACCTCGATCGATCGGCCTTGAACCGTCGTACCGACGCTGAAGATCTCTTCCGTTGGAGGCAACGTCGACGACGTCGTGCTGGTCGATGTCGTGCTGGTCGTCGAGGTGGTGGTGGCCGGAATCGTCGTGGTCGTCGGTGCCGCCGCCTGCTCACCCGCACACGCGACGATGAGCGCCGTTGCGATACACCCGGTCAGCAATCCGCGATACCTCGTCACACACAACTCCTTCTTTCTCTAGATCGTTGCCGACGGAAGGACGTCGTCGCGACATGATCGTTCCATGAGCCTGTCGACCAGGACTACCAATGCCTTCGGTGATGCTCTGGTGGCGGACTTCGGTGGCACCGCTCGATTCAAGGCTTCCCAGGATTCCAGCTACCTCAAGGTTCGCGAAGGACACGGCCCCATCTACCTCTGAACGAGACGAGCCACGAACTAACCTCGCGTTGTGTCGTGGCGTCGCTTTGTCCCCCTCGTCGGTGCCCTCTTGCTGGTGCTCACCGGGTGTCGGGTCGACATGTACATCGATGTCACCGCCGATGACTCCGGTGCCGGCACCATCACGGTCACCGTCGACATAGACGCCGAAGCCGCCACGTTGGTGCCGGGTCTGGCCGAGGATCTTCGCCTGGACGACCTCATCACCAGTGGTTGGACCGTCGAAGGTCCGACTCAGGTGAACAGTGGTGGGTTGCGCGTGGTGGTGAGCTATCCCTTCGAATCACCGGCCGAAGCCACCGATGCGTTGACCCAAATCAGCGGGCCGAATGGTCCACTACTGTCTCCCGCCCTGAAGCGCACCGTCGACGGTCGAACGGTCAACACCACTCTCGATGCCACCGTGCAGTTGGTCGGCGGAGTCGAGGCGTTCAGTGATGCCGACCTCAGCAATCTGATCGGTGCGACCCCGTGGCGCAGCACCGCCGAAAAACTGGGTGTCGACCTGAACACGTCGTTCTCTCTCACGTTGTCGGCCAACCTGCCCGGTGAGATCAAGAAGAGCACCGGCACCGTCGCCGATGGTGGTGTCATCTGGAACGCCCCGATCGACGGAACCGCCCAGACCGTGGTGTTGGGAACGTCGGAAACCAAGGTGGACGGCAGTGTCTGGAAGACGATCGCCACGATCATCGGCTTCGTGCTCGGAGCGTGGTTGATCATCATGGGACTGTTGATCGTGACGGTGCTGCTCGCACGACGTCGCAAGCGACCGATGCCTCCTCGTGAACGTCGCAACGCTCCCAACTCGAACGCCACACCCGACGCCTAACCTTCGCCCATGGCCCGCCTGCGTCTCGTCTACAACTGCTCCGACTGCGGGGCGTCATATCCCAAGTGGAACGGCAAGTGCTCGGCGTGCGGTGCCTGGAACACCTTGGTCGAAGACGTCGAGGATCCGAACGCGTCCGACATCGCGTCACTGGCCGCTGGTCTGGCGTTGGTGCCCGCGGCGACCGCTCAACGCATCGGCGAAGTGGACACCACGCACGGCACTCCGCGCTCCACGGGCATCGGCGAACTCGATCGCGTTCTCGGTGGTGGACTGGTGCCGGGCTCGGTCACCTTGCTTGGTGGTGAGCCGGGTATCGGCAAGAGCACGTTGCTGTTGCAGGCGTTGGCCGCGTGGCCCGGTCGCACGCTGTACGTATCGGCCGAGGAGAGCGCGCAACAGGTGCGCATGCGCGCCGAGCGCCTCGACGCCGTCCGACCCGATTTGTGGCTGTTGGCCGAAACCGTTCTGCCCCACGTGGTGAAGGCCATGGACGAACTCGAGCCCGAGTTGGTCATCATCGACAGCATCCAGACCATGATCGATCCCGAGCTGGGTTCGTCACCCGGCAGCGTGGTGCAAGTGCGCGGCTGCGCCCACAAACTGGTCATGGAGGCCAAGCGTCGCAACGTGCCCGTCATCCTGGTGGGTCACGTCACCAAGGAAGGTGGCCTGGCCGGGCCACGCGTGCTCGAACACGTCGTCGACACCGTGCTGCAGTTCGAGGGTGATCGACATCACGCCTTGCGGTTGTTGCGCGCGTCGAAGCACCGCTTCGGTCCCACCACCGAGTTGGGATTGTTCGAGATGGTCGAGCAGGGTCTTCGCGGCGTCCCCGATCCCAGCGCACTCTTCCTCGCCGATCGTCAAACCGGTATCGCCGGCAGCGTGGTCATTCCCACACTCGAGGGCCAACGGCCACTCATGGTCGAACTTCAGGTGCTCACCAGTGCGGTGAAGGGTGACACTCCTCCCCGGCGCAGTGTGCAGGGTCTGGATTCCACGCGCCTGTCCATGTTGCTGGCCGTGTTGTCGCAACGCTTGCGTCAGCCGGTGGGTCAACACGACGTGTACGCGTCCGTGGTCGGCGGTGTGAAGATCACCGAACCCGGTAGCGACCTCGGACTGTGCCTCGCCGTGTTGTCGGCGCTCGGACACCAACCCATGCGACCCGACGTGGTGGCGTTCGGTGAAGTGGGCTTGGGTGGCGAGGTCCGCCAGGTGCCCCATGCGTCGCGGCGTCTGGCCGAGGCCGCCCGACTCGGGTTCGGCACCGCCATCGTGCCGGCGAAGTCGCCCGAGGTCGACGTCGACATCAAGGTCGTGCGCGTGAACTCCGTGCGCGAGGCGATGAAGGCCCTCGGCATGAATGGCAAAGCCGACGGCTGACCACTTACCTCGAGGTTCGGAAACTCTGCCACACCCCCTGAATACGGTGATCAGCAAGCCGAAAGGAGTGAACGTGACAACCGAGACCGTCGGAACCCACACGGGTTCGCCGGTCGCCGTACTTCCCGCTTTGCAGCGCATCGTCGACGAACTCCCCTTCGTCACCTCGGTGCGCGACGCCGCGACTCTGCTGCAAGAACTCGAAATCATGGCCCGCCAAGTCGAGGCCACCAAGTCCCTCCTCGCCGCCCAGGTGTACTCGGCCAACCTCCATCGTGCCGACGGCTACGTGAAGGTGTCGTCCTGGGCCCGCTCCGTGGCCCGTCTCTCGGCCCGCCAGGCCAACGATCTGTCCATCGCGGCCCGGCTCATCGCCGACTATCCCGAGGTGGGTCGGCACTACTTCGCCGGCACCATCGCGCCCGACCATGTCCGTCGCTTGGGTGCCTTGCACCAGAACAAGCGGGTCACCGCTCACGTGGCCGAGTTCATGCCTCTCTTTCTGGAATGGGCCACCACTCTCGACATCGACACGTTCAACACGGCCACCCAGCGCTGGGAACAACTCACCGACGCCGATGGAACCCACCGCCACAGCGATCTCGTCCACGACGATCGCGATGCCTCAATTCACACCTTCGACGACACCACCTACATCGACGCCAAGGTGGGCAACATTCAGGGCACTCTCATGCACGAGGTGCACCAACGCTTCTGCGAACGCGAACTGCAGGCCGATCTGGCCGAGCGCGATCGCCTGGGCCTCGACGATCTGCCGCGCACGGCTCGTCAGCGTCGAGCCGACGCTCTGCACGCCATCTTCGCCGCGGCCGCCGACACTCTGCCCCTGGCGGTGGAACCCCTCGTCAACATCGTCATCGACGGCGCCACCTACGAAGCCGCCTTGCGCGCCATCGCCGACAACACCCCTCTGCCCTCGTTGGCCGGCACGCCGGACACCTTCGCCACGCGCCGGTGTGACACCGTGGGTGGAATCGCCGTTGATCCCATCGCTGCCGTCACCTTGTCGTTGCTCGGGCAGGTACGGCGCGTGGTGATGGACGCCTCATCCACCGTCATCGACCTCGGCCGGCGATCTCGATTGTTCACCGGAGCGTCTCGCGAAGCGATCTTCCTCAGAGGCCGACGGTGTATCTGGCCCGGATGCGGCCTCCCTCACACTCAGATCGATCACCTCCGACCATGGTCCGACGGCGGAACCACGTCACCACCGAACGGTGCACCTCTCTGCCCGCGACACAATCGATTGAAGAACGACGGATACACCACGGTGCGGCAGGCCGATGGTTCGGTTGCGGTGCATCGTCCCGACGGCCAACCGATCATTCCGGTCTGATGATCGCCCCCAACTCCTCCCACAACCGTGACATGGCCGGCGACGGGGTGCCGTCACTCCACGGGTCGGCGGCCAACATCCGCAAATAGGCGCGCCACTCCGTGGTGAGACCGACGCGATCCTGCCGCTCCGCGTGCAGTCGCAGCCGCACGGCCAAGAGGTCTTCCTGGCCCGGCACCGCCAACAATCCCTGTCCCGTGGCCCAGTACACCCCGTCGGGGTCGTCGGCGTCGGCACACATGTCGGCCAACATGCTGGCGGCCCGCACCACCAACATCACGGCGTCGGTGGCCAATCCGGTGGCATCGCTCCATATATACGACGCACCGGAAAAGGGGGTGCCCCGCACCAGCGACAATCCGTAGCGCAGGGCCTCCAGCCCGCCTTCTTCCGGCCGCCGCCGGGCGTGATCGACGCACCGGCGCAGAATCTCCACGTCGCTCACCACCCCGGTGAGAACCAGCTCGTCATTGAGGGTCACCCCCAGACCCGAACCGCCGGGCGCGACCACCTGCAGCGCTCGACGCGCATCACTGGTGATGTTCGCGAAGGTGGAGTCCTTCACCGGCTCGGCCCAGATGTCGGCGCGGGCCATCGACCGGAACCGTTTGGACGGATGCAGGGCCAACCACACCAGCAGCTCCTCGCTGCGGGCCCGGACGAACTTCACGCGATCTCCGTCGGCGGTCGTCACCGACACCGGACCCAGCACTCCGGCCACGAAGTCGTGGGGCGGAACACAACTCGGGCCTTCGACGCGTTCATCGATGACGAGTTCGTCTCGACCCAGATCATCACCGCTCAGCAGCTCCACCGTCGACGGTGATGCATCGCTTCGTCGACGCCATTTGTCCCGACCGACCACCACACCCAAGGCGGTCACCCCCGACACCACCGGTGTGAGCCACAGCGGAGACGAGTCACCACGATCGGATTCATCCGTGTCGACGTCACACGTCGCGGCCCGTGCCACACCACCACCATGCACCACTGGCGTCACCGCCGCGCCGACCACCAGATAGCGCGCCACCACTCCCATGAAGGTTCGGGTGGTCAACGCCCCACGCACCAGACGAACGACGTCGAGCAGCAACGAGCCGACGATCCAGGACAATGACAACGCACCAACGACCAACGCGGCCCGGATGACGACGGGGGCGACGTCTCCGTTCACGTGCTCACCAATCGCGCGGTGCGCGTAGACGATGCCACCCGATCCCCGATGCCCACCAACCACAACAAGGTGGTCGACTGCCGCACACGTACGGTCACCGTGACGGATGCGGTGTCGGCGCGCACGTCGCCGTCGAGCCCGTTTGCGTCCAGGTACGCCCGCGCCGAGGCGGCCGCTCGTCGGGGGTCGAGCAAACGCCAACCCGCGCGCACGAGGGTCACCTCTTGGGCTCCGGCCCGGGCCGCGTTCTCGGCGTGATCGCCCGCCGTCACGTGGGCGGCCACCAGACGACCACTGTCGACGGCCAGTCCGGCGATCACCACGAAGCACATCACCAAACCCAACACGAACGCGGTCACCACACCGCGATCACGCACGTTTGGCTTCGACAACGCCACCATCAGTCCCCACCTCGGTACCGATCGACGATCTCCGTCGACGACGCCGACATACGGACACCGCCCGCGCCGAGCAAACTCAGGCCGTCGAATGAGGTCGAACACACCACCTGAACGGTCACCCACGTGGTCTCGCCCACCACGGACGTCCGCACGCTCACCGACGGATCCGCACACGAGTGATCGGCCCGAGCGAGATCTTTCTCGACGGCACGACGGGCCACGTCGGCCATTCGGCCCGACGACACCATCGACGCGGCCCGAGCCCCTTGATCGGCGGCGTGACGTACCGCGGTCATTCCGTCACCGGCCCGACCCACGTGCACCACGAACAGCAGCAACAACACCAGTAACGGCGTCAACAGCACCATCTCGACGGCGGCACTTCCACGGTCACGTCTCATCGATCGGCTTCCGTCGTCGTGCGTTCGAGGGGTTCGATCACCACGCGGGTGACGGTGGCGGAAAAGAACGGCGCGACACGTGGTACCCGCACCTCCACCGTGAACGTCACCACGCCGTCGACCATCGTGACCGTGGGGGTGGTCGCCAACTCGGCACCGAGTTCGGTCACGGTGTCGGACGCTGCCCGAACCCCCGACACCGCGGCAACCATGCCCGCGAACTCCGCTCCCGCCGCCGTGGACGCACCTCGCGACGCCGCGGCCCCGGCCACGGCTCCGGAATGGAACACCAACGCCGCTTGGATCGCCAACACCAGCAGCAGGACGATCACCGGCACCACCAGAATGACCTGGGTGGAGACCTCTCCCCGATCGCGATCGTCCCGCCGCGTCATCATCCGTCAGCCCAGATCCAGGTTGGTGGCCTTGTCGCGCACCTTGCCCGACACGATGACGCCCACCGACAATGCCAAGGCGATGAGAGCCGCAGCCAACACGACGGTGGTGGCGCTCACCTCTCCCCGATCACGGTCGGCGTCGCGCGACGCCGCGAATCGAACGTTGTAGTACTCCCAGAGTTGCCGGAAGTGATTCATGTTTCTTCTCTCCTTCTCTTGTTGTGTTTCGAGAACTCACGCACCGAAGCCGGCGCCGATCATCTGCATGGCGGGATATCCGAGCAACACCAGGAACGCGAGGAAGAGCAGCACCATCGGTAGACCCATCCGTTCGGTCGCCGAATTGGCCCGCGCTTCCACGTCGGCCATCTGCTTGGCACGCATCGACGACGCCTTGGCCACCAGCGACGCCGTCATGCGCGCTCCCTGCTCTCCGCCCAGCCGAATGGTGGATGCGAGTTGCGGCAATTCGTCGACTCCGATGCGCTCACCGTGCTCGGCCAACACGTCCCATGGGGAGCGCCGCGACACCCGGGCCACGTCGAGGCAACGGGCGACCGACTCGAACGACGGACCCTCGCCCACACGAGCGGCCGCCACCAGTGCGGTCTCGATGCCGGCACCACCCGCGAGAAGTATCGACACCAAATCGAGGTACGCCGACAATGAGGCGCGGAAGTCGCGGCGCATCACGCGAGCCCGGTCACGCAACTGCCACACCGGAAACTGGAAGCCGACGATCGCACCAGCAGCCGACGCGACGAGGCACAGTTCGGCGCGCACGGGGGTTCCGGCCAGCGAGGTCACGATGTACATGACGACGGGCAGGGCAACACCAGCCACGGCAACCAACAACCGCTCCGCCGCCAACGAGCGGGGATCACGTTCACACACCGCCAGATTGCGGGCATCGACGCGAAAGCGGTCGAGGGCGAGGTCGATGGCCCGGTCACGATGAGTGCGCCACGACCACAGGATCATGCACAGCCCGAGGCCGACACCGAGACCGAACAGCACGATCATGCCACGCCCGCCGCATCACGAGCGATGAATCGACTGACCGACTCGAATCGGCCGAGTCGCACCAACATCACGAGGGAGGTCACGAACATCGTGATGATCACCAGCAAAACCGCGATCCCCGATCCCGACGCATAGGCGCGCAAATAGTCACGTTGCAGCACGACGAGTCCGACCACGAAGGCGACGATGACGACGGTGATGATGCGCACCGCACTGCGCAAGCGGGCCCGGGCCACCCACACTCGGGTACGCATGCGCACATCGTCTCGACAGCACTCCGCCAGGTGCGTGAGCAGCGAGACCAGATCGCGCACGTGGTTCTCCGCGGCCACCATGAGCGCGGCGGTCACGAAGTCCGCCAACGGATGATCGACGTCGGTGGCCAAACCCCTCAACGCCCGGGGCAACGGCATCATGCCCAGACGCGACGACAACCGCTGCACGGCGGGACGGAGAGGGTCGGGAGCGGTGGCCGCGGTGGCGACCAACGCCTGCTCCAAGCCGCGCGCCCCGGCCATGGTGTCACGCAGTTGTTCGGTCCACACCGCCAACGCCTCCACCAACGTGGTTTCGTCGCCGGTGGAGCGACGCGTCGTCCGTGGTCGACGGAGTTCCAACACCTGTATTCCCCGAAGTCCGCACAGGATCGACACGGCGCCTCCACCGAGCGCCAGCCCGAGACACAACCGCATCATGTCGTTCATGACCGCACCGTGTCGTTCATGAGCGCACCAAGGGTTGGCCGTATCCGTGGCGCGCCAGAGTCACGGCCAGCTCGGTGGTCATGGGAAACTGGGCCCGAGCCTCGGAGTCGCCGTCGTCCACCATGGCGAACAACTCGTTCGACACCACCCGCGGGCCGTCGGCATCCACCACCTCACGGACACTGGTGACACGCCGCACGCCGTCGCGAATCTCCACGTGCACCACCACGTGAAGGGCGTTGGCGATGAGCACGTTCACGATGTCGATGGGCAAGCCGGTGTCCGCCATGCTGACGTACGCGGCCAACTTCGAGAACGCCGACCGGGTGCTGTCGGCGTGCAACGTGCACATGGAGCCGTTGTTGCCCTGGCTCATGGCCAGCACCATGGGGAACGCCTCGGCGCCACGCACCTCACCGACGATCACCCGATCCGGGTCCATGCGCAGGGCCATGCGTGTGAGCGACGCCAGATCGATCGCTCCGCGACCCTCGACGTTGGCGCCCCGGGTTTGCAACGCCTCGTGATCGGGATGCAGATCGGCGAACCGATCGATTCCCAACTCGTACGCGTCCTCGATGGTGACGATGCGCTCGTGGACGGGGATCTCGTTGATCAGCGCGCGCAACAAGGTGGTTTTTCCGCTGCCGGTACCACCCACCACGACGATGTTGCGGCGCGCCAGCACGGCCGCGCGCAGGAAACGCGCCACCTCCCGACTCATGAGACCACCGCTCACCAGTTGCTCCAGGGACGACAACTGGAATTGATGCTTGCGAACCACCAACGACGGTTCCGTGGAGACGTCCATCACCGCGAACAGGCGACTTCCATCGGGTAGACACAGATTGCACTCGGCCGTACTGGCGTCGAAGCGACGCTCACCATGACGACTGCGCGTGGCCAGCGTGCGCACCAGCGCGATCAGTTCGTCGTCGCTGTCGGCCAACGGAGCACGTTGCTCGCGCCGGCCATCACGGTGCTTCACCCACACCGGTCGGCTTCCTCGCGCGTGAATGTCGGTGATGTCCGGGTCATCCAACAGAACTTGCAACGGCCCGCACCCGAGCACCATGTCGATGGCCCGTTTCGTGAGGTCGACTTCGAGAGCCATGTCGGCGACGTGCCGGGGGTCATCGAAGAAGACCCGAGCCGCATCGCGAACCACTCGCTCCTCGTCGACGAGGCCGAGCGACCGTCCGGCGGTGCGCGCCTCGTGTCGAGCGTCGATCATGGCCCCGGAGAGCACCTCGACCAGATCGTCGATCAGTTCATCGCTCACGGGTTCACCTTCATGAGTCGGATCTCCTCGCGGCCGAGAAGAGTGACCGCCTCCTCGACACCGACCTTCAGCGTCACCACGCGACTGCCATCCAATGGATCGGAGGGTGTGACGTCCCACACCTCGAAGATCGCCGACTCGACGGCCGATGCGGCGGAGCCGTCGGTCTGGCGCGTCAGGGTGAGTAGCCGCACCGAATCCCCGGCCTCGATGTCGGCGGGCGCTTCACCGAGTGCCACGGTCAGGCCGACCAGACCCTCGCCGCTGGCGATCGGGCTGACCGAGCCGAGTTGAGCCGGGGTCAGCGGCGTGCCGGACGGAATGTCGACCGTGGCCCGCAAGCCGATGGCATCATCCAACGACGACGCCCGCACCAGTTCGATGTCGTCGGAACTGGTGAGGGTGATCGTGCCGAAGTCGGACTCTTCCAACACCTCACCCCGCTTCACGTCGGACGTCACCACCAACACCGAGGTGCCGACCACCGCGGACCGGCTCCAGGTCATCGCTCCGATCACGCAGGCCGCGATGATCAGCGCGCCCACCGCCACCTCGGGGGTGCGCACCGCGGAGGTGCGCTTGACGGTTGTTTGATTGAGTGTCTGACTGCTCGTCTGAATCATGTTCTCTCCCGGTCGGGTGTGCCAACGAGAATGAACCATGTCCACTTGACGTTGAATGGGTCGCGAGAACCACACCGACCTCGGCTCGGTAGATTGTCCGCGTGACCAGCGAGCCCCGTCCCACTCGTCGTCGGGCCCCCGAGGTGCTGCCTCAATCGAACGACGACTGCTGGTGTGGTTCGGGTCGCCGTTACAAGCGTTGCCACAAGGGACTCGAGGGCCGCATCGAACCCGGGGTCGTCTCGCCGATGCGCGCCGTCCCCGACCACATCGTCAAACCCAGTTACGCGGCCACCGGCGAAGTGACGCGCTGGAACGAATCCGCGGTGAAGTCTCCCGAGATCATCGAGCGCATGCGGTACGCGGGCCAGATGGCCGCCGACATCCTGCGTCTGGCCGGTGAGTTCGTGAAGCCGGGCATGACCACGAACGACATCGACGTCTTCGTCCACGACCTCACCATCGAACGAGGCGCCTACCCCAGCCCGCTGAACTATCACCGCTATCCCAAGAGCGTGTGCACCAGTCTGAACGAAGTCATCTGCCACGGCATTCCCGACAGCACCGTCATCGAGGACGGCGACATCATCAACCTCGACGTGACCTGCTTCGTGAACGGGGTGCACGGCGACACCAACGCCACCTTCATGGTGGGCGACGTCAGCGCCGAGGACCGCCTGTTGGTGAAGGTCACCGAGGAGTGCATGTGGCGCGGCATCGAGGCCGTGGTGCCCGGACGTCCTCTCAGCGACATCGGCAAGGCCATCGAGGACCACGCCAAGACGCACCGCATGGGCGTGGTGCGCGCCTTCATCGGTCATGGCATCGGAGAGCAGTTCCACACCGACGTCCAGGTCCTGCACTACTACGACCCGCGCAACAACATCATCATGAAGCCCGGCATGGTGTTCACCATCGAACCCATGATCACCTTGGGCACCTGGCAATTCCACATGTGGGACGACGACTGGACCGCGGTCACCGCCGACGGCAAGCGCACCGCTCAGTTCGAACACATGGTGCTGGTCACCGACACCGGCGTCGAAGTATTGACTGCCGGACCCAACGCGGTCTCGCCGGGCAGATAGCGTCCCTCGCCGTGACTGAGCGCTACGTCTCGTTCGACCGCCAGCAGTGGGCCGACCTTCGCGCCGCGACGCCGATGACGCTGCGCGAGGCCGATCTCGAGAACCTGCGCGGCATCAACGAGCGCATCGACCTCGACGAAGTGGCCGCGGTGTACCTGCCGCTCACCCGCCTTCTCAACCTCTACGTCTCGGCCACGCAGAACCTGCACAAGGTCAGCGCCACGTTCCTCGGAACATTGGCTCCCAAGGTTCCCTACGTCATCGGCGTGGCCGGCAGCGTGGCCGTGGGCAAGAGCACCTTCGCCCGAATTCTGCAGGCGCTCCTGGCGCGTTGGCCCGACCACCCCAAGGTCGACCTCATCACCACCGACGGTTTCTTGCAACCCAACCACGTGCTCGAGGAACGCGGCATCATGAACCGCAAGGGCTTTCCCGAGAGCTACGACACCCGCAATCTGCTGCGATTCCTGCGCGAATTGAAGAGTGGACGTCCGACCGTGGATGCGCCGGTGTACAGCCACGTGGTGTACGACATCGTCGAGGGCGAGCACGTCACGGTGTGCCAGCCGGACATCTTGATCCTCGAGGGTCTCAACGTGTTGCAGGTCGGTGCGCCCGGAAGCGAGGCCGCCGAGTTCGTCAGCGACTACTTCGACTTCTCGATTTACATCGACGCCGACGAGAGCGACATCGAGACGTGGTACGTCGATCGCTTCCTCAGCCTGTGCGACTCGGTGTTCCAGAACCCCGACAGTTTCTTCCGGCACTTCGCGCACCTCTCGCGCGACGAGGCGGTCGCGACCGCCCGCGGCATCTGGCAGGGAATCAACGGATTGAACCTGAGTGAGAACATCGCCCCGACCCGCGATCGCGCGTCGTTGATCCTGCGCAAGGGCGCCGATCATCGCGTGAGCGACGTGCGGTTGCGCAAACTCTGAGATGTCGAAGACCTCGAAATTCTTCGGACTGGTGACGGTCTGTGCCCTCGCAGCCGGGGCGTACCACTGGAACGCGAATCGCGAACCGGAGGCGATCGACCCCGATCCGGACACGTCGATCACCGGCGATTCGGTCGACGCATCCGAGATATCGATCGAACCACCGTCGACCGAGTCGACGAACGGCACCGTCGCTCCGCCCGTCACCATCGAGAACGATCCGTTCGGCGACGGCACGTTCGATCAGTTGCTGGACGATTGGACACCGGTCGACGCGCCGATCGTGCCCGAGCGCAGCGCGGAGGTGCGCGCCGAGTGGGTGACGAACTCTCGTATTCAGCGGAATCTGCCCGACGGCACCTATTGGGGATTCCTGCACAGCGTCTACGACGAGGAAGAACGCGGGATCAACTTCGACGTGGTCCAGTACGACGGCGAGTTCATTCGATCATCGGATGGCGACCAGTTGTACCCCGCGTTCCTCGAGGATCTTCTGTACGCGTCGGTGGTCACCGGTGATGCCGAACCCGGAGAGGCCCGCAACGCGTACCTCGCGCCGACCACATTGTGGGCGATCGCCAACGGTGAGTCCGCTCCGGCCGACATCGAGGTGCGCGGGTGGTATCTGCTCACGATCGTCGACGGCAAGGTGGTGGGCGCCGAAGGTGTCGTCACTCCGTGAGGTTGCCGCGCCGCACCGCTTCGGCGATGACCTCTTGGGTGTGCTCCCACAAACGCGCGGAGCCGTCACCGATGGGCGACAAACGCTTGATCGCTTGGGGTCGACTGATGCCGTGTTCGCGCCAGGTCGACAGTTCACCCACCAGGTGATTCAACATGGCGGGCTGCATGCGGTCGACGGAGTTGGCGAAGCGACTCTCGGCAGTTTCCATCGCCTCGTATTCCTCCCACAATGCGCGAAAGCGCGCGTGCTGATCCTCGGGCAGTAGACCGAACAGTCGCTCGGCGGCGCGTTGCTCGCGTTCATCCTTGTCGGTGTACGCCGTCGTGTCGTAGGCGAAAGTGTCGCCGGCGTCGATCTCGACGATGTCGTGCACCAGGCACAACGACAGCACGTGGAACAGGTCGATGTTCTCGTTGGCGTGCTCGGCCAGCACGAGAGCGAACATCGCCAGATGCCACGAGTGCTCGGCGGTGTTCTCACGACGCGTGCCGTCGGTGATCAGCGTCTGACGATTCACCGACTTCAGACGATCGATCTCCATCAGGAAATCGAGTTGCTGTTGCAGGCGGTCGCTCATCGTGACTCCGTGCTCACGACGACACCAGCGAGGCCAGGGCCCAGACGGCGGCGATCAGACCCACGCCGGCCATGAAGGCACTGCGGCTGACCGGGGCACGGGGCAGGTCGCCCTCCTTGGCGCGCGGCGGTGGCTTGATGATGGCCAAGGTGTTGCCGGCGAAGAGCGCGCCGCCGAGGGCGAGCACCAACCACTTCAACAAATCGTCGCCGAGAAACATGTTCCCATTGTGCCAGCCGAGGCCGACTTGGTAAGACTGCGGGCATGGGTTTCCATCACGTGGCCATCGCCATCCACGACACCAAGGCCAACTACGACTTCTACACGAACGTCATGGGATTCGAATTGGTCAAGACGGTCACCGCACCCACGCCCGAAGGTGGATTCTCCAAGCACTTCTTCTACTCCACCGGCACCAGCCCGTCGGGCGAGCAGGGCATGATCGCTTTCTGGGAGATCCACGTCGACAGCCTCGCGGGGTACGAGACCAATCTGAACAAGGGGGCCGGGCTTCCGTGGTGGGCCAACCATCTGGCGTTCGATGCCCCCACCATGGCCGACCTGGAACGTCATCGCGAACGGTGGCGCGCACACGGCCACGCGGTGCTCGAGGTGGACCACGAGTTCTGTCGCTCGATCTACATCCGCGATCCGGAGGGCAACACGGTCGAGTTCTGCCACAACACCCGTGACTTCACCGCCGAGGAGAAGGCGCACGCCATGGAGCTGTTGATGGATCCGAATCCGCCGATGGAGAAGCAGTTCGGCGCGTGGCTGTGGCAACCCGAGGGTGACCCCATCGTGATCCCGGCCGGCTGACGCCCTGTACCGACACCGTTCGGGTCAGCGACCCTCGTAATCGACGTCGTCACGACGGCTGGCGTTCTCGAACCGTGTGATGTCGCCCATGAACACCAACTTGACCGTTCCGGTGGGCCCGGCACGGTGCTTCTGGATGATGACCTCGGCCAACCCCTTCTCGGCATTGTCGGCGGCGTCGCCCTTTTCGTTGCGGTACATCTCGGGACGGTGCAGGAACATCACGATGTCGGCGTCCTGTTCGAGTGAGCCACTCTCGCGCAGGTCGCTCAGTTGCGGGCGCTTGTCCTGGCGCGTTTCGAGTTGGCGGCTGAGCTGGCTGAGCGCCATCACCGGCACCTCCAGTTCGCGCGCCAGGATCTTCAGGTTTCGGCTGATCTCGCTGACTTCCAACTGGCGACTCTCGGTGTTGCTGCCACTCATCAACTGCAGGTAGTCGATGACGATCAAACCGATCCCGCCATACTTCGCCTTCAGACGACGGGCCTTGGCGCGAATCTCCATGACGGTGACGCGGGGGTTGTCGTCGAGGAAGACCAGGTGCTGGTCGAGGCGGCCGATGGCGTTGTTGATGTGCGACCACTCGGCGACGGTGAGGTTGCCGGTTCGCAGCTTGTTGGAATCCACGCGGGCCTCGCTGGCCAGGATTCGCATGGTGAGTTCGCTGTGGCTCATTTCCAACGAGAAGATGAGCACCGGCAAACCGGATTTCTGGGCCACGTTGGTGGCGATGTTCAACGCGAAGGCGGTCTTGCCCATGGCCGGGCGGGCTCCGACGATCACCAACGACGACTTCTGCAGACCGAGGATCTTGGCGTCGAGGTCGGCGAAGCCCGTGGGCACACCGGTCAGTTGCACCTTGCTGTCGAAGCGCTTCTCCAACTCGTCCGATGCGGCCTCCAGGAGTTCACGCAACGGGCGCGTGGAGTCGACCACGCGTTGTTCGGCCACCGCGAACACGCGCGACTCCGCGTCATCGAGCGCCTTGGCCACGTCGTCGGGCTCGGTGTAGGCGATCTCGGCGATCTCGCTGGCCACTCCGATGAGTCGACGCAGCGATGCGGTGTCGAGGACGATCTTGGCGTAGCGACCCACGTTGCCGATGACCGGCGTGGAGTTCTGCAACTTCAGCAAGAAGTCGAGCCCACCGATCTCGTCGAGCAGACCCACTCGGCGAAGTTCGTCGGCCACGGTCACCGGATCGACGGGCTCGCCCACGGTCAACAGCGAACGCATGGCATCGAAGACGTGTTGGTGCGCCGGCTTGTAGAAGTGTTCGACGCTGATGCCCGATTCCGAGGCGGTGTTCACCGCTTCGCGCGAGAGCAACATGGCGCCGAGCAACGACTCTTCGGCGTTCAGGTTGTGCGGGGGGACGCGGGTGGCCATGGCTCAACATCCTGCCTGACGCGGGTTGTGCACCACTAGAGGGATAACCCTGTGGATTGACTGTGGACAAGCCCGGACCGACGGCCCGGAGTCATCACTTGGAGATGACGTTGATGTTGATGCCGAACTGCACGTCGTGGTGCAAGCGGGCCGTCACGCTGTACTCGCCCAAGGACTTGATGTGATCCGGGACGCTCAACTTCTTGCGATCAAGATCGATGCCGGTCTGGGAAAGCACCGCGCTGGCGACATCGGCGGCCGTCACCGAACCGTACAAACGGCCCTCGGCGCCGGACTTCACCTTGATCTCGATGACCTTGGCCACCAAGGTCGAGGCCACGGTCTGAGCGGCGTCGCGATCGGCGGCATCGCGCAGGTCGCGACGACGACGCATGGACGCGGCCTGCGACACGGCTCCCTCGGAGGCGGTGATGGCCAATCCGCGGGGCAACAAGAAGTTGCGACCGTGACCATCGGCAACCTCGACGATGTCGCCGCGCTTGCCCAGGCCGTTGATGTCGGAACGAAGAATCACCTTCATGATCAGGCCTCCTCGCCCTCGTTGTCGATGGCGGTGTCGACCTCGACGCCGGTGTCGACGTCATCGATGTCGTTGATCTCGGTCTCGGTGACCTGATCGACCATTTCCTCGGTGCGCGGGCCACGCGGACCACGCGGACCACCACGACCCACCGACGCCACGCGCTTGGTGTAGGGCAACAACGCCATTTCACGAGCGTTCTTGATGGCGGTGGCCAGTTCACGCTGCTGCTGAACCGTGTTGCCGTTCAGGCGCTGACCGCGGATCTTGCTGCGATCGGACATGAAGCGCTGCAACAGGTTGATGTCCTTGTAGTCGATGTACTCGATCTTCTCGGCCGAGAGGACGTTGGCCTTCTTCTTGAACTTGCGACCGTTGTCCTTGGGGGCGCGGCCCCGGACGGGCTTCTTGGAGTCTTTGCTCATTGCGGTGTTCCTTGTGTGTGAGATTCGATGTGGAGAAAGGGTTGGATCAGAAGGGCTCTTCGTCGCCGAAGTACCCGTCGTCGGCCGGGGCGGACGCGCCGCCGCGGTTGCTGGGTCGGGGGGCCGAGCCACCATCGCCACTTCCGCGACCGGGCGTGCGCTCGATCGTGGCGGTGGCCCAACGAAGGGTCGGTCCGATCTCGTCGGCGATGATGTCGACCGCGGTGCGCTTGGCGCCCTCGCGGTCGGTGTACTCGCGGATGTCGAGGCGGCCGGTGGCCAAAATGCGGGTGCCCTTGGTCAGCGACGCGGCGATGTTCTCGGCCAGCTGATCCCAGGCCACGACGTTCATGTAGGAGGTCTGCTCCTGCCACTCGCCGTTGACCTGATAACGACGGTTGACGGCGATACCGACGTTCACGGTCGCCTTGCCCGACTGGGTGTAGCGAAGTTCGGGATCGCGGGTGACGTTCCCGACGACGGTGATGGTGTTCGATGCCATGTCTGCTCCTGGGTCTTCTCTGGTGGTTGCTGTTACTGGTGGTTGATGGGGTCGAAAGACGAGGCTCAGGCCGCCACGAGGCCGCGGCGAGCGGCTTCGGCGTCGGGAAGACGGAGCAGCTTGTGGCGAAGGACGTCGTCGGCGATTCGCATGGAACGCTCGAGTTCGTCGAGGGCACCACCGGGGGCGGTGAGATTGAAGACGATGTAGTAGCCGTCTTCCTTCTTGTTGATCGGGTAGGCCAAACGGCGCTTGCCCCACCAATCGGCCTTGCCGTGGATGGAACCACCCGCGGCCGCGACACCCTTGGTGACGGTGGCGACCCACTGCTGGGCGACGGGCTCTTCGAGCGAACCGTCGAGAATGATCATCAATTCATAGGCACGCATGAGGCGTGTGACTCCCTTCGGACGCGGACCCCGAGAGGTCCGAGGCCCCGGACGGGGCAGAGATATGGACACGGGGAGTGTATCGGGGACGGGCAGAGAACCTCACGGGGCCCACCATGACACGGGGGTGTGACGGGGTTCGGAGTCAGGGGCGAGTCAGGCGCACGAAAGATGCCGCCAACAGGCCTGCACCCCAGGACACCGCACCCTCGCGAGTGGAGACCGAACCACCGACACGCAGGACCCCGGCCACCGGGATGTCGCGCGGACCCTGGAACACCAAGGCCGGGCCGCCGCCCTGCAGTCCCCACCAGACCGACACGATGCCGATGATGGCCGCGGCCACGCAGATGGGCACGGCCAATGTCTCACGGGGCATGCGCGACGCGAGAACCAGGGAGAACACCGCACTCAACAGCAACATCACGCCCACCGCCGAGAGGGCGAGAAACAGGTGTTGTAGAACTCCCGACACACCCAGACCACCGAAGTCCCCGCAATCGACCATCGCCCGCATGGGCATGGTGGGATCGTCGTACGGAGTCACCTGCAACAACTGACACGGCGTGCCGTCGGTCATCTGCGGCAGACCGTCGATGAACTTCACGGTGAACGAATCGGACATGGTCCCGAGGATCAGCAACGCGACACATCCGAGCAACACCATCACCAAACCGGTCATGGCGTCGCGTTGCAAGCGGCGACTGGCTTCGTGGGGCAACCAGTTGTTGCGTCGGATCGCGCCGCGGGTCTTGCCTCCGAGCTTCGTCATCGTTCACTCCACATCCGCT
>JAJTEQ010000004.1 GCA_021298195.1 Ilumatobacteraceae bacterium
CGAAATCGCCGCCGTCAACGTCGTCTTACCGTGGTCAATGTGACCCATCGTTCCGATATTCACATGAGGCTTCGTGCGCTCGAACTTCGCCTTCGACATGGCTTTCTTTCCTTCGTGAGTGTGTCTTGCTGGTTGTGTGGACTTGCTGTAGCGGCGATCGGGATCGAACCGATGACCTTCCGATTATGAGCCGGATGCTCTGACCAACTGAGCTACGCCGCCTGGCGCGCAGCCGGTTGGCTGCCCGGTTGTATGACACCCGTTGCGCGAGTGCTGAGCCCTCTGTCGGAATCGAACCGACGACCTTTTCCTTACCATGGAAATGCTCTGCCGACTGAGCTAAGAGGGCGCAGGTACGTGGCGGAGCCACGAACCGGCTTGGGAGTGTATAGCCCTGACCTGCGAAACCACCTTGGGCCGAGGGCTCGCCGTTAGTTTGGAGTCGTGCCCGAGAGTCCACCCCGCGACCCGTCGTCCGGCTCGGGATCGTCGCCCGGTCCGGTGATCATCCGGACCGCGATTCTGGCCGACGCCGAGGCCATTCGGGCGATCTACAACCACGAGGTCGAGAACACCACGGCCACCATGGACCTCGTGCCCCGCAGCCTGGACGACCAGCTCGAGTGGCTGGCCGCCCGTAGCGGCGCCTTTGCGACCATTGTCGCCGAGGTCGACGGCGAGGTGGTCGGCTTCGCCAGCCTGAGCCCCTACAAGGAGCGGGCCGCCTACCGGCCCACGGTGGAGGATTCGGTGTACGTGCGCCGGGACTTGGGGGGTCGCGGGATCGGAAAAGCCCTGCTCACAGCGGTGATCGAGCTGGCCGCCACCTCCGGATTCCACTCCGTGATGGCCCGGATCGAGGCGTCCGGGGAGGCCAGCCGGGCCCTGCACGCCTCCTGCGGGTTCCGCGAGGTGGGGGTGGAAATCGAGGTGGGACGCAAGTTCAACCGCTGGATCGACATGGTCCTGATGCAAAAACTCCTCTGACCCCGCGATCTGGGTGCCAAATGTGCCCGAAATCGGCACTTTCCGGGACCCAGAAGTACCCCGACACGCACCGAGCCGCCCCCGCAGGGACGGCTCGTCGTGTTCATCGAGTGGGCCGGGCAGGATTCGAACCTACGTAGGCAGTGCCGGCAGATTTACAGTCTGCTCCCTTTGGCCGCTCGGGCACCGACCCCACTTATGCGAAGCGTGAGCGTATCGGCGCGACCTCGCCCGTCACCACCTCGGCGGAACCTGCTCCCGCGGGTCGATGAGGTCGATGATTACGCTGACCGCATGGCCAGTTTTGACGTTGTCTCCGAAGTCGACCACCAAGAAGTGCGCAACGCGGTCGACCAAGCCCAGCGCGAGATCGCCACCCGATTCGACTTCAAGAACACCGATTCCTCCATCGAGCAGAAGGAGTTGGTGCTCACCCTGCGGTCCATCACCGAGGACCGGCTGAACGCCCTGCGGGTGGTGTTGGAAGAGCGGCTCGTGAAGCGGGGCGTTTCGTTGCGTGGCCTCGACTACGGCAAGGTCGAAGAAGCCACCCAGAACTCGGTGCGCCAGGTGGTGACCATCAAGGTGGGCATCTCCTCGGACAAGGCGCGCGAGATCAACCGTTTGATCAAGGACAAAGGGCCCAAGGGTGTCAGCAGCCAGACCCAAGGGGATTCGATTCGCGTGAACAGCAAGAAGCGCGACGATCTGCAGGCCGTGATCGCGTTGCTGAAAGGCGAAGATCTGGGGATCCCGCTGCAGTTCGAGAACTTCCGCGACTGAAACACCCCATCTGTTGGGATCGCCCAGCGGTCAATAATGACCCTTGGCCGACCCAAGCCAGCGCCCACGTTCGATGTTGGGGAGATGAGGACCCAATAATGACCCCGCGGCGATCCCAATGAATGGGTTGGGGGTCAGTCTTCGGACGGGGATTCGGCGGCGCGCTGTTGCAACTCGTTCACCACACTGGCATCGGCCAACGTGGTGGTGTCACCCAGGTTGCGACCCTCGGCGACGTCACGCAGTAGTCGTCGCATGATCTTGCCACTACGCGTCTTGGGCAGCTCGGGCGTGAAGTAGATCGTCTTGGGCTTGGCGATCGCACCGATCTCCTTGGCCACGTGATTGCGCAAATCACCCTCGTCGACGCTCGACCCGCCGCGCAGCGTCACGTACGCGATGATCGCCTGACCCGTGGTGGCGTCGTTCGCTCCCACCACCGCGGCCTCGGCCACCGCCGGGTGCGACACCAACGCGCTCTCCACCTCGGTGGTGCTGATGCGGTGTCCACTGACGTTCATCACGTCGTCCACGCGACCGAGCAACCACAGGTATCCGTCGGCGTCGAGCTTGGCGCCGTCACCGGCGAAGTACCGATCGCCGTAGCGACTCCAGTACGTCTCCTTGTAACGCTCGGGATCACCCCAGATACCGCGCAACATTCCGGGCCACGGTCGCGTGAGCGTGAGATACCCGCCGCCGTGGTCGATGCGCGCCCCGGATTCGTCCACCACCTCGGCGGTGATGCCGGGCAACGGGAACGTGGCCGAACCGGGCTTCAGCGTGGTGGCACCGGGCAACGGCGAGATCATGATTCCGCCGGTCTCGGTCTGCCACCACGTGTCGACGACGGGACACGTGCCGCGGCCGATGGTGTCGCGATACCACATCCATGCTTCGGGGTTGATGGGCTCGCCCACCGAGCCGAGCAACCGCAACGACGACATGTCGTGCTTGGCCGGCTCGTGGTCACCCCACTTCATGAACGTTCGGATGGCGGTGGGCGCGGTGTAGAAGATGGTGACGCCGTACTTCTCGACGATCGACCACAAGCGGTCATTGCCCGGGTAGTTGGGCACACCTTCGTAAATCACCTGCGTGGCACCGTTCGACAACGGTCCGTACACGATGTAGCTGTGCCCGGTGATCCAACCCACGTCGGCCGTGCACCAGTACACGTCGGTGTCGGGATGCAGATCGAACACGTACTTGTGCGTGTACGTGACGTGCGTGAGGTAACCACCGGTGGTGTGCATGATGCCCTTGGGCTTGCCGGTGGTGCCCGAGGTGTACAACAAGAAGAGCAACTGCTCGCTGTCCATCGGCTCGGCCGGGCAGTCGAGCGAAGCATCGGCCATGAGGTCGTGATACCAGTGATCACGCCCGTCGATCATGTTCACGTCGTTGCCGCCACGCTTCACCACCACCACGTGTTCGATGGTGGGCGTGCTCGCCAACGCTTCGTCCGCTGCCGGCTTCAACGCGAACACCTCACCCCGGCGGTAGCCGCCGTCGGCGGTGATCAACACCTTGGCCGACGCGTCGTTGATGCGGTCGGCCAACGCTTGCGACGAGAACCCGCCGAACACCACGCTGTGGGCGGCGCCGATGCGCGCGCAGGCCAACATGGCCACCGCGGCTTCGGGGATCATGGGCAGATAGATGTTCACGCGATCGCCCTTGGCGACACCGAGCGACTTCAGGACGTTGGCGAACTTCTTGGTCTCGTCGAGCAACTGTGCGTACGTGATGGTGCGCGTGTCGCCGGGTTCGCCCTCCCAGTGGATGGCCACCTTGTCGCCGCGACCGGCCGACACATGACGGTCGAGACAGTTGTACGACACGTTCAGTTCTCCACCCACGAACCACTTCGCGTACGGCAGGTTCCACTCGCAGATCGTGTGCCAGTCGGTGTCCCAGTGCAACAACTCGGCGGCCTGTCGGGCCCAGAATCCCTCGTCGTCGGCACGGGCCTCGTCGTACAGGAAGGTGCCGGCCACCAGAGCGTTCTCCTGGAAGTCGGCGGGCGGCGGGAACTTGCGGTTCTCCAACAGCAGATCGTCGATGTTGTTTCCGTCACCGGCCATGACTCCCCCTTCGACACCCGTCGCCGTCGCGACGTGTTGACGACAGAACTTTAGGCGTCGCGACGCTTCAGGCTTCGCTCGGCGATCAGCGAGACGAACAGCACCCACGCCGCGAAGTATCCCAGTGAGCCCCACCGCCCGAATCCGTCCTCGGGCAGCTCGAGGAACATCGAGTTCAGTCCGCTCTGAAAGGGCATCCAACGGGCGACGTCGTCGTCGAAGGCCAAACTGAGGAGTCCGCCCACGATTCCTTCCACCAACAACGGCCACAGCACGAGGGTGGTGATGGCACTCGGCGGATTGCGCGTGAGAGCGCCGATCGCCATTCCGAGCACGGCCACCACCGCACCCATCAGGATCATCGCCAGGAACGCCGGGGCGGCATCCGGATTGGAGTCGAGCGCGGGGACGTCGCGAGCGTCGATGATGGCCGACCCCACCACGTTGCCGATGAGGACGACGAGGCCGGTGAGCGCGGCACCGAGCAACGCGACCACGACAGCCTTGGCCAGGTACACGCGAGGACGCGACGGGGTGGCGGCCAACGTGAGCCGGATGGTTCCCTGCGAATACTCCTGGGTGACGCACAGGACACCGAGGACGCCGATGAGCAAAACGGCTACCGAACCCGAACCGACGATGAAGCCGGGCAGGGTTCCCGAGTCGATGTTGTTCTCTCCCATGAACGTCACCGACAACAACGAGATCGCAAGGGGAATCAACACCGCCACGATGGCCGTGGTGACGTTCGAGCGCACCGTGCGCAACTTGATCCATTCGGAACGGATGGTGGCGATCATGTCGCCGACTCCGACAGTCCGTGATACTCCACCGACAGCGCGGTCGCCTCGAGGAACGCGTCCTCGAGCGATCCGGTCTGCGTGGACAACTCGTGCAACACGATTCCGTTGCCGGCCGCCAGTTCGCCGACGACCGCGGACTCCACCCCGTGGAACTCGGCGGTGTTCTCGTTGGTGGCCACCTGCAGGCCCTTCGCACGGGCGAGATCGACGAGATTGCCCAATTGCGGACTGCGCACCACCACCCATTTCTTCGCGTGGCGCGAGATGAACTGATCGACCGTGCACTGTTCGATCAGACGACCTTTTCCGATCACCACCAGCGAGTCCGCGATGAGTGCCATCTCGGACAACAGATGGCTGCTGACCAGCACCGCGCGACCCTGCAAGGCCAGGTGCTTCAACATCTCACGGATCCAACGGATGCCTTCGGGGTCGAGACCGTTGGCCGGTTCGTCGAGAATGACCACTCGCGGATCGCCGAGCAACACCGAGGCGATACCGAGACGTTGCTTCATGCCCAAGGAGAACTGACCGACGCGCTTCTTGGCCACCTGTTGGAGTCCGACGATCTCCAGCACCTCGTCGACGCGCTTGACCGGCAACCCGTTGCTGGCGGCCATCCAACGTAGATGGTTGCGCGCGGTGCGACCGGAGTGAGCGTTACCGGCGTCGAGCAAGGTTCCCACCTCGTGAAGAGGCGCGCGCAACGACGAGTACGACTTGCCGTCGAAGAGAGCACGTCCCGCCTGCATGCGGTCGAGGCCGATCATGCAACGCATGGTCGTGCTCTTGCCCGAACCGTTGGGCCCGAGGAAGCCGGTGACGACGCCGGGCTCGACGGTGAACGACAGGTCGTCGACCGCCACCGTGGATCCGTACTTCTTGGTCAGACCCTCGACGGTGATCACTCTTCGACCCTAACCCATTCCAACACCGTGAAACCGCCGAGCCCCTCGGGATCCAACAGAGCTTCCGATTCGCTGATGCGGCTGCGCATGCGCATCGCGTTCAGCCCCGGTCGGCTCGCCTCGGCGTCCCACACCCGACGTCCCTCCTCCACCAATTCGTCGATTCCCCAGCGTCGCAGGAACTGGTCCTGCGACCGCACCGCGTCCGGTTCACCACACACCGAGATCAACTGATCGACGCACACGTCGGTGGTGATGTCCTGCCCGCCGACCTCGCGCAGATAGTGCGCTCCGCGTTCCTGCCCGCTGTACGTGCGCAACCAGTCCCTCCACGGGCGACCGGCGAGTTCGGCGGTGGCCTGCACCGCGTAGTCGATCACCACCAACCTCCCGACGAGCCGCGACAACACGTCGACCACCCATTCCCCCGCGGCCTGCTGCCAGGGAACGCGGGCCCCGTGGATGGGTCGCGTGGGGAGCGCGAAAGGAGGTGGGTCGCACGGGCGCAACACCTCGACGAAAGCGTCACCGCTCGCCGCGATCCATGATTCACGCCACTGTCCATCGAACGCCAGCAGACGAAACGCCAGATTGTCGAGCAGTTCGTTGGCCAACACCACCCCGCGAAGCTCGCCCGCGGGCAGAGCGGCGAGCGACGTGACACCCTCGGGATGCGAAGCACGTTGGCTCGCACTCGTCTCCACGCACACGTAGCGCGAGCGATCACCGCGTAGACAGCGGGGTTCGGCGGCCAACACCGACCGAGCCAGGGTTCCCGGCCCGGCCCCCACGTCGAAGATACGGAAGTCGTCGGGGGAACCCACCTCGATCCACCACGCATCGACGGCGCGCGCGAGCACGACACCGAAGAGAGGGCCGACCTCGGGTGAGGTGATGAAGTCCCCGCGACGTCCAGCACGACCACCGGAGTTGTAGAAACCGTCGGGCCCGTACAGGGCCATGTTCATGAACGCGTCGAAACGTACCGCTCCCCCGTCGGCCGCGATGGCCCGGGTGATGTGGTCAGCCGCCGAAGGCACCGGTGAGGTCGACCAGATCGCCGAAGCGCATGATCGTTCCCGGCAGGATGCCGAACAGCAGTGTGCCGACGACGGTGATCGACAAAGCCGCCACCAACGAACTGGGCGTGGGAACCGCCGATGTTTCACCGTTGGGTGCCGGCTTCATCCACACCTCGCGCATGATGTTGCCGTAGTAGCCGAAGGCCACCACCGAGTTCACGGCGCCGATGACGGCGATGGCGTAGGCCCAACCGTTGCCGGCCTCGAGCACGGCGCGGAACGCGCTGAACTTGGCGATCCAACCACCGAGCGGCGGGATACCCGCGAGCGAGGCCAGGAAGATGGTCATCAACACACCGAGTGCCGGCGCGTACGAGAACAAACCGCCGAAGCTGCTGATCTCGCCGCTGCGCGTGGTGCGCGAGGCCGCGATCACCACGGCGAACATACCGAGGTTCATGGCCGCGTACACCAACAGGTACACGATGACGGCCTGCAACGCCGGGCCGGCGGCGTCTCCGGTGCCGGCCACCGCCAGCGGCATCAGGATGAATCCGCCCTGGCTGATGCTCGAGTACGCCAACATGCGCACGATGTTCGTCTGACGCAGAGCCAACAGGTTGCCCACCGTCATCGTCACCGCGGCCATCACCCAGATGAAGGGCTGCCACACGTCCTTGGCCTGCGGGAAGCCCACGTAGATGAGGGTCACCAACGCGACGAAGCCCGCCGCCTTGCTGGCCACCGACAAGAAGGCGGTCACCGGGGTGGGAGCACCCTCGTAGGTGTCGGGAGCCCAGGAGTGGAACGGAACGGCCGACACCTTGAAGGCGAAACCGATGATCACGAACGTGATGGCCAGTGCCTCGACGCCACCGAACTGACCCTCGACGGTGAGCTTGGATCCGATCTCGGAGAGCAGCGTGCTTCCCGTGACTCCGTACAACAGGCTCATGCCGTACAACATCACGGCCGACGCGAACACACCGAGCAGGTAGTACTTCACGCCCGCCTCGTTGCTCTTGCGATCACGCTTGCGCCACGCGGCCAGCATGTACGCCGGAATGCTGAGGAACTCGAGCGCCACGAAGATGCTCACCAGATCACGGCTGGACGCCATCATCACCATGCCGGTGACCGACGTCAGAAGAAGCGTGTAGTACTCGCCCTGGTAATAGTCGCCCTCTTCCACGTGGTTCTGCGACATCAGCACCACCACGTAACCGGCCACCAGGAACAACGCTTTCAGGGTGAGGGAGTACTCATCGACCACGTAGCGGCCGTCGAACATCGACCGCACGTCGACGTCGGACACCGCCAGGGTGAGAACCGGCAACAGCGCGCCGAGCATCACGAAACCCGTCAGGGTCGCGGTGATCCACTTGCGACTCTCACTGGTGAAGAGATCGACCAGGATGATCAGGCAGATACCGCCCGCGAGCACGATCTCCGGGGCAATGGCGTGGTAGTCGATGGTGGGTGACTGCCACGGCACCTGAGCGAGGATCGAGGACAACACGGATCAGCCTCCGAAGGCCTTGAGCGCCACCTGCACGGCGGGGTCGATGACCTTGAACATCAGCTGCGGGTACACACCGAACACCACGATGGCGATGAGGAAGGGCGTCCAGGCGATCCACTCGAAGATGTTCACGTCGTGCAGATCGTCATCGTGCGCGTCGTCGCCGTGCGCACCATGACCATGACCATGGTCGTTGCCGGCGAACTCGGGCTTGGGCTCACCGAAGGCGGTGCGCTGGAAGAGCCACAACAGGTAGGCCGCGGCGAACACCGTTCCGAGGGCGGCGATCACCATGAAGGTACGGAACGTCTCCTCGGGCAGTCCGACCGCTGGCGAGTACGCCGACAGGATCGCCGGGAACTCGCCCCAGAAGCCGGCCAGACCCGGAAGGCCGAGCGAGGCCATGGCGCAGAATCCGAGGATCCATCCGAGCTTGGGCATCTGCTTGAGCATGCCGCCGAGACGCGCGATCTCGAGGGTGTGGTACCGCTCCTTCACGCTGCCGGCGATGAAGAAGAGCATGCCGGTGATGAGGCCGTGGGCGACCATTCCGAAGATGGCGGCGTTGAAGCCCATCGGCGTGAGCGTCGAGATACCGAGCATGACGAAACCCATGTGCGCCACCGACGAGAAGGCGATGAGGCGCTTCATGTCGGTCTGGGCCAGACAGCCCAGCGCTCCGTAGATGATTCCGATCACCGACAGCAAACCGATCCACGGTGCCCATTCCTTGGCGGCCTCGGGCAGGATCGGGATCGCGATACGAACGAAACCGTAGGTGCCCAACTTCAAGAGGATGGCGGCCAGGATGACCGAGCCCTGCGTGGGGGCCTGCGTGTGCGCGTCGGGCAACCAGGTGTGGAACGGGAACATGGGCACCTTCACCGCGAAGCCCACGAACATGCCGCCGAAGATCCAGATCTGTGCGGACCGACCGAGCAGTCCGCCGTATTCGGCGAGCTGCGGGATCGAGAAGGAGGCCTCGACACCCTCGGGCAGGGCACCACGCACCTTGAAGAACAAGGCGATGAACGCGACCAGCATGAGAGCCGAGCCGAACATCGTGTACAGGAAGAACTTGAGCGAGGCGTACTGGCGCTGCTCGCCACCCCACACGCCGATCATGAAGTACATCGGCAACAGGACCACTTCGAAGAACACGAAGAACAAGATCAGGTCCTGGGCGATGAAGGTTCCGGCCATACCCGTCTGCAGGATGAGCATCAGGATGAGGAACGCCTTCGGATTGCCCGGTGACGGGATGTGGTTCCAGGAGTAGATCATCACCAGCACGGTCACGACCATCGAGAGGAAGTAGAGCGGCAGGCTCATTCCGTCGAGACCGATCGTGTAGTTGCTGGAGATCACCTTGATCCACTCCGCGTCGGCGAAGAACTGCAACTTGTCGGCCTGGTCGAAGTCGAACTGGGTCAGGGTGTAGACACCCACACCCAGCGTCGCCACGGCGGTGACGAGAGCCACGAGCTTGCTCAGCTCCTCGTCGGCCTTGGGGATGAACAGCATCACGAGCACGCCGACGAGCGGCAGGAACGTGCCCACGCTGAGCACCCAGTTTTGATCACGGAGTACGTCCATGCCGTGTTTCTCCTCAGGTGTTGATGATGACGAGTATGAGAGCGCCGATGGCGGCCGCAGCGAACAGCAGCGCTCCGTACTGATTGACCTTGCCCGACTGCACGGGGCGCAACGCTCCGCCCGTGCCCCGGGCCGCGGCGCCCGAGCCGTTCACTGCGCCGTCGACGACGCGCTGATCGATGTTGCGGTACACCCACCCGGCCACGCGACGCGAGATCTTGCCCGCCGCGTTGACGATGCCGTCGAGCACGTTCTGGTTGAACCAGTACGCCGCCCGGGAAATGGGGTACGCGACCGCTCGCACGATGACCTTCTCGTAGAGCGCATCGAGGTAGTACTTGTTCCACAGCACCTTGTAGCCACCGCGGAGGACGACGTTGCGTTCGGTGAGCCCCACGAGTCGACGATTGCGACGGGTGTAGTACTGAACGCAGAACAGCCAACTGGAGATCAAGCCGAAGGCCACGATGACGAGGGAGAGCGCCGCCTTCGACCACTTGAACTTGGCGTGGCTGACCGTCGGGAAGTAGCAGACCTTGCCCTCCTCGGGGGCGACGACGGCGCAACCTTCCTTCTTCTCGCCTTCTTCCGCCGCGGGCAGGACGATCGACTCCCCGGGTCCGCTCGCCACGGCCGACTCGGCCACCACGTACTCGCTGCTCGGCTCGACGTACTTCTTGAAGCGTTCCCAGTTCGAACCGAAGGGAGTGGCGTTGGCCAGACCGGCCACCAACGCCAGCGCGGCGAGGATCATGAGCGGAACCGTGATGAGCTTCGGACTCTCGTGCGGACCGTGATCACCGTGCGCCGCATGGGCGTCGTGGTCATCATGGGCCGCGTGCGTGTCATGGCCGACGTGAGCGTCATGGACGCCATGGTCAGTGTGCGCGTCATGGGCGGCGTGCTCGTCGTGATGCTCGCCCGCCGCCGCACCACGAGCCTCGCCGAAGAACGTGAGATAGGTGGCGCGGGTCATGTAGGCGGCGGTCAGGAACGCGCCCGACAGACCCACGATCATGAACGCGTTGTAACCGTTGTGGCCCACGTTGTCGATGATCTCGTCCTTCGAGAAGAAGCCGGCCAGCGGGAAGACGCCCGCGAGGGCCAACGTCGAGATGATCCACGTGGTGGCGGTGACGGGCATCTTCTTGGCCAGACCGCCCATGTCCTTCTTCATGTCGAAGGAGTGGTGCGAACCGGAGTGACTGACCGAGCCGGCGGCGAGGAACAGACACGCCTTGAAGAACGCGTGGGTGAAGATGTGGAAGATCGCCGGGAGCCACGCACCGGCACCCAGACCCAGCATCATGTAACCCAGCTGCGACACCGTGGAGTACGCCAGCACCTTCTTGATGTCGTGCTGCACGAACGCCAACAGCGCAGCGATGACGATGGTGATGCCACCGATGAGAACGATGAAGTTGATGTTGGTGTCACCGATCTTCATGCCCTCCCAGAACACCGGGTAGAGCCGACCGACCAGGAACACACCGGCGACCACCATGGTGCTGGAGTGCAACAGCGAACTGACGGGGGTCGGACCGGCCATGGCGTCGGGCAACCAGGTGTGCAACGGGAACTGACCGCTCTTGCCGATGCACGCGACGAACAACGCCACCGCACCCCAGGTGAGCGCGCTCTGGCTGGCCGCACCGGACATCGCCCACGCCGACAAGCCGCTGATGTTGAAACCGGACACTCCGAGGTGCTCCTGGGTCCAGCTGTTGGCCGAGAAGAACAAGATGCCGGTTCCGATCAGCAGACCCATGTCGCCGACGCGGACCGTGAAGAAAGCCTTCAACGCGGCTCGAGAGTTGGCTTCCTCCTCCCACCAGTGACCGATGAGCATGAACGAGCAGAGACCCATGATCTCCCAGCCCAGGATGAGCTGCACCATGTTGGGCGCCAAGACCATGCACAACATGCCCGCCGAGAACAAGGTGAGGGCGGCGAAGAAGTGCGTGTAGCGACGATCACCGCGCAGGTACTCGAGTGAGTAGATCTGCACGAGGCTGGAGATGAAGGCGACCACGACGAGCAACGTGAGCGCGAGCCCGTCGATGTGCTGGCCGATGCCGAACTCGAAGCCGCCGCTTTGCCACCAGGTCCATTCACGAATGATCGGACCGACGAACGGAGCGGCATGGTGCGCGCCTTCCTCCGCGGCCGAGTGGGCGGCGCCGGCGACCCCGTCGACCCGCTGGATCCACTGCCACGCGGCACCGACGGCGAGAACCAACGAGGCGAGCATGGACGCCACGCCGAACTCGCTGCCCTTCATGGGCATCTTCTTGCCGAAGAAGATGATGAGGGCGAAGGCGACGGCCGGGATGATCGGGATCACCCAGGCGTGCTCCAGGAACCACCCGGAGGAGGCGTGAACTTCTGCGGTTGCTTCGGCGGCGAGCATCGATCAGCCCTTCATCTCGGACAGGTCGTCGAGCGCGATCGTGCGCCGGTTTCGGTAGATCAACAGAACCATGGCCAAACCGACACCGACCTCGGCGGCGGCGATGGCGATGATGTACAAGGCGAACGTGTTGCCGTCGACCGAACCGTGGCGCACCGAGAAGGCCAACAGGTTCAGGTTGACGGAGTTCAAGATGAGCTCGATGCTCATGAGCACCATGACGGCGTTCTTGCGCGCCAGCACCCCGTAGACACCGATGCAGAAGAGCACGGCGCCGAGCAGCAGGAATTGAGCGGTCAACATGGTGGTCTCAGTCCTTCCGCGCCAACACGATGGCGCCGATGACGGCGACGAGGAGTACGAACGACAGCGCCCAGAAGGGCAACAGGTACGGGCCGAAGATGTCGTCACTGATCAGCTGAACCGGCACTTGGGTCATCTCACCCGGGTTATCGATGAGCTTCTCGTCCGAGAAACCGTCGACGATCACCCATGACATCACGCCCAGCATCAACAGCGACACCGGGATGGCGATCTTCCAGTTCTTGTTGTTGAGATCGTTCTCGGCGCCGATGCGCGCGCGGGTGAGCATGGTTCCGAAGAGGAACAACACCATCACCGCACCGACGTACACCAACACCTGGGTGATGGCCACGAACTCGGCCGACAACAGCAGGTACTGAGCGGCGGCTCCGGACAGCACCACGACCAGCCAGAGCGCGGCGTGAACCACGTTGTTCACCGTGACCACCCGCAGAGCACCGACGACCATCAGCAACGCGATGATTCCGAAGCCGATGTTCTGGGCCACGAGCAGATCGGCGGCCAACATCACTTCTTGCCCTTCTTCTCGGCGCCGGCCTCGAGGGCGGGTGCCTCGGGCACGGTCTCCATCCACTCGCCCAGCTTCACCTTGTCGTGCAACAGGTCGGCGATGCGCGGCTCGCTGTACTCGTATTCGGGGCTCCAGAACAGGGCGTCGAACGGACAGACCTCGACGCAGATGCCGCAATACATGCACAGCGCGTAGTCGATGTCGAAGCGATCGAGCTTGTTCACCTGACGGGGCTTGCCACCGGCGCGACGAGGCGGCGCCAGTTCCTTGTGGCCCTCGATGTAGATGCACCAGTCCGGACAGGAACGTGCGCACAGCATGCAGGACGTGCAGTTGTCCTCGCGCAGGGCGATGACGCCGCGCGCGCGAACCGGCGGTGCTTCCTTCTCGTGCGGGTACTGAACGGTGTTCGCACCGTCGATCGTGGTGCGCTTGAGGGTGTTCAGCGTGACGCCGAGACCCTTCAGGAGTCCGGGGACCTTGGGCATCAGAACGCCACCTTCAAGATCGCGGTGATCATGATGTTCACCAGGGAGACGGGGACGAGAACCTTCCACGCGAACCGCTGCAACTGGTCCTCACGGAATCGTGGGTAGCTGAATCGGACCCACATGATGATGAAGGAGAGCAACATCATCTTGGTGACCATGATCAGCGGACCGACCACGTTCATCCAGTTGTCGACACTGTCCATGGTGTCCCAGCCGAACCAGGCGAACGGAATGCCCCAACCACCGAGGAAGAGCACGGACGCGATGAGCGAGAAGACACCGGCCGTGGCGAACTCGGCGATGAAGAAGGTGAGGAAGCGGAAACCCGAGTACTCGGTCATGTAACCCGACACCAATTCGGATTCGGCGATCGGCATGTCGAAGGGCGTCTGGGTCAGTTCGGCCTGCACCGCGATCATGAAGATGATGAATCCGACGAACTGGGTGAGGATGTACGGGTTGCCCAGTCCGTCCCAGCCGAACATCGAGCCGGCGTTCTGAGCGAACACGATGTCCTGAAGGTTCATCGTGCCGGCCTGGATGATGACGCCGATGACCGCCAACACCATCGGCAACTCGTACGCGATCAGCTGACCGGCGGCGCGCAGACCGCCGAGCAACGAGTACTTGTTGGCGCTGGCCCAACCGGCGATGAGGATGCCGAGCACGCTGACCGACGACACCGCCAACATGTAGAACACGCCGGCTTCGAAGTTCGTGAACCACGCGTCGGGCCCGAAGGGAACGACGGCCACCAACAAGAAGGTGGACACCAACACCACCAGTGGCGCGATCTTGAAGATGAACCGATCGGCGCGCTCGGGAGTGATGTCCTCCTTCTGCAGCCACTTGCCGACCTCGGCGAACAACTGCATCGAACCGTACGGACCGGCTTCCATGGGTCCGAGGCGACTCTGCATGAACGACATCATCTTGAAGAGGAAGACGTACACGATCGTGCCGGCGGGCAGGAGCACGGCCACGACCCCACCGAGCACGCGCAACAGCGCTTGGGCCCAGTACGGCAGATCGGCGGCGAGCAGACTGGCGCTCATCAGCGATCGATGTCCCCGAGGATGAAGTACAACGACGCCAGGATCGTGATGATGTCGGGCACGTACACGCCCTTGAGCACCCACGGCACGATCGAGATGTTGTTGAAACTGGCCGAACGGATCTTGGTGCGGAACGGACCGAGGTCACCCTTGCTGACCACGTAGTAGCCCATCTCACCAAGGGGGTTCTCGGTGGAGACCCAAGCCTCACCCTCGGGAACCTTGATGATGCGCGGCACCTTGGCCATGACGGGACCCGACGGGATGTTGTCGAGCAACTGGTCGACGATGAGCGTGGACTCGCGCACCTCCTGCAGGCGCACCCAACAACGCGCGAAGCTGTCGCCGTCGGGGTGGGTCCAGACTTTCCAGTCCACCTTGTTCCACGCCATCGGCAACGTCTGATCACGACGCAGGTCCCAGTCGACGCCACTGGCGCGCAGGTTGGCGCCCGACAGTCCGTACTGCATCGCGACGTCCTTCGGAATGACGCCGATGCCACGCGTACGGCTCTGGAAGATCTCGTTGCCGAAGAGCAGGTTCTCCATCTCGTCGCAGAAGTTGCGCAGCTTCTTCATGACCACGCGGGTCTCGTCGATGAAGCCGGCCGGCAGATCCTCCTTCAGCCCACCGATGCGGTCGAAGTTGGGATGGAAGCGGCCACCGGTGGCACCTTCGATGAGGTTCAACACGTACTCGCGGTCACGGAACGCCATGAACACCGGGGTGATGGCGCCCAATTGCACGCCCAGGTCTCCGAGGAACAACGAGACGTTGGCGATGCGCGACAGTTCGAACAAGATGGTGCGAATCCATTGAGCGCGCGGCGGGGCCTCGATCTCCATCAACTTCTCGGCGGCCAGGATGAACGGCACCTCGTTGGCGAAACTGCCGAGCCAGTCGATGCGGTTCACCAGCGCGGTGACCTGCGGGTAGGTGCGGACCTCGGTGAGCTTCTCGTATCCGCGGTGCATGTAGCCGCACGACGGTTCGGCCCACACCACCTGCTCGCCGTCGAGGCGGGCGATGATGCGCAACGTTCCGTGGGTGGCCGGGTGCTGCGGTCCGATGTTGAGGGTCATGCCCTCGGTCTCGAGTTCGACGTTCAGGCGCGCGTCGGCGGCCTGGGCCGCGATGTACGACAACTGACGTCGATCGATCAACGATTCGGTGGAGGTCATTCGGCGTCGCCTTCCTCATCGTCGGATCCGCCGGGGAGCGGCTCGACATCGACGATGCCGGGCCACGGCTTCACGATGCGGGCCAGCAACGGGAAGTCCTTGCGGAGCGGATGGCCCTCGAAGTCGGAGGGCAGGTACATGTTGCGCAGATCGGGATGTCCGGCGAATCCGATGCCGAACATCTCGTGCGTCTCGCGTTCGTGCCAGTTCGCACCGGCGAAGACCGGGATCCAGGACTCGACGACGGGATCGGTGTCGGGAACGTCGCACTTCACGTTCACTCCGACGTGCAAGGTGGGATGAACCAGACGGGCCAACACCTGCATGCGGGTGTCACCACCGGCGTATCCCTGCCTGATCGTGTCGTCGCGTTCGGGAGTCGGTGCGGTGGGGTCGTCCTCGCCCTTGCCGAACGGGGACGGCATCCAGTCGATCGCCGAGAGGAAACAGAAGTAATCGAATCCGAGCGTCCGCAACGCGAGGCCGGCCGAACGCCACGCGTCGGTGCGCACGCGCACCCACACGTCGTCGCCGTGCTTCACGTGGCTGTCGAGCAACGCGTCACCGATGGCCGAACGTAGATCGTCGACGATGCGCTCGCGCAACGTGTCCCCGGGAATGGCGGCAACGGCGTCAGTCGACACGGGCCACTCCCTTCTTGGACGCGCCGGACGAGGCCGACTTCGAGGCATCTCCCACGATGATGGGCTTGCTGCCTTCACCACGCCAACGAGCACCCATGTCCTCGTTGCGAATGCGTTGCTGCAACAGCACGACGCCCTCGAGCAGAGCTTCGGGGCGGGGCGGACAACCGGGCACGTACACGTCGACCGGGATGATCTGGTCCACGCCCTTGGTGACCGAGTAGCTGTCCCAGTACGGGCCGCCGCAGTTGGCGCACGATCCCATGGAGATGACGTACTTCGGCTCGGGCATCTGCTCGTACAAACGCTTCACGGCCGGAGCCATCTTGTCGGTGACGGTTCCCGAGATGACGACGAGGTCGGCCTGACGGGGACTGGCCGGCAACGGGATGACGCCGAGACGCATGACGTCGTACCGGGGCGAGCCGAAAGCGGCGCCCATCTCGATGGCGCAACACGCCAGGCCCCACTGGTACACCCACAGGCTGTACGAGCGACCCAGGTTCAAGAGTGAATTCAGCGGCTTCGGGAGCCGCCCGCGGTCAACGAGACCCATGTGACTCCTTGTCCATTACACCCAGCGCAGGACGCCCTTGCGCCAGGCGTAGACGAGACCCAATAGAAGAACTCCCACGAACACGCCCATCTCGACCAGGCCGAAACCGGCATAGCGCTCGAGCTGGGTGGCCCACGGGAAGATGAACACCGCTTCCACGTCGAAGATCACGAACAACAACGCGAACACGTAGTAGCGGATCTGGCTCTGCGACCAGCCCTCTCCCACGGGGTCCACGCCGCTTTCGTAGGTCAGCAACTTCTCGCGATTCGGGTTGTTGGGTCGCACGAGGACCGCGATGCCCAAGAGCAACGAGGCCAACAGCAGGGCGATCAGCCCGAACCAGAACACGATGAGGTACGACCTCAGGAACTCCGACATCGGTTCTGACGCTACTACGGGCTCCGCGACCACTCCTAACTTCTCCCCTGCTCGCGAGGGCCGTCGCCCGACATGTCACACCCGAGTGTCGGGTCGAACGATCAGGAATTGGCCACTTGGTTCATGAACCAATCGACGATGCGCGCGCACGCGGGACGACTGGTCTTCACATGGTCACGAGTGTGGGCCATCACGTCGTCGGCCGACAGTCCGAGTCGGACCAGATCGTCGGACCCCGCGGTCCAGGCCGCCAACATCGACTCGTTGGCCTCGGGATGGAACTGGGTGGCGAACGTGCGACCCGAGCGGATGGCTTGGGGCCCCGACGGGCTGGTGGCCATCACCTCCCAACCGGGCGGTGGGGTGAACACGTCGAAGTGCCACTGCAACCACGGGCCGGGGGTGATCACCGCGGGGGCCGCCGAATCCACCCGATGCCACCCGACCTCGGGCCGGGTGGCCCGTTGCACCGAGCCGCCCAAAGCGTGAGAGATCATCTGGGAGCCGAAACAGATCCCGAAAATGGGAACACCTGTTCGGTTCGCTTCTCTGATCAGGGCCGATTCGGCCTGAACCTCGCGGCTGACCTGGTCCCAGTAGACGCTCCATTCGGACCCCAGCAACAGAACCAGGTCGTGCCCGGCCAGGTCCGGCCACTCCCCCGGGTTCTCGCGCAGGCACTCGTCGAACGCGAAACCGTGGTGTCGCAACCGTTCCCCCACGAATCCGGGGTCAGCGTCGATCGAGTTGGCGACCAAAAGTGCACGCACGGTCGACACGCTATGGCTACCGTGGGTCGGGCATGGGTATCGAGGAGATCGAGGCCGTCGACATCACCGCAGCGGCCATCGCCTCCGCGCGGGAGGCCGGCCGATCGGTGGTCAAACACACTCCCGTGACCGCGTCGGCCGCCCTGAGCGACCGCACCGGCGGATCCATCGTGCTCAAAGCCGAGAACATGCAACGCACGGGCAGTTTCAAGATCCGCGGGGCGATGAACAAACTGGCCAGCCTGGGCGAACTGGCTCGCAACGGAGTCACCGCCGGCAGCGCCGGTAACCACGCCCAGGCCCTGGCCTTCGCCGCCCGCACTCACGGCATTCCCTGCGAGATCTTCGTGCCCCGTAACGCACCCATCGCCAAGATCGCGGCCTGTCGCACGTACGGCGCCACCGTCGTGGAGGGTGGCGATTCGCTCGACGATGCCGTGGTCACGGCCCAGGCCCGAGCCGCCGAAAAGGGAATGCAGTTCTGCCACCCCTACGACGACCCCGTGGTGGTGGCCGGACAGGCCACCTTGGGTCTGGAGTTGATCGCCGACATCGCCGACCTGCGTCGCGTCATCATCCCCCTCGGCGGCGGAGGCTTGGCCAGTGGCGTGGCCATCGCGGTGAAACAACACGACCCATCCATCCACGTGATCGGGGTGCAAGTCGAGGCCTGTGCTCCGTACGCGAACGAGGAGCCTCCCAACGGACCCGTACTCACCTTGGCCGACGGCATCGCCGTGAAACGTCCCGGCAAAGTGACGCGACCTCTCGTCGAGAAATGGCTCGACGACATCGTGGTCGTCGACGAGGACGCCGTGGCCGACGCGATGGTCATGATGATGGAGCGTTCGAAGTTGTACGTGGAAGGTGCCGGTGCCGTCGGTGTCTCGGCACTGTTGTCCGAACGAGCTGCCCCGTCACGCACCGGAACGACGTGCGTGGTGCTCTCGGGCGGCAACGTCGACCTGGGCGTGGTGCCCGGGCTCATCCGACGTTTCGAGACCCAGGCCGGACGGCGCCTCATTCTGTTCGTCAAGGTGAGCGATCGTCCCGGAGGACTCGCCAAGTTGTTGGCGATCTTCGCCGAACAAGGTGCCAGCGTCATCGACATCGAGCACGTGCGCGAGGGAGTCGACTTGCACGTGCGCGAGACCGGAGTCACCGCGGTGCTCGAGGTGCGCGGCCCGGATCACGCCGAAACGGTGATCGAAGCCGTCCGTGCCGCCGGCTACGACGTCGGCGCCTGATCAGGATTTCCAGAAGACGGTCTTGAGCTCGCTGTAGTGGTCCATCGCGGTCATCGACAGTTCGCGTCCGATCCCGCTCTGCTTGAATCCACCGAACGGCGTGGAGAAGCGCACCGACGAATTCGAGTTCACGCTCAACGTACCGCCCTCCAACGCGCGAGCGACTCGCATCGCCCGCGACGCGTCCGCGGTCCACACCGATCCCGACAGTCCGTGATGCGAGTCGTTGGCGAGTCGAATCGCGTCGGCCTCGTCGTCGAAGGGGATGACCGCGGCCACCGGTCCGAAGATCTCGGTGGTGCACACGACGCTCGTCGGATCCGCCGGCGCGACGATGGTGCACGGGTACCAACATCCGGCGCCGCGCGGCGCGTCACCGCGCCACGTTGGTTCGACCCCGGCCATGATTCCCTCCACGCGATCCCGATGACCCCGCGAGAAGAGCGGACCCATCTGCGTGGATTCCGACATCGGGTCGCCGACGACCAGACGCGACGAGGCATCGATCATCGCCGAAACGAATCGATCGAACACCGGGCGTTGCACCAACACGCGCGAACGCGCGCAGCAATCCTGACCGGTGTTGTCGAACACGGCGCCGGGGGCCGCCGCCGCGACCGCGTCGACGTCGGTGTCGGCGAACACGATGTTGGCGCTCTTGCCGCCCAACTCGAGCGTCACGCGCTTCAACGAATCGGAGCAACCAGCCATGATCCGCTTGCCCACCGCCGTGCTTCCGGTGAAGCCGATCTTGCGGACCGACGGGTTCTCCACCAACGCCCACCCGGCCTCGGGACCGGTGCCGACGGCGACGTTCAGCACTCCCTCGGGTAACCCCGATTCCAACGCCAACTCCCCCAAACGCATGGCGCTCAGCGGTGTCATCTCCGAGGGTTTCAACACCACGGTGTTCCCGCAGGCCAACGCGGGTCCCAACTTCCAGGCCGCGATCAGGATCGGAAAGTTCCACGGGATGATCGCTCCCACCACGCCCATCGGTTCGTGGAACGACATCGACACCCCGTCGGCCACCGGATACGTGTGGCCCAGATGTTTGTCGACGGCCCCGGCGTAATAATGCACGACCTCGGCCGCCGTGTTGGCGCACCAACGACTCGAGGAGATCGGCATGCCCATGTTGATGGTGTCGAGTCGGGCCAACTCTTCGGCATGATCGGCGATGGTCTGGGCGAACCGCCGCAGCAATCGAGCCCGGTCGGTGGGGGCCACCGCGCGCCATCCGACGAACGCCGTCGCGGCGCGTTCCACCATGCGGTCGACGTCGCGCGCCGACGCCAACTCGATGGTCGTGATCTCGGAGTCGTCGGCCGGATTGCGCAGGGTCAGCGTGGGAGCCATGTGCCCGACGCTACTTGCACTGGCAGAATGGCGACGTGGGCGTTCCTCTGATTCTCATCGTCGGTCGCGCGACGAGCGACGGCAAGGGGTTGCGAACGCCCGGCTACGCCAGCGGTCGTCTCTACTGCGACTCCATCGCCCGGGCCGGCGCGGTGCCCGTCATCCTGCCGCCGATCCCGGAACTGATCCCGCGCATCGACGACATCCTCGACGGAATCGACGGTGTCGTGTTGCACGGCGGCGTCGACATCGATCCAACTCGCTACGGACAGGTGGTCGCGAGCGAGCACGTGTACGGGGTCGACCCCACCCTCGACGCCGTCGAGTTCGCGGTGGCCGACGCGACCATTCATCGCGATCTCCCGTTGTTCGCCATCTGTCGCGGGTTCCAGTTGCTCAACGTGTTGCAGGGCGGCAGCTTGACACAGCATCTCGAGAACGGCGCTCACCGCGACGTCTTTCACCCCGTCGACGTGGTCGCCGAGTCACGTGTGGCCCGCGCCTTGGGTACCACGCGATCGGCGGCCTGCCATTCGTTCCATCACCAAGCCATCGACACCCTCGGCTCGGACCTCGTGATCACGGGCCGATCCGACGACGGAATCATCGAAGCCATCGAGCATTCGACCCGCGAGTGGGTGGTCGGTGTTCAGTGGCACCCCGAGGATTCCTCCGACGTCGACGTCGAGCAACAAGGTTTGTTCGACGAATTCGTTCGGGTCTGCGCCAAGGTCAGGCGTGGGCCGGACACTGGGGCTTGAAGAAGCACCAGTCGCAGAGCTTGGTCACGTTGCAGGCGAACTCACCCGACTCACACGACGCATCCACCATCTCCTTGGTTTCCACGATCACACCCCGCGCGATGTTGAGCTTCACGGGGGTCAGCGTCATCTCGTGCTTCTGACCGTGCTTCAAGTAGAGCAACTGCAGCTTCGAGGTGGTCTCTTGATCGGCTTCCTGCATCATCAGGGCGTAGGCGGTCAATTGGAAGAACTTGTCGTCCTCGCTCTTGAACCGTGGATTCGGGATGTTCCCGGTCTTGTAGTCACTGATGATGACCTGACCCTCGTCGTCGAAGGTGAAGCGATCGATGAATCCCTTCATGCGCACACCATCGATGTCGGTGTCGACCTCGTGCTCCATGCCGACCAATTCGGTGCTTTGCGGATCCTCGACCTTCCACAGGTTCTTCATGCAGTCGAACGCTTGTCGCTTGAAGTCGACGATGGTGCCCTCGGGCTTGATCAAGGAGTCGACCTGGGTCTCCCAGTCGCCGGCTTTCCAACGCTCGGTGGCCAGCGCCTTGACCGAGTCGAGTGTTCGTTCGTGTGCGTCGAGTTGGTAGAAGTGTTCCAGCACCTCGTGCACGAACGTTCCGACGTGAATGGCCCAGGTGGGTGGCTCGGACAAGCGGTCGATGCGCGAGAACTTGAACTTCATGGGGCAATCGCGGAAGGTGCCGATGGATGACGGCGACAGGTACGCGGGAGCCGTGAACATGGGTTCAGTCTGTCAGTGGGTTCGCGCGCAACCGTGGATACGGCCACACCGAAATCAGCCGGCGAAGGAAGCCGCGGTTCGAGCGGCGTCGATCAGCCAACCCGGGAACACACCGACCAACAACGTGAAGATGGTGGCCAGAGTGATCACCACGTTGGCCGTCACCGGCACGCCGACGTTCTCGCGGGCGTCGTCGCCGGCCTCGGCATCACTGAGCCACATGGAGATCATGATCCGTAGATACAGAACCGCGGCGATCACCGAGGCCACCATGGCGACGATGGCGATGGCGTAACTCTCGTTGGCCGCCGCCGACGAGATGACGCCGAACTTGGCGATGAATCCCGACGTGGTGGGCATACCCGCCTGAGCCAGCAAGAACACGGTCATCGCCAGAGCCAGGGCCGGACGTTGACGCCCGAGCCCCCGGAACGAGCCGAGGTCCGAGCCGGCGTCACCGGTGCGCGACACCAACGACACGACGGTGAACGTTCCGATGACCAGCACCGAGTAGATGACGAGATACAACAACACCGCCGGCAGGCCGTCCTCGTCGCCGGCGTGACCGGCGGCTTCGATGCCCATCATGATGAATCCCGCGTGGCTGATGGACGAGTACGCGAGCATGCGCTTCACGTCGGTCTGCACCACCGCCAGCACCGAGCCGACCACGACGGACAGGACCGCCAACACCCACACGACGGGGCGCCAATCCTCGATACGAGTGGGCAGAGCCACCAACAAGATGCGGGCCATCGCGGCGAACGCCGCCAACTTGCCGACCGAGGCCATGAACGACGTCACCGGCGTCGGGGCACCTTGGTACACGTCGGGAGTCCAGAAATGGAACGGCACGACGGCCACCTTGAAGGCCAGACCCACCAGCAGGAGCGCCACACCCGCGAGCAACATGGCGTCGTCACCCTCGAGGAACACCTCGGCGCGCAACACGTCACCCATTCCCGAGATGTTGGTGGTGCCGGTGGTGCCGTACAGCAACGCGATTCCGTACAGGAAGAAGGCCGAGGCGAAACCGCCGAGGATGAAGTACTTGAGGCCGCTCTCCTGGCTCTCGGTGCGCCGACGGTGACTGGCCGCCAACACGTAGAGCGCGATCGACAACGTCTCGAGTCCGAGGAAGAGCACGACCATGTCGTTCGCCGCGGTCATGATCATCGCACCGATGGCCGCACAGATGTAGAGCGCGTACACCTCCGGACCGTCGAGTTGTTCGCGACGCAGGTAATCGGCGGTCGACAACGACACCATCGCGAGCGCCCCGGCTATGGCGATCCACGACAACGCCGTGAAGTGATCGATCGACAACGCGTCGTTGATGACCACCCGGGATCCGTCACGACCGATGTCGTGCCACAGGAACATCTCGACGACCACGGTGGCGACCGCGAGCTCGACGGTTCCGATGGCGTACCACGCGCGCGGCCACGGCCGCGTGAGGGCCGCCAACACGAGGTTCACCATCATGCCCGCGAGCAGGATGATGAGCGGTGTGACCGCGAGCCAGTCGATCGAGGGGTATTGCATGGTGTCGCCCATCAGCCCTCACCTCCCTCGTGCTCGGAGTGTTCCATGACGACCGGGGCGGGGGCCACGTAGCCGGTGACCTCCTCGACTCGTTCGATCAACGCCCTCACACTGGGCTCGATGCGATCGAGCATCGGCTTGGGATAGACGCCGCAGAACACGATGAGGCCGACGAAGGGAAGCAACACCAGACCCTCGCGCAGGCGCAATTCACGGAACGACGAGTTGGCCTCGTCGGGCTCGCCGTGGAAGACGCGCTGATAGGCCCACAGCAAGTAGAGCGCGGCCAGGATGACTCCGGTCGCACCGATGACCACCCACCAACGTGCCGTTTCGAATCCGCCGATGAGCACCAGGAACTCGCCCACGAAACCGTTGAGTCCCGGAACACCGATGCTCGACAGCATGACCACCATGAACGCGGCGGCGAATATGGGCGCGACCTTCTGCAGACCCTTCAACTCGGCGATCTGGCGCGTGTGACGACGTTCGTAGATCATGCCCACCAGGAGGAAGAGAGCTCCGGTGGACACACCGTGGTTGATCATCTGCATCACACCACCGCTGACGGCCTCGGAGGTGAAGGCGAAGGTGCCCAGCACGATGAAGCCGAGGTGGGCCACCGACGAGTAGGCGACCAATCGCTTCAGGTCCTTCTGCATCGTCGCGGCGATCGCCCCCCAGATGATGCCGATGACGGCGAGGGTCAGGAAGATCTCCCGACTCCACAGGGCCGCCTCCGGGAAGAGGTACACACCGAAGCGCAGCAATCCGTAGGTGCCCAACTTCAGCAACACGCCGGCCAGGATCACCGAGCCGGCGGTGGGTGCCTGCGTGTGCGCGTCGGGCAACCAGGTGTGCAACGGGAACAAAGGAACCTTCACCGCGAAGGCGATGGCGAACGCGAAGAACAGCCAGCGCCCGGTGCTGGCGGCGAAGTTCGCTCCCTCGGCGATCTCGACCAGATCGAAGGTCATGCGACCGAGATCGGGCTTGGCCAGCAACGCGGTGGTGACGATGCCCACCAGCATGAAGGCCGACCCGACCATGGTGTAGAGGAAGAACTTGGTGGCCGCGTAGATGCGTTGGTCGTAACCCCAACCACCGATGAGGAAGTACATCGGCACCAAAACGATCTCGAAGAAGAGGAAGAACAAGAACAGATCGAGGCTGAGGAACGAGCCCATGACACCGGCCTCGAGCAACAACAGCCAGGCGAGGTAACGCTTCTCGTCGTGATGAGGATCGCAACCGACGATGACGAGGGGGAAGAGTATTCCGGTCAGCACCACCAGGAACAAGGAGATTCCGTCGATACCGAGGTGCCAGCCGATGCCCCACGACGAGATCCACTCGTGCTTGGAAACGAACTGGAATCCCTCTTCGCCGGTCTCGAACGACGCCAACACCCACAGACCCACCGCACCGGTGAACACCGAGGTGACCAAGGCGATCAACTTCGTGAACTCGGGGCGACGCGACGACGAGAACAGAGTGAGGATGGAGCCGACGAGCGGCATCAGAACCAGCAACGTCAGAACCGGGTAGGGCAACGAGTGTGTCGCTTCACTGGCCAGCATCAGAGCACCACCCCTCGGAGGAAGAACCACACCAACAGGGCGACCACACCCAAACCGACCGCGGCGGCGTAGTTACGAACCGCGCCGGTCTGTCCCTTGCGCAGGAATCCACCGGCCCCTTGGACCAGGCGGCCGACTCCGTTCACCGCGCCGTCGACGATGGTGCGATCGGCCCACGCGACTCCATCGAACGCGCGCCGGCCGGGCCCGCCCATGAACGAGGTGATGGCCTTGTCGTACTTCCATCCGTCGGCGAGCAACGCCGGTTCGATCGCGGCGATCTTCTTCTTGGCGTACACCGCGGCCGAGAGCAGGATTCCGGAGATCGCCACCACGATGGCGATGCCCAGCAGGATGTACTTGTTCTCGTAGGCCCAGGAATGATGAATGTCGGCCTCACCGAATTCGATCACCGGCTCGAGCCACTTCTCGAGGAAGTGCAGGTCCTTGGTGAAGGGCAACTGCATGGCCCCACCGACGACCGACAGACCGGCCAACACCACCAGCGGCAACAACATGATCCTGGGACTCTCGTGCGGCTTGAAATCGCCGTGCGCCCCGTGTTCCTCGCTGTGATCGTTCCATCGCGCCTCACCGAAGAAGACCATGATCACCTGACGGGTCATGTAGTACGCGGTGAGCAGAGCCGTGATCATGCCGACCACGTACAGGATGGGGCTCTTGGCGAACGCGAAGAGCAGGATTTCGTCCTTGCTCCAGAAACCGGCGAACGGCGGAACACCGGCGATGGCCAACCAGCCGATGATGAACGTGAACGCGGTGACGGGCATCAACTTGCGCAACGCGCCCATGCGACGCATGTCCTGTTCGTGATGCATGCCATGGATGACCGAACCGCTGCCGAGGAACAACAACGCCTTGAAGAACGCGTGAGTGACCATGTGGAAGATGGCCGCGACGTAGGCGCCCGAACCCACGGCGAGGAACATGAAACCCAGCTGACTGACGGTCGAGTAGGCCAACACCTTCTTGATGTCGGTTTGTGCCACGGCGATGGTGGCGGCGAACAACGCGGTGGCGACGCCGACGATGGCGATCAAGGTGGGCGCCCAGTCGTACGAGATGGCCAACACCGGGTTCACGCGGGTCATCAGGAACACACCCGCGGTCACCATGGTGGCGGCGTGGATGAGGGCCGACACCGGGGTCGGGCCCTCCATGGCGTCGGGCAACCAGATGTACAGCGGCAACTGCGCGCTCTTTCCGCAGGCTCCGATGAAGAGCATCAAGCCGATGGCGGTGGCGGTGACCGCCGACAGGGCACCCGACTCGGCCGCGTGGTTGATGCCCGAGTAACTCAAGGTGCCGGTGGCGCCGAAGGCCAGGAACATACCCATCATCACGCCCCAGTCACCGACGCGGTTGGTGACGAAGGCCTTCTTGCCGGCGGTGGCGGCGCTCTCGCGGGTGTGCCAGAAGGAGATGAGGAAGTACGAACAGGTGCCCACACCCTCCCAACCGAGGAAGGTGACCAGGAGGTTCTCGCCCAGAACCAACATCAGCATCGAGAACACGAACAGGTTCAGATAGATGAAGAACTTGCTGAACTTCGGATCGCCGTGCATGTAGCCGATGGCGTACAGGTGGATGAGGGTGCCGATTCCGGTGACGAACAGGGCCATCGTGATGCTGAGCGGATCGGCGAGGAACGCCAGATCGACGTGTAGCGAACCGACCGGCACCCACGAGAACGCGGTCACGACGTGGTGACGCTCCTCGGTGGGCATCGAGATCAGATCGAAGAACGCCCCCACGGTGACGGCGAACGAACCGGCCACCATGAGCGCCGCCAGCGCACCGGACTTCGGCTCGCCCAGCAGACGACCGAAGACGACGTTGACGAGGAAACCCAGCAACGGCAGGGCCGGAATCAACCAGATCAGATCGAGCATCGCACTAACCCTTCAGCGCCGAGATGTCGTCCGCGGTCGCACCAGGGCGACGGCGCATGATGGACACGATGATTCCGAGACCGACGACCACCTCGGCGGCGGCCACGACCATCACGAAGAACACGGTGGTCTGACCACCGATGTCACCCATCTTCTTGGCGAGGGCGACGAAGCTGAGGTTCACGGCGTTCAACATCAGTTCGATGCACATGAACATCACGAGCGGATTGCGACGGACCAGCACTCCGACGGCACCGATTCCGAAGAGCACCGCGGCGAGGATCAGATACCACGTGGTGGTGGGGGTGGCGGCGGCGAGAAACGACATCACGAATCCTTCCCCGAACCCTTGACACGTCGGGTGAGCAGCACCGTGCCGACGACCGCGACCACCAACAGCACCGAGGTGACCTCGAAGGCCACCACGTAATCACCGAACACGCTGCGGGCCAACTGCTTGATGTTGGTGTCGCCGTCACCGACGGTGTCGGCGACGTTCAGCCCCGTTCCGCGAACCGTGATGGCATCGCGCGACGAGACCACCGCGGCCACCACGAGCCCGATCACACCGAGGCCGACGATCGCCGCGAGCGGACGTTGAACCTTGAACGGTTCGGAGGACAGGTCCTCGGAGCGATCGACGCCGAGGAGCATGATGACGAACAGGAACAGAACCACGATGGCGCCGGCGTAGACGATGACCTGAACCGCCGCCAGGAAGTGGGCGTTCTGGGCCACGAACATCACGGCCACTCCGAACAGCGTGAGGATGAGGCTGAGCGCGGCGTGCACCGGATTGCTGCGCACGATCACACCGACCGCACCGACCAGGATCATGGCGGCGGCGAGAACGAAGACCACCAGTTCCATCAGCGCTCACCCCCGTCGCGCACGGTCTGCTCCGGTTCGGGGGCTCGTTCGCCGTATCCGAGTTCTCCGCTCCAGCCGACGACGCCTTCGAACGTCGCGTCACCGGAGGGCGCCGTGGCCCGCACCCAACCCGAGGTCGAGAGATCCTCGCCCTCGCGCCAGTCCTCCCACGGGAGTTGCTGGGGACGTCCGTCGTCACCGACCACCAGCTCGGCTTTGGTGTAGATGGCGTCCTTGCGGTTGGTGAACGAGAACTCGAACAACTTCGTCTCGGTGATGGCCTCGGTCGGGCAGGCCTCGACGCAGAGATCGCAATGGATGCAACGGAGGTAGTTGATCTCGTAGACGAAACCGAAACGCTCGCCGGGCGAGGTGGGGTTCTCGGGATCGTTGTCGGCACCACGGACGTAGATGCACTTCGCGGGACACACACCGGCACACAGTTCGCACCCGATGCACTTCTCCATGCCGTCCTCGTAGCGATTCAGGACGTGACGACCGTGCAACCGCTCGGGCTTGTCGGCTTTCTCGTCGCGCTGGGGCTTGCCCTTCTTCAGCTCGCGACCGCCCGAGTATTGACGGGTGACCTTGTTGCGTCGACCCACCTGACGCAGGGTGACCAGGAATCCACCGAGATAACCCATCAGAACATCGCCCCCTCACGTTCGCGATTGGCGCGGCTGGTCCGCACGGCCGCCGACATCAAGCCCGCACAGCCGGCGATGACCACGCCCGAGATGATCCCGACCACACCACGGTTCCAGCCCTCGTCGCGACCCAACTGGAGAACGGCCATCAACATGAACCATCCGAGGGACGCCGGGATGAGGATCTTCCAGCCGAGGTCCATCAATTGGTCGTAACGGAAGCGCGGCAGCGTCGCGCGCATCCAGACGTACACGTAGAGGAAGACCAGCACCTTGGCGATGAACCAGATGGTTCCCTCGATCGCACCCGGGATGACCGGAATGTCGAAGAGTCCCTGCGGACCTCCGAAGAACAGCGTCACGATGATGCCGCTCATGGTCACCGTGTTCATGAACTCGGCCAGGAAGAAGAGTCCGAAGCGGATGCTGGAGTACTCGGTGTTGAATCCACCGACCAGTTCCTGCTCGGCCTCCACGAGGTCGAACGGCGGACGGTTCATCTCGGCCGTGGCCGCCAGCATGAAGATGATGAAGGGAACGACGCCCGTGGACACCACGTGCCAATCGGTGAAGCCACCTTGATTGCCCACGATCCCGCTGGTCGACAAGGTACCCGCGAGCAACAGGACCGTGGCGATGCTCAGACCCAGGGCCGCCTCGTAGGAGACCATCTGCGCCGACGCGCGAACCGATCCCAACAGTGGGTACTTCGAACCGCTCGACCAACCGGCCAGCATGATTCCGTACACGGCGACCGACGACAGCGCCATGAAGAGCAGGATGCCGACGGGCGGATCCGCCAACTGCACGCGCGTCGTCTGACCGAACCATTCCACCAATCCGTCCTTGCCGTCGGAGAAATCTCCACCCAGCGGAATGACGGACCACACGAGGAAGGCCGGGACGAAAGCGAGGTACGGCGCCAACTTGAAGACGAAACGGTCCGCACGATCCGGGAGCAGGTCCTCCTTGAAGAAGAGCTTGATGCCGTCGGCCAGGGTCTGCAGCAAGCCCCACGGACCGGCCTTGTTCGGTCCGATGCGGTTGCCCATGCCGGCGATGGCCTTGCGCTCGAACCACACCATGAACATGGTGACCAGGAGACCGAGAGCGAAGATCACGACGACCTTCAACAAGATGATGAGGAGCGGCGCCCAGATCAGGTCGCCGATCGCGAGGGGGTCGAGGCCGAGGAGAGCGTTCATCAGAGCGTCTCCACCTTCACATCGTTGACCCACTTCGTGGCGTCGATCAACTCGCCGATGTTGGCACCGGATTGTGCCCACGCCGCCCACACGGTTCCGCGCTGAACGGAATCGTCGGCCACGACGTTCATGACGATCGACGTGCGGTCGCCCGAGACCTTGACCGAGGCGCCGTCGGCCGCACCGAGGCGTTCGAGATCGAGCGGGTGCATGTGAAGAGCCGAACCCGGAGCCAACGGCGCGAGCGACGGTGATTCGGACACGTTGCGTCCGTTGTCGTACAACTTGCGACCCACCACCAAACGATGACCGAAACCGGGCTTCTCGGCCACCGGGGGTGCGACCGGGGTCGGGGTGACCGTCGCGAGCGGTGCGAGCACCACGCCATCGGGATGCGCCGACAAAGCGGCGCGCGTCGCCGGGCCGAACACCGGATTCGACGACACCAGATCGGCGTGAACCTCGGCCACCGACGTGGCACCGAGATCGTGGCCGAGGATGTCGGCCAACTCGAGAGCCACCATCCAGTCCGGTCGAGACGTGCCGTTCACCGTCACCTTGCGCGCGAGTCGCGTGACGCGTCCCTCGAGGTTGGTGGTGGTTCCGTCCTTCTCACCGAAGGCCGCCGCCGGCAGGAGCACCGTGGCCTTGGTCGACGACGCGGTCGCGAAGGTGTCGACCGCGATGATGTTCGGAACCGCCGCGAGCGCGCGACGCGCCAGGTCGGTGTCGGGGAAATCGGCGACGGGGTCGGATCCGACCAACACGAGGCAGTCGATCTCGCCGTTCGCCGCATCGGTGAGAATGTCGACGGCGTCGCGTCGACCGAGACCCGCGCTCAACGCACCACGCACGTTTCCGCGACGCAACACCGGAAGAACCGTGGCGCTCGGGTGCGCCGCCATGACGGCGTCGAGAGCGGCCATCGTGTACTCGTCGCTCTCGGCGAGATTGGAACGACCCACCACCACCACGACCGAACCCTTGGCCATCTGCGCCGACACCGCGGACTCGCTCAGCGTCGAGGCCACGACCGTGGCCTGATTCCCCGGCATGTAGGGCACGGACTTCCACGCGTACCGGGTGAGGCCACTGCCCTTGGGAGCGAACTCCAGGATCCGCGAACGCTTCTTCTCGGAGGCGTCGCGCAATCGCAGATACAGGATCGGCAACTCTTCCTTCAGATCGGGGCTCAACAGAATGATGGTGGACGCGCGCGACGCGTCGTCGATGGTCGCTTGCGAGTACGCGAGAACGGCGGCCGGGAGCCCGTCACCCAATTGCGCATCGACCGAATCGATCGCCAGGGCGTCGGCCAGCTTGGCCCACGCGTGTGCGTCCTCGTTGGTTCCGCGCGCACCGCCGAGAATCGCCACGCGCGTCGCGCCACCCGACCGCAGAGCCGACGTGATGATCGACGCCGCGGTGGACAAGGCCGAGCTCCAGGAGGTCTCGACGAGGGATGCGCCGTCACGAACGAGGGGGTTCGACAGTCGAGCGTCGGACTTCACCGACTCGAAGTTGAATCGGCCCTTGTCGCACAACCAACCGTGATTGACCGGGTCGCTGTCGACGCCCTGATAGCGCAACAATTCGTCGCGACTGCTCTCGAGGGTGATGCGACAACCGACGGAACACGTGGTGCAGGTGCTCTCGGTCTTTTCCAGGTCCCAGGGGCGGGCCTTGAAACGGTACGGCTGCGCGGTGAGCGCACCCACCGGGCAGATCTGCACGGTGTTGCCCGAGAAGTACGAACTGAACGGCTCGTCGGGGAACGTCTGCACCTGGGTGTTGTTACCGCGCGACGTGAAATGAATGAGCGCGTCGCCCGCCACCTCGTCGGCGAAACGGGTGCAACGGTCGCACAGGATGCAGCGCTCGCGGTCGAGCAGCACGAGATCGCTGATGGCGATGGGCTTCTCGTAGTGGCGCTTCTCCTCGATGAAGCGACTCTCGCCCGGACCATGGCTGAACGCCTGGTCCTGCAACGGACACTCACCGCCCTTGTCGCAGACCGGGCAATCGAGCGGATGATTCGCGAGCAGCAACTCGATGATGCCCTCTTGGGCCCGCTTCACCTGATCGGTCTCGGTGCGAACCACTTGACCCTCGGCGACCGGGGTCATGCAACTGACCACCATCATCGGACCGCGGGGACCCTCCACCTCGACCAAGCACTGACGGCACATGCCGACCGAACTCATTCGCGGGTGGTAGCAGAAACGCGGGATGTAATCGCCACTGCGATCGGCGGCGGCGATGATCAGTTCGCCCTTGCGCGCGGCCACCGGCCGACCGTTGATGGTGAGGTTGATCGCGTTCGGATCGACGACGACCTCGGGAGTCGGTTCGGTGGTGGTCATGACGCGGCTCCGACTGCGGTGACGGGGATCATCGTTCGCTTGGTCACCCGCGCGGCGAACTCCTCGGGGAACAGGACCAACGCCGAGTTGATCGGCGCGTACGCCGACGGACCGACGAAGCAGATGGTGTTCATCTTGTACGGGAACGGCACGGCATCGAGACCCAGTCGCTTGCTGGAGGCGTGCGGGAAATCTCCGGGACAGATGGACGTGCCGACCTCGACCAGTTGGGCCAGGTCGGCGTCGGTGCCCTTGCCGTCGACGATGCGGCTGAGAATGCGCTCGAGCCACGTGCCACCCTCGCGGCACGGCGTGCACTTGCCGCACGACTCGTGGGCGTAGAACCGAGTCAACGTGAGCGCGGCGGCCGGGATGTCGGTGGTCTCGTCCATGACCATCACGGCACCCGAGCCCAGCATCGAGCCGGCGGCACCGGCCTGCGGTCCCTCGAAGGGAACGTCGAGTTGATCCTCGGTGAACCACGGTGCGGAGCCGCCACCGGGCACGAAGGCCTTGAGCTTGTTGCCGTTGCGAATTCCTCCGCAGTACTCCTCGTTGTAGATGAGATCGCGGAACGTCGTGACGCCGTTGATGATCTCGTAGACACCGGGGCGCTTCACGTGACCACTGACGGCCACCATGCGGGTGCCGGGCGACGTCTTGGTGCCGATGGCGGTGTAGGCCTCGGCTCCGTTGCGCATCAGCCACGGAAGGTTGGCCAGGGTCTCGACGTTGTTCACGATGGTGGGTTGTCCGTACAGCCCGATGGCCGCCGGGAAGTACGGCGGCTTCAGGCGCGGCATGCCGCGATTGCCCTCGAGACTCTCGATGAGCGCGGTCTCCTCACCCACCACGTAGGCGCCAGCACCCCAGTGCAACACGATGTCGAGCGAGAACTTCGACCCGAGGATGTTCTTGCCGACGTATCCGGCGGCGTACGCCTCGTTGAGGGCGGTGGCCACCCGCTCTTGAGCGAGCGCCATCTCGCCGCGGATGTACAAGAAGCACTGCGACAAGCCGGCGGCGTAACAGGCGATGAGGCAACCCTCGATCAACTGATGCGGATCGCGCTCCATGAGCAAGCGGTCCTTGTAGGTGCCGGGCTCGCTCTCGTCGCCGTTGACGACCAGGTAACGCGGGAACACACCTTGCGGGGTGAGTCCCCACTTGGTGCCGGCGGGGAATCCGGCCCCACCACGGCCGAGAACGGTCGCATTCTTGACCTCGTCGTGGACATCGTTCGCCGGACGGCCGAGCGCCGCTCGCAACCCGGCGTAACCGTCGGTGGCGAGATAACGCTCCAAGGTGAACGAGTCCGCGTGTTCGAAACGCGACGTGACGATGCGGGGACGCTCACCCGCGACGAAACCCGGAGCGTGCGGATACGTGTTCGTGGAATTCGGCGTGTTCACAGGGCCGCCTTTCCGTCCATCCAGGTCGGTGCCTCGGTGACGTCCTCGGGCGGGACCGCACCGACACCGCGGTCGACCGGAATGTGCTGACGCACGCGGGCCACGGTGCCGTGCGCCGGAATCTCGTCGTTCAGACGGCCGGCCTTCAGATCGTCGACGAGCGAATCGAAGTCGGCGTCGGTCACGCGGAATCGGTAGCGATAGTTCACCTGCAGGCACGGTGCCTCGGTACACGCCGCCTGACACTCGGCGCGTTCCAGGGTGAACATTCCGTCGTCGGTGGTTCCGCCCAGCTTCACACCCAAACGATGCTCGGCGTGGTGCATGAGTTCCTCGGCACCCATCAATGCGCACGACATGGTGCCGCAGATGTTGATGAGGTACTTGCCCACCGGTTCGAACTTGAACATCTCGTAGAAGGACGCGGTTCCGTAGACCTCGGCCGAGGTGGCACCCACGAGTTCACCGATGTGAGCCATCGCCTCGTTGGTGACGTGACCATCCTGCTGTTGGGCCAGATGGAGCAACGGAATGGTGGCCGACCGCGCGCGCGGATAACGACTGATGATCTCCTTGGCGAGACGCACGTTCTCTTCGGACAGACGAGCCATCAGCGATCGACCTCCCCGAGCACGGGATCGACGGACGAGATCACGGCCACGGCGTCGGCGACCAGTCCACCACGCATCATGTGGGGCAACGCCTGGATGTTCACGAAGCTGGGGGCGCGCATGTGGATGCGGTACGGCTTGGGTCCACCATCGCTGACGATGTAACAACCGATCTCTCCGCGCGGACTCTCGATGCCCACGTACACCTCGCCCTCGGGCACCTTGAATCCCTCGGTGAAGATCTTGAAGTGGTGGATCAGGGCTTCCATCGACTCGTCGATGCGGGCGCGCGGCGGCGGAGTGACCTTCTTGTTCTGGATTCGGTAGTCGCCGAGCGGCATGCGATCGAGGATCTGATACACGATGCGGATGGACTCGCGAATCTCGTTGAGTCGAATGGCGTAGCGATCGAACGCGTCACCGTACGTGCCGACGATCACGTCGAACTCGACTTGGTCGTAACGCAGATAGGGCTGATCACGACGCAGGTCCCAGGCGACACCGGTGGAGCGCAGGATCGGTCCGCTCGTTCCGAGGGCCAACGCCTCGTCGGCGGTGATGACACCGACTCCTTGCAGACGTTCGCGCCAGATGGGCTGGTCGGTCATGAGGATGTCGTACTCGGCCAATCGCGGCGGCAACATCTCGAGGATCGACAGCACGTCGTCGCGCCAGCCCGCGGGCAGGTCGGCGGCCAAACCACCGGGGCGGATGAAGTTGTGGTTCATGCGCAGGCCGGTGACCTTCTGGAAGAAACGCAACACTTCCTCGCGCTCGCGCCAGCCGTAGAGCATCATCGACACCGCACCGATGTCCATGCCATTGGTGGCCAGGAAGAGCAGGTGGCTGCTCATGCGGTTGAGTTCGCTCAGCAACATGCGCATCCACACGGCGCGCTCGGGGATGTCGTTCTCGATGCCGAGCAATTTCTCGACGGCCATCGAGAAGACCAATTCGTTGTTCAGAGGACTGAGGTAGTCCATGCGGGTGACGTTGGTGCCACCCTGGAGGAAGGTGAGTTCCTCGCCGGTCTTCTCCATGCCGGTGTGGAGGTAACCGATGATCGGCTTGCAACGCAGCACGGTCTCGCCCTGCAGTTCGAGCATCAGGCGCAACACACCGTGGGTGCTGGGGTGCTGCGGACCCATGTTGATGATCATCGTCTGATCCTCGTCGGGGTCGACCGGGATCTGTCCGAGCTTGGCGGCCTCGGCCTCGCTCATGCGAAGCACCGCGCCGACCTCGCGCAACAGTTCGCGCGCGCCGATCTCGCTGCGCGAGCGCATCTCCTGCGCACCTTCGTTCGTCTGACGAACGTTCTCCACCGCGGTCACGAGTTCGCTCCCTTGAACTGGACGGGAATGCGACCGACCGAATAGTCCTTGCGCAGAGGGTGTCCGTCCCAATCCTCGGGCATGAGGATGCGCGTGAGGTCGGGATGACCGTCGAAGGACACCCCGTACATGTCGAAGACCTCGCGTTCCATGGCTTCGGTGCCCGGCCACAACTCGAACACCGACGCGATGGTGGCATCGGACTCGGGGACCTGCACACGAACCCGGATGCGATCACGGGTGGCGATGGAAGTCAGATTCAGTACGACCTCGAAACGTTCCGCGTCGACACCCGACGGCAACTCACGACCCGGATGCGTGAGATAGTCGACCGCGGTCAGGTCGCTGCACATGGCGAAGCCGTCGTCGAGCAACTTCTTCAACACCTTGACGTAGTCGGCGCGCGACGGATGGACGACCTTTTGACCACGCGAGTACGAGACGGGACTGCCGTGCAGCGTCTCGGGTTGCGGTGCCTCCTGAACGTCGGTCATGCCGGGACTCCCCCGCGCGACGCCGACAGCTGCACCGGCGACGTCTGGGCACCGATCTCGGTGATGTGCAGGTTCGCTCCCGCACCCGTCTGGGCGCGTCGACGCATGATCTCGCCGTCCTCGATCTTCTGGTGAAGGGTTTCGATGGCGTGAATCAGGGTCTCGGGCGTCGGCGGGCATCCCGGTGCGTACACGTCGACCGGAACGATCTGATCGACACCTTGGATGATGGCGTAGTTGTTGAACATGCCACCGCTGGAGGCGCACACCCCCATGGAGATGACCCACTTGGGTTCCATCATCTGGTCGTACACCTGACGGAGCACCGGAGCCATCTTCTGGCTCACGCGACCGGCGACGATCATGATGTCGGCCTGACGCGGCGAAGCGCGGAACACTTCCATGCCGAATCGAGCGATGTCGTAGTGCGGGCCACCGGTGCCCATCATCTCGATGGCGCAGCACGCCAATCCGAACGTGGCCCCCCAACTCGAGCGGCTGCGCGCCCACTTGACGAGGTCCTCGATCTTTCCGGTGACGATGTTGTGGTCGAGGCCACCGAGTCCATCGTCGAGCACGTTACGAACCACACTCATGTCGAACCTCCGCCGCTCAGGCTGCCCGGTCGTCGTCGATGCGGCCCTCGAGGCCGACGCGACGAATGGTCGAAGACGACGTACGCGTGTCGGAGACCCCGTCGACCAGACGACGCGCCTTGGCCACCGGACCCCAGTCGAGCGCACCGCGAGCCACCACGTAGACGAACGCGAGGAAGAAGACCGCGCTGAACGCCACCATCTCCCAGAAGGCGAAGGCACCGAGTTCGGCGCGGTTGACGGCGTACGGATAGATGAAGATGATCTCGATGTCGAACATGATGAACAACATCGCGACGATGTAGAAGCTCACCGGGAAACGCTCCGGTGGTTCACGGCTCGGCACGATGCCGCACTCGTACGGAGCCTCCTTGGCCACCGACGGACGACGAGGGGCCAGCAATCTGGATGCGACGAAGCTCAGTGCCCCGAACAGGATGCCCAACACCATCAGGGCGATCACCGGCAGGTACTGACCCATCGGTCAGACCTTCGCGGGGATGGCCAGGCCGCGATTCACGGCAACGATGCGATCACGGCGGTGCAACATCCAACAACAGAGGAGGAAGATGATCGTGGAGCCGAAGGTGATGAAGGCCGCCGGCTGACGCTTGGTGCCGAGGTCACGGATCATGACGACGTATTGATGAGGTTGCGACTCGTCGATCACCGGACGCGCGGGAGCTCGGCCCGGTTCGGTGCGTTGCGGGATGAGCGGCGCGATCTCCACGACGGCGTAGGAGGGCTTGTGGAAGAAGGCGAAGAAGTCGAACTCGTCGCCGATCTTCGGATACCGCTCACCGCCCCGCACGTACACCCGTGTCGCTTCGTATTCGCCGGCCGCGTACATCTCGGCTTCGATCTGGATGATCTCGTCCGCCGCGGCGATGGCCTGTCCGCGTCCACGATCGTCGGAGGGCAACAACTTCCAGCCCTCGGACTCCATGGCTGCACCGGACGCATCGGCGATCTCGGTGAACGATGCGGACTCGTCGACCTCGATCGGCGAGTCCACCACTTCGGCGTCGAGCAAGTACTGACCCTCACGGACGATCGAGAACGGTTCGGCCGGCTTCCACGACGGTGAGTTGCCGACCAAGCCGATTCCGTACACCATCCAGATGATTCCCATCAGCATCATCCAGCCGGCCAACCCGGCGATCGACACCAGGAATCCCAAGCGCGCACCGATGTTGGTGCCCAACAAGAGGTAGACGCTGCCGCACAGCGCCACGGTTCCGATGATGACGGTGAGGAGACCCCGAAGTTCGGGTTCCCAGCCAATGGCAAGAAGTGCGCTCATAGTTCGTTCCGGACGTAGTTCACGATCTCTTGGATCTGCTCATCGGTGAGGAGGCTTCCGAATCCGGGCATACGACCACTGCCCTGTCCCTGCACTCCGTACTTCACTCCGTACTTGGAGCCCGACTTGATGAAGTCGATCATCTCCTGCTCGGTGGCGAAGTGACTGTTCGTCGCGCCACCGGTGAGGTTCCAACCGAAGGCGCCCGCACCCGTGTTGCCCGGCTCGCCCCAACTCCAGCCCGGAGTGTGGCAGCGCGCACAGCTGTAGGCGCCGGCGCCGAGTTCCAGATTGAACAGTGCTTCACCGATGGAATCGAAGGTTCCGTCCTCCACCGCTTTCTCGGCGGCGGCCTGGATCTTGTCCTGCTCGGACACCGGCAGGTGTCCCCCTTCGCAATTCAAGGGATCGGCGTCCTGAACGATGCAATCCTCGCGCGGGATCTGGATGCTGTGGAGGTACGCGATGAGGGTCTCGATCTGTTGCGAGTTCATCGGTCCGCCGCCCTTGGTTCCCCACGGGGACATGGGAGAGAACGGCCGTCCGTATTCGAGGATGAACTGCACCTCGCTGTCGTCGAATCGGTAGAACACCGTGTTCAAGGCCGGAGCCTTCCAGGTCACCGACTTCACTTCACCGGTCTTGGAATCGGTGACGGTCCAGGGGGCCGCACCGCCGGTGGCGTTCATTCCGCCGTGGCATCCGGCGCAGTTGAAGCCTCCTTCGGCCGTGGACGCGAACAAGTTCGAACCCCAGGTCACGAAGCGACCCGCCTGGCCGTTGATGGCACCCTGCTGGCGGCTGGGCTCGTACACCCAGTACGCCGGAAGACCGATGGTGATGGTGGCGAGCAACAGCACACCGTAGAACTGCACGCGCTCGAGGCGCTTGCCCTCGAGTTCTTCGTCCTCGAAATACTTCTTGCGGTTGGCGGCCAGTTCGATCTCGGATCCGATCTCGGCCCGACCCGCTCCGCGGTTCATGAACGCGTAGACGACCCAGCCGATCACGAAGATCAACGTGAGGACGACGGCGATGGTGGTGGTGGCGAGAGCGATCATGATCAGTGTCCTCCCCCACCCGTGATGCAGTGCGGGCCTTCGGCCTCTTGACCGGTGGTGTTGACACCAATGGCCGGACCGTTGAAGACCGCACCCGTGTCGACGATGACGTTGCCGTTGCTGACCGACACACCGAATCGATCCATTCCGCGCGGAGCGGGGCCGGCCTTCTTCTCACCGACACGGTTGTATTGCGAACCGTGACAGGGGCATTCGAACCACTGCGAGCTCTTGCACTCGGGCACGCGGCAACCGAGGTGCGGACACTTCTGGTACAGCGCGACCAGTCCCGCTTCCATGCCGGCCAACACCGACGGCTGACTCGAGTAGGCCTTGCGGGCTTTGGGAAGAGCATCGGTCGGGTAGGCCGTCAACCAGGTGCGCGCCTCGGGCTTGTACACGAAGCCCTTCTCGCTACGGATCTGGACGAGGAGGTCGTCGAGTCGACCCACGGTCACCTTCGAGCCGAAACCACCACCGGCTCGCGGCCACAAGAACGCCACCACCGCGACACCGAAAGCGCCGAGGCTCGCCGTCATCATAGAGACGGTGGCACGGTTGAAGAACTGACGACGCGAGACCCCGAGGGTTTCCTCGTCGGGAGCCTGCCACGCCACGGGCGCGACCTCACTGGCCTTCTCGAGAGCCGTCGAACGTGCGGTCGTCTCGGCACTTTCGTACGCGGCACCGCTGGGGCCCGCGCCCGACTCGGCCTTGATCGCCTTGTCGCGCTTGACCGTCTCGCGCGACAACGCGCCCGCGCCACGCACGTCGGAGCGACGTGCCGAGGTGACGAGCACGACGGCGGCGGCCACGACCAGAACGGCCACGGCGATGATGATGGTTGTTGCTGGTGTCATGTGTGGTGATTCCTCACAACTCGAAGAACAGGCCGTCACGCCACGGGAAGACGAAGTTGAATCCGGGACCGCGGAAGAACGAACCGATCATCACGAGCACCGCCCAGAACATCAGGTGCACGGTCATGATCGAGGTCGCGAACTTGCGATCCTCGGGCTTGTTCGACGGGTTCTTGTCGATGTACGGCGCCAGGATCAGCGCGAACAGGGCGATGCCCGGAATGGTCACGCCGGCCACCATCGGGTGGAACATGGTGAGCAATTCCTGCAGACCGAGGAAGTACCACGGGGCCTTCGACGGGTTGGGCGTCTGGTTCGGGTTGGCCAACTGCAAGAGCGGCGCGTTCACGAAGATCGAGAAGAAGAACAAGAAAGCGGTGCACGCCAGGGCGGCGACGAACTCCACGGCCAACAGGTGCGGCCACGTGTGAACCTTGTCGACCGGTGTGGCTTTCACGTCCTGGATCGAACCCGACTTGACCACGGTCAGCAAACGCTGCGTGTGCCCACCGGGTCCGGCGCCAACCGGCACTCCGCCCGAAGCGGGGGCGGCGGCCACGACGGCCGACACCTTGTCGGCGACCGCCACGGCACCGCCGTCGTCGGTCTTGGACCGAGCGGACTTGCTGCGCTCGAGCAAGTGAGCCGGGATGCGCGGATCGGAGGCGGGGGCGTCGCCCCCCGCGGGCGCGGTGTCACCCGACGAGGCGGCAGCCTTGTCGCGCGCGGCTTGGGCCCGCTTGAGGAGGTGTTCGGGGATCTCGGTCATGAGTGTCTGTTTCCTTCCCGATCAGAGCGGCCCGGAGATGCCGCCGTCCTTGCGGACGCGCCAGAAGTGAATGGCCATGAAGATCACGATGACGAACGGGAGCATGAGCACGTGCAACACGTACCAACGCAAGAGGGTTTCCGAACCGATCTCCACGCCGCCGAGCAAGACGAATCTCACCTGTGAACCGAACACCGGGGTGTACCCCATCATGTTCGTACCCACGGCCACGGCCCACATCGCCAACTGGTCCCAGGGCAGCAAGTATCCGGTGAACGACAGGAGCAAGGTGAGCGTGAGCAACACGACACCGATGACCCAGTTGAACTCACGCGGCGGCTTGTAGGCACCGTGATAGAAGACGCGCGCCATGTGCAAGAACACCGACAACACCATCAGGTGCGCGCCCCATCTGTGCATGTTTCGAATCAGTAATCCGAAGGCCACCGAGGTCTGCAGACTGCTGATGTCGTTCCACGCGGCCGTGGCTTCCGGACGGTAGAAGAACATCAGGAAGATGCCGGTGACGGTGAGAAGGATGAAGAGGAAGAAGCTGAGTCCGCCGAGACACAACGTGTAGCTGACCTTCACCGCGTGACGCTTCACCTTCACCGGGTGCAAGTGGTACAGCACCGAGTTCATGATGACGTACGAACGGTTACGCGGGCTGTCGGTGTAGCCCTTGCGGAAGATGGAACCCGGACGGAAGATCGAGTTCCAGGCTTGACTGCCTTGAACGGACTCGACGGTCTTGTTGAGTCGTTCCTTCGCAGTGGGTCGGGGGTCGTCGATGACTTTTGCCATGAGTGTGTCTCCTAGAACCGCATTCCGTAGGCGTAGCCGTGATTACCGGTACGAGTGTGAGTGTCGCCGGTGGCCAACGCGGCCCCGGCCTTGCCGAGGATGATGACCCCGGTCGGGCATCGATCGACGCACAGGGCGCAACGGGTGCACACGTCGTCGTCGATGATGAAGAGAACGTTGTCGTTGGGGTCGATGCCCGGGCGCTCGGTGCCCGTCGCCTCGGCGACGGCGTCCGGGGTGACCATGTGGATGCACTTCCACGGGCAGATGTCGACGCAACCCTCGCACATGATGCACTCGGTCTGGTCGATGTGGATGAACTGCTTCGGCTTCACGGCCTTGGTCAGGTAATCCGCATCCACCTCGACCAGTTGGTACTGGTCCGAGTACGGCATCATCGGGGGATTGGCGTCGGTACGTGCCATGGGCTCAGGCCTTCTTCACCAGAGGACGACCGTACGTGGACTGCTCGAGTTCGGTGGACTTCGACTGACCGCGCTTCTGCCACCACGACCACATGTAGATCTGCAGACCGAGGAAGAAGCCGTAGATGCCGGTGACGATGATGTCGCCGACCTGGAGATAGTTGATGTCGAAGGGGAAGCTGCCACCCTTGGCCTGCGACTTCAGGATGTCGCCGGGGCCGTAGAGCATCTTGTCGGACTGCCAGCCGAGTTCGTTCTGCACGTGCACCAGCCACTGGTGCGGAACGACGCCGTAGGCGAGGAACATGACGAAGAACGCGTACGTGGCGCCGAACATCGCCTCACCCCACGACACCGGAGTTCCGATCGGACGTCGCTTGCCGTACGCGAAGATCAGACCCGTCAGGATGAGGGTCGCCGCGAGCGAGAACAAGAACGCCTGATTCATCCCCGGCCATTTCAGAATGTCAATCGCCAGCATCGAGCCGGTCATCCCTTCTGTTCCCACGGGTGAGCGTGGTGGTCATCGCGTGTCATTGGTTTGTAGGACTCATCAGGTGTCGGTGACGCGAATACCTGCGCATACGAGTCACTGAACCTGTGAGAACTGTAGTCGTCGAAGGTCTCCGACGACCCAACTCACAACGAACCGGAACACGGTTGACCGTCACACGACGGAGACGATCGGCCGAACCGTTCACGAAGGGGGTGGGTCGTGCGATCACCACGACGTTTTTTGTCTATCACGCCTCCCCTCCGACACAGTCGGGTTGTGCGCAAGTGCAAGGTACCGACTTCGGAAATCCCCGCGGGGAATTCCCCTCTCGGCCTCGTCGCCCTCTAGTGTTTGAAGCGGACTGTCGTTCGTTCGCGATCGACGATTCCGTATCGTTTCTGCAACCCCCGACCGACCCATCTCCGAAAGGACTGGTCCGTGACCGAGATTCCCGAGCACCTCCTGAAGCGCTCTCGCGACCGCAAGGCCGGCGGCGCCTCGTCCGAGGCCAGTGCCGCTCCCGTGCCGGCCACCACCGAGTCGGCCGCCCCCGTCGCCCGCGCCGCCGCCGAAACCCCTGCTCAGAAGCCTGTTTCCAAGCCCGACGCGCCGCACGTGGCCGCGGCCAAGTCGCGCCAGCGGATCCCGTATTGGGCCATGGCCACGTTGTCGTTGATGCCCATCTTCTTGTTCATGTACGTGCGCGGCCTGCAGCCCCAAAAGGCCGAGGCCTCGGGTCCCATCGCCATCGGCATCGAGCAGTACGGCGCCTGCGCCAGCTGCCACGGTGGTGACGGTGGTGGCGGAGCGGGTCGGGTGCTGAACAACGGCGAGTCCATGAAGACCTTCCCCCACATCGAGGACATGCTGAATTGGGTCTACAACGGCACCGAGGCCTACGAGGCCGCCGGAGTCGCGTCCTACGGCGACCCGAACCGCGAGGGTGGTGCCCACTATCCCCGGTCCTACAACGGCAGTGCCATGCCGGCCCAAGGCTCCATGGCCGGTGGTGGCCTGACCGAGTACGAGATTTTGGGACTGGTGTGCCATATTCGTTATGACATTTCCGGTGCTGATGAGACCGGAGAGTGGGCCGAAGAGTACGAGAAGTGGTGCTCGGCCGAGAGCGAGATCTTCCTGGGTCTCGAGGACGGCTCCCTGAGCTTCGACAGCTTGCCCGGCGTCGGCACCGCCCCGCGCTTGGGAACCTCGGCCGACCAAGAGATCGCTGCCGGCTGACGTCCCGAACGCGGGCGTGATGGCCGGAGCGGGGCGACACTGACGTCATGGGTTCCCCGCGCGACCGCTCTCACCACGACGTCCTCGTCATCGGTGCCGGACCCGCCGGAGCCGCCGCGGGATACTGGCTCGCTCGCCACGGCCTCGACGTGGTGATGGTCGACAAGAAGACTTTCCCCCGGGAGAAGACCTGCGGTGACGGACTGACCCCCCGTGCGGTGAAACAGATCGAGGACATGGGTCTCGGTGACCAGTTGTCGCGCTTCCATCGCTACGAAGGGTTGCGCGCCACCGCGCACGGCAAGGCGCTCGAGCTTCAGTGGCCCGCGCACCCGATCTACCCGCAGCACGGTTACGTCGTTCGTCGGCGCGAACTGGACACCATGGTCGCGCGCAACGCGGTCGCGGCCGGAGCGACGTTGCTCGAAGGGCACGAGGCCCTGGCCCCGGTGCTCGATCGCGGATTCGTCCGCGGCGCGACGGTGCAAGCGAACGACGCGGACTCCCCCACCGACATCACGGCGAAGTACGTGATCGTGGCCGACGGTGCGAACAGTCGGTTCGGTCGGGCACTGGGAACGTTCCGAACCAAGGAATGGCCGTACGGAACCGCCATCCGCACGTACTGGGAGACGCCACGTCATGCCGAGCCCTGGATCGAGTCGGCACTCGACGTCACGGACCGCAACGGCAATCCGTTGCCGGGTTACGGATGGATCTTCCCCGTGGGCGACGGCACCGTGAACATCGGCGTCGGTTTGCTGTCGACGTTCCGTGATTTCAAGAGCGTGAACACCACGCACTTGCTCGATGCGTACGCGCACATGGTCGCCGACCGTTGGGAGATCGATCCCGGCAACCCGACCGACAAGGCGACGTCGGGTCGCATCCCCATGGGTGGTTCGGTCGGGCCGAAGTCCGGACCCACCTACTTGGTCGTCGGCGACGCCGCCGGCAGCGTGAACCCGTTCAACGGTGAGGGAATCGACTACGCGTACGAGACCGCGCGCATCGCCGCCGGCGTGCTGGCCGACGCGATCATGAACAACGACCCCGCCGCTCTGCAGAGGTATCAGTCGTTGCTCGACGACGAGTACGGCCAGTACTTCAAGGTCGCGCGCCTTTTCGCCCGAATCATCGGGCGCCCGGTGATCATGCGGGAGTTGAGTCGCGTGGGCATCCAGAGCCGCACGCTCATGGAGTGGGTGTTGCGCATCATGGCGAACCTGTTGCGCCCCGACGAGATCGGTCCCGCCGAGGCCGCCTACAAAGCAGCCGCGGCCATCGTTCGTCTCGCACCCAACGCCTGAGTCGCCCGCGAGGTCAGGCGTCGCACACGACGGCGGACACCTGTGCGCGATCGAGATCGACGATGGTGCGATGTGACCCGGCAAAACGTTGCACGAACGAGTTCAAACTGGGGGTTTCCTCGTCGCAACGACGCTTCACCTTGTCGAGCAACGGCACCTCCCAACCGTTCACCAGTCGGGCGTACGTGACCCCGTCGAGCAATTCGTCGATCGCGGGCAACTCGAGTTCGCGATCGTCGCCTTCGGGTGCGGGGACCAACGCGAACCACACGATTCCGTCACCGAGCGTGTCGGCCAACATCACGCAAGCGTTCAGGGCTTCGGGGAACAGACAGGTCGAGACACCGAGGGTTCCATCGGCGATGGTCAGGACCCGACCGTCGCTCAGTACGGCGGTGGCGTCGCCCACCGCACGACCATTCGCCACCGACCACACCGAGTCGGATCGGACGGTGCTGGTGCTCGCGATCAGGTCGATCCGCCGCACCTCGAGGCTCTCGATGGCCTCGCTCGGCCCCGATCGACCGACGGCGAGATACACGGTGAGCACCAGGACGAACAACGCGAACAGGGCGGCCCAATATCGAAGGGTCAGGAACTGGCGCACGAGGCGAGCGTACGAGGTCGCGAGGTCAGTCGGGTGTCGCGATGGATCGGGCGGCGGCCACGAACCGCTCGGCCAGATCGTCCATCACCGCGTCGTCGTGACCGAGGCCCACGAAGAGCGCTTCGTACGCACCGGGAGCCAACGCGACGCCGTTGGCGAGCAGTGCGTGGAACAGTCGGGCGTACGACGGCTCGTCGGTGGTCTTGGCTTCGTCGAAGTTCGACGGCGATCGACCCGACAACTTCTCGCCGAGATGGACGCCCACGAGCGTCCCGACCCTCGTGACGGTCGTTCCGCCACCCATGGCATCACCGATGATGCGCGCGAGTCGGGCCGCGCGTCGCTCGATCTCGACGTAGACATCGGGAGTCAGTTGTGACAGCGCCGCCAAACCAGCGGCCGTGGCCATCGGATTGCCCGCCAGCGTTCCGGCGTGGAACACCTTGCCGATCGGCGACAACGTCTCCATCACGTCGCGTCGACCACCGACCGCACCGATGGGGAGACCGCCGCCGATCACCTTGCCGAAACACGTGAGGTCGGGCCGCACCCCGAACCGCTCCTGAGCGCCACCGAGACCTAGGCGGAATCCGGTGATCACTTCGTCGAACACCAACAACGCTCCCGCACGATCGCAGGCGGCGCGCAGTCCCTCGAGAAAACCGGGTGCGGGCGCCACGACACCCATGTTCGCCGCCACCGGTTCCACGATCACCGCGGCGATCGTGTCGTCGATGTCGGGCACCACGTTGTACGGAGCCACGATGGTGTTCGCCACCGCCTCCTCCGGAACACCGGCGGTACCGGGCAGACCCAGGGTCGCCACTCCACTTCCACCGGCCGCCAGCAACGCGTCGGTCGCTCCATGGAAGTTGCCGTCGAAGATGATGATCTTCTTGCGTCCGGTGAGTCCGCGCGCGAGGCGCACGACCGTGGACGTCGCTTCGGTACCCGAGTTCATGAGACGCACCCGCTCGCACGAGGGCACACGCTCGCTGATGGCCTCGGCCAGTTTCATCTCGCGCGGAGTCGGCGCGCCGAACGATGTTCCGTCGACGGCGGCCGCGTTCAGGGCCCGCGTGATGGCCGGGTGCGCGTGTCCGAGAATGACCGCTCCGTAACTCTGCACGAGATCGATGTAGCGACGACCCTCGACGTCGTACACGTGGGCCCCCTGGCCCCGCGCCACCACGTACGGTCGTCCGCCCACGGCCTTGAACGCGCGAATGGAGGAGTTCACCCCGCCGGGGATGGCGCGGGTCGTGCGTTCGAAGAGGGTGTCGTTGGACGGGACTCCCTTGCCGATGCACACGACGGCATCGCAGCCCGCGGTACCGCAGGCGATCGGATCACAAAAAGGAATGGCGGACTCGGACACGTCGACTCCTTCGGCTCAGCGCCGCGCGCTCTCGGCGAACCAGCGGGCCAGATAGGTGAGGATGATGTCGGCTCCCGCGCGCTTGATGGCGGTGAGCTGCTCGATGGCCACCGCGTCGTGGTCGATCCAGCCGTTCGCTGCCGCCGCTTTGATCATCGCGTACTCCCCGCTCACGTGATAGGCGGCCACGGGAACATCGACGACGGAACGCACCGCCGAGATGACGTCGAGATACGACAACGCGGGCTTCACCATCACCATGTCGGCGCCTTGTTCGATGTCGGCCGCCACTTCGACGAGTGCCTCACGCGCGTTACGCCAATCCTGTTGGTATCCCTTGCGGTCACCCCCACCGACGATCTGCACGTCCACGGCGTCACGGAACGGCCCGTAGAGACCCGATGCGTACTTCGCCGAGTACGCCAGAATCGCCGTGCTCGTGTGTCCCGTACCGTCGAGTGCGGCGCGAATGACACCGACCTGCCCATCCATCATCCCGCTGGGGGCACACACGTGAGCACCCGCGGTGGCTTGGGCCACCGCGGCCTTGGCGTAGACCTCCAGTGTGCGATCGTTGTCGACCGAACCCCGACCATCGAGGATGCCGCAGTGCCCGTGGCTGGTGTACTCGTCGACGCACAGATCGGCCATCAACACCACGCGGTCGCCGAGATCCTCGCGTAGATCACGCAACGCGACCTGGACGATGCCGTTCGGATCGAAGGCTCCGGACCCGATCTCGTCCTTCCTGGAAGGAACTCCGAACAGGATCACCGATTTGACGCCGAGATCGGCCAACTCACGAACCTCGCGACGAAGACTCTCGCGGGTGTGTTGAACGACACCGGGAAGAGAGGTGATGGGAAGAGGCTCGTCGATGCCCTCGCGGACGAACAACGGGGCGACCAGATCGTCGACGCTCAGACGCGTTTGGGCGACGAGATCGCGCATGGCTTGGGTCGTGCGCAACCGGCGCGGACGCGACGCGGGGAATCGGGCCGTCATACCCTCAGCCTACGGGTCCCCGCACCAAGCACTCCGTGGCGAGGATCCCGCGAATCAGCCCAGGGCCCGCACGATGCCGGCGAGTGTTTGCTCGGCCGCCACCACGAAGGAGTCGATGCCGACGCGACGAAGTGCATCGGCGGTCTGGGGTCCCATCGCCACCACGCGCGGGGGCACGACGTTGCCGAACACGGCCGCCCAGGCCTCGACGGAAGACGCCGCGGTGAACGTGATCGCATCGCACTCACCCACCGATCGCACATCGACCCCTTCGGGGGCCACGGCCACCGTGCGATACGAGTGCACCCGATCGACGATCCATCCTTTGGCGCGCGCGGACTCCTCGAACGCGGTGCCGGCCGACTCGGCCACCGCCAACAGCACTCGGCCATCCCCGACGGGGAACACCGCACCGAGCGAGGAACCCGTCTGCACGTCGGGCACCAGATCCGCTCCGCCCAAAGTGGTCGCGGTGCTCGTGCCGACGGCGGCGCGTTTCACGATGCGCGCATCGAGACCGAGTCGTTCCACGGCATCCACCACCCGTCGCGCGCCCTCGGGCGACGTGACCACGAGCCAGTCGTATTCGTTCAGTCGCCGCATCGCTTCGACGAAAGCGACACCACCGTCGCTCGCGTCGCGCGTGATCGTCACGGGAACCTCGACCACCTCGAAACCGGAGTCCCGCAACAACGCACTCAATCCCCCGGCCCGCTCGGCCGCGCGCGTGACGATCACCCTGGGGCGCCGCGTGTCCGACGAACCGCCGTTCATGCGGTCAGCCCCCGACCGCGACCCTCGCCCGACGCGCGAGTTCGCGCGCCCGCCCGATGAGCTCGCCCTGATCACCGTTCGAAGTCGTCATCGCGTCGACGTGATGATGCCCACCGTCGTCGGAGGCCAGATACACCCTCATCGATTCTCCGTCGTCGAACGCCCCAACGGGTAGTGAACAACCCGACCCGAGTTCGGCGAGGAATGCTCGCTCACGTTCGACCGAGTCGCGCGACACCGAATGATCGATCGCCGCCAACAACCCATTGGTGCGATCATCACCGACCCGACATTCCACGGCCACGCAGCCTTGTCCCACCGCGGGAATCATGGTGTCCACGCTCAGGTACTGCGCGATGCGGTCGGTCCAACCCAGGATCTCGAGCGCGGCCGCCGCCATGACGATCGCTCCCGAGGTCGGGATCTTCTCCAACCGCGTCGGAATGTTTCCCCGCAACTCCACGAAGTTCAGATCGGGACGAATCCGCGACAGTTGCGCTCGGCGACGCACGGAGCCCGTCGCCACGGTAGCGCCACGGTCGAGCTCGTCGAGCGAACGTCCGACCAACACGTCGCGCGGGTCGCGACGTTCACCGAAGGCGGCGATGCGCAATCCGTCCGCGGGAGTCGACGGCAGATCTTTCGCGCTGTGCACCGCCAGATCGGCGCGTCCGTCGAGCACGGCGGACTGCACCTCTTTCACGAACACGCCCTGCCCGCCAATGGTGTGCAACGGGACATCCTGACGACGGTCGCCCATCGTGTCGACGAACACCAATTCGACCTCGAGACCGGGATGCGCGGTGCGCAGCGACGCGGCGACGTGCTCCGCTTGGGTTCGGGCTTGAAGTGAGCCGCGGGTCGCGATGCGCAGCGCGGTCACGATGATCAGCGCAGATCGAAGAGGTCGCGCACGGCGGCGGCGTTGCGCTCACCGCGCGGGGTTCCGGCATCGTCCTTCAGACGCACCGACATGTCGTGCAACAACTTGGCGACGATGCCCTTGGTGAGCGCTTCCACGGTTTCGCGTTGATCGGTGTCGAGCGAGGCCAAGCGACGCTTCATGCGATCGATCTCGGCCGTGCGCACGTGCTCGGCGGCCGCGTGCAACTGCGCCACCAACGGCGCGGCCTGACGCGCGGTGGTCTCGACGGCGAACCGCTCGACTTCCTCGCCCACGATGGATCGAACGGCATCGGCCTCGGCCGCGCGCTGGGCCTGACCGCGCGCCGCCCAGTCACGAAGGTCGTCGAGGTTCAGCAAAGTGACGCCGTCGATGTCGCCCACCGAGCGCTCGACGTCCCGGGGCACCGCGATGTCGACCAGGAACAGCGGGCGCTCTCCCCGAGTCGCCATCGCCGACTTCACCATCTCGTGATCGATCACCGTGCCGCCGGCCCCGGTGCAGGTGACGACCACGTCGGCGTCGATCAGTGTTTCGGCCAGGCGATAGAACTCGGTCACGGATCCGCCCACGCGATCGGCGAGTTGCTGGGCGCGACCGATGGTGCGGTTCGCCACCAACACCCGACCCACGCCTGCACCGGCGAGCGCCACGGTGACACCTTCACCCATGTCGCCGGCGCCCACCACGAGAACCGTGAGCCCTTCGACCGACCCCAGGCTGTCACGCGCCATGTCGACGGCGGCGTGGCTGACGCTGGCCGTGTGGCGACCGATCGACGTCTCCGAACGAGCACGCTTGCCGACTTCGAGCGCGTGGCGGAACAACAGGTTCAGCGTCGACAAAGAACCGCCCTCGCGCTGCGAACGATCCCAGGCGTCGCGAACCTGACCGAGGATCTCGCTCTCACCCAGGACCGCGGAATCCAGTCCGGCGGCCACCTCGAACAGATGCGACACGGCGGCTTCGTCGTGCTGGCTGTACAGATGGGGTGCCAACTCGTCGGCCGAGAATCCACCGAGATCACAGAAGAAGTCCCGCAGGTCTCCGTAGGCCCCATGGAACTTCTCGGCCACCGCGTACACCTCGGTGCGATTGCAGGTCGAAAGCACCACCGCTTCACGGATGTTCGGTCGCGACATGAGGCCGTGGATCGTCTTGGCGATGGCATCGTCGGCGATCGTGACCCGCTCGAGAAGGGCCAGGGGCCCGGTGCGGTGATTCACCCCGAAAACGACGATGGACACGACGGTTACCTTATTCCCTCGACCCGCGCCGACGCCCTATGCGCTCGCGCTCTTGCCCGAGCTCGGGACGGCGCGCAACGTGGTCGAACGACTCTGTTCGTGGTAGCTGAGGATCTGCAGTTCGAGGGCCAGGTCGACCTTGCGCACGTTGATACCCCGCGGTACCGCGATCACGGCCGGGGCGAAGTTCAAGATGCTGGTCACGCCGGCCTTCACCAGTCGATCGGCCGCCTCTTGGGCTCCGGCAGCGGGCACCGCGACCACACCGATCGCGACCGATCGGGAGGCCACGATCTGGGGCAACTCGTCGATGTGTCGAACCCGCACGCCACCGATGACCGACCCGATCTTGCTCGGGTCCACGTCGACCACTCCGGCCACCGGGAAACCCTTCTGCCCGAAACCCCCGTACCCCGACAACGCCTGACCCAGGTTGCCGGCACCGACGATCACCACGGGCCAATCGTGATTCAGGCCCAGTTCGCGCTCGATCTGGTACACGAGATAGCGAACCTCGTATCCGACGCCGCGCACGCCGTAGGTGCCCAGGTAGCTGAGATCCTTGCGAACCTTGGCGGCGTTGACTCCACCCAACTCGGCCAATTGTTCGCTCGAGACGTGGTGGGTCTCGGCATCGGCCAACTCGTTCAACAGGCGCAGATACACGGGAAGCCGCGAGACGGTGGCCTCGGGAATTCGGCGTCGGGGGCGATCGGCCATTGCCGAAACGCTAGGTCCTCGTGATCGTGTTCACGAAGTCACGCCCGGGTCTCTCGACCACCGACGAACGGTCGTTCGTCACCGACGCTGGCGCTCCGTTGTCGGCTCGGCCAGGTCCTAGCCTGCCTCGCGTGACGTTGAACGCCGCATTGGCCGCCGCCGCGACTTTGGTCGCCTTGGCCTTCGCGATCTCCACGTTGGATCGTTGGTTGCGTCGTCGTCGGCCGCACGACGGTGCGTGGGCGGTGTCACTGGGTTTGTTCGCTCTCGGGTCCGTGGCGCTGTGGTGGGCCGAAGCGCGCGGGTGGAGTTTGGCGTCGTTTCGCGTCTTCTTTCTCGCCGGCGCCGTCCTGAACGTCCCGTGGCTGGCCTTGGGAACGGTCTATCTGCTCTTCGGCCGACGCGCCGGCGACAACACCCGAATGTGGTTGATCGGTCTCTCCGGTGCCGCGACCGGCGTGGTGCTGGTCGCTCCCGCCGACGAGATCGTCGGCGACGGACTCCCTCGCGGGAGTGAACTGTTCGGAGCGGCACCGCGCGTGTTCGCCGCGGTCGGTTCCGGCGTGGCCGCGGTCGTCATCATCGTGGGTGCGGTGTGGTCGATCGTGCGCGTCATGCGCGGCCGGGTACCCGCCACGGCGGGCGCTTCGCGTCAGATTTCCAATCCCCGCCGCACGGCACTGGCGAACCTCCTCATCGCTTCGGGGACGCTCGTTCTGTCGGGCAGTGGCACGCTCGCGGGTCGACTCGGCGAGGATCGCGCCTTCGCCGTCACCTTGTTGGTGGGCATCGTGATCCTGTTCGCCGGCTTCCTCACCGCATCGGCGAGGCCGGCCGGGTCACAGCGCGCGTCGGAGCAGTTTGCCGAAGCGGTTGTGCGGTAGCTCGTCCACCACCAACACCTTCGACGGACACTTGTAGCGCGCGATGTGATCGTGACAGTGATCGATCAAGGTGTCCTCGTCGGCCTCCGCACCGGGCTTCAACACCACGAACGCTCGCACCGCTTCACCCGTGTGCGGATGCGACACTCCCACCACTCCGGCCTCGAACACCGCCGGATGACGCATCAGCACCTCTTCGACCTCGGCGGGGTACACGTTGAAGCCCGACACGATGATGAGATCCTTCGCGCGATCGACGAGGTACAGGTAGCCGTCATCGTCGACCAAGCCGATGTCCCCGGTGTGCAACCAGCCGTCCCGGTCGAGCACGCGAGCGGTGGCCTCGGGGTCGTTCCAGTATCCCGCGAACACGTTGGGGCCCTTCACCCACACTTCACCGGAATCGCCGACGGGCACGTCGTTGCCGCTCTCGTCGACGATGCGCACGTCGACGCCCTCGACGGCACGACCGACAGAACCCGGACGATTCTGAACACCGACGGAACTGGTCACCACCGGTGCGGCCTCGGTGAGTCCGTATCCCTCGCGGAGATCCACCCCGAATTTGGTCCGCAACCGTTCGGTGGCGTCGACGGGCATGCGCGCCGCACCGGTGAGAGCCAACCGAACCGTCGCGAAGGCCGACGCGTCGACGCCATCCATCAGCGACATCGCGACCCAGATGGGCGGAGCTCCGGGCACGATCGTGACCTTGCGGTCGACGAACGTCTCCAAGGCGGTCACGGGATCGAATCGCTGAACGAGAACGACGCACGCCCCGGCCATCAACGACATACCGAGGACGACGTTCAACCCGAAGATGTGATACATCGGCAGGACACCGAACACCACGTCGCCGTCCTTGATGTGATCACTGGTCGAGAAGTTCTGGCAGATGTTCTCGAGCAGATTGAGGTGCGTCAGTGTCGCGGCCTTGGGTGAACCGGCCGTCCCACTGGTGAAGATGAGTGCCGCCGGGTCGTGGCCGTTCACGTCGACCCAGTGCCGGGCGGGTCCCGTGAGCATCTCGTCGAAGGTACGAACACTCGTCGATCCCTGCACCGCGCCGACACTGGAGGCGTCGGTGACGACGATGCCCGCCAGCGTCGCGAGACGACCTCGATCGACGCCCGAGAAGGACGGGACACCGGACGCCTCGACCAGGATCACCTTGGGATCCACGATGGCCAGTTCGGCCTCGAGTTCGGGCGTCGGGCTCAGCGGGTTCAACGGAACCGCGATCGCACCGGCACCCACCACCGCCAAGTAGGCCACCGCGAACCATCGGCCGTTGCCGCACATGAGGGCCACGCGATCCCCGCGTTCGACACCGAGCTCGGCGAGCGACCCGCGGAACGCCTCGATCTGATCGCGCAACTCGCCGTACGTGGTGGTTCGACCGCGACTGATGATCGCCGGACGGGAGGCCTCGTGCTTGTCGACGATGGATGCCAGGTTCACGATGCGGTCCTCCTCATCGAATTCTCACAGTTGCAGGAGTGAGATGATCCCCGCCACGAAAATCGCACCCAACAACAGGACCATGGTCAACGTGGTGGCGGGGCGCATGCCGTCACCATAGCCGTAATCGGTGACCGGCCCGTCGGAGCACCGGACGATCAGCGTGTGGGCGTGATGGTCACCGACACCGACGTCGGTGCGGGCTCACCACCCGGGGCCAGGAACACCTGGTCCCCTTCGCCGACGGTCAGTTCGGACGCGGCCGACGCCCGACCAACGGCGATGCACAACAACCCCGAGGAATCGATGACCAGACCCGCGGCCCCTTGACCGAGCGAATCGAAGGCCGACACCACCTCGAAATTGCGAACGTCGGCACCGATGGACGTGCGCACCCGAACGACCTCGTCACCGAACGCCGAACGCACGTCGTCCAACGACACGTTCAGCTGGCAATTGCCGAAACGATCGACCCACAGAACCTCGCACGACAGACCGCCGTTTTCCTCGCGCGGGATCGGCACGACTCCGGGCAACAGAACTCCGGAATCGATCGGCGTTCCGAGTTCGAACAGATCGACACCATTGCACAATGCCGCGGCGACAGGAGCCAGCACGTCGCGCGCCGCGAAAGTCGATCCGGGAGCGCTCAGATGGTGTTCGTCACGATCGAGCACGACGGCGCGACCCGCACCACCGACGAGAGCGACGCCCGGAGCCAACAATCCGTTGTCGGGCCCGAGGAAGACTCCGGCACCATCGGCCACCTCCACGCCCACCAACCGGCGATCGCTCCCGGCGCCGGGATCGACGCACGCGATCACCACACCTTCGGTGAGATACGGAACGGCGCGCGCGAGAGCGAGCGATGCGGCGCGCACATCGAACGGTGCGATGTTGTGCGCCAGATCGATGACGGTGACGTGAGGAGCCTCCTCACGAATGACCGCCTTCACCACTCCCACGTGCTCGGACTCCAGGCCGAGATCGGAGATGAAAGACACCGTCGAGAATCGAGACGCGGAGTGACGAGCGGATGTCCCGGACATGACGACAGTGTGTCTCTCCGTCGAGGAAACGGCGAGGTCTCGCGGGAAAAACCGGCCGAGAAATGCGACGGGGCCGGTGCCAACCCCCCGATGGCACCGGCCCTGTCGGCGCTGCCCTTGCGGGCGCGTCTCCCGGCTGAATCAGCCGGTGGTCTTGTGACCTGTGACATACGTTAGACCCGCCACAGGCCCCGAGAAAAGTGTCACGCGAGGAAATTTTCGATGGTTGCACACTGCACGAAAACGCGCCCATTTTCACTAAATCGCTGACCTGCGACGTTCCGAGATCGGCGCCGAAAAATGTCAGCGCACCGGCGCAAACTTTTCGTCAACTTCGTTCGCGAGATCAACGTCGACCGAGTTCGCGGCCACGTTCGGTGGCGGCACGCACCGCGTCGACGAAGGCTGCGCGCACGGCGTGGTTCTCGAGCACCGCGATACCGGCCGCCGTGGTGCCGCCCGGCGACGTCACGTTCGCCCGCAGCTCGGCGGGTGCCTCACCCTGGGCCAGCAACGCGGCCGATCCGGTCAACAACTGTCGCACCAATGCATCGGCGATGTCATGCGTCAGCCCGGCGGCCACTCCCGCGTCGATCAACGCCTCGGCCACCAGGAACAAGTAGGCCGGACCGCTACCGGCCAAACCGGTGACGGCATCGAGGTGTGTTTCCTCGACGCGCACCACGGTACCCACCGAACCGAGGATCGATTCCGCCCATTCGACATCGGAGTCCGACGCGTGTGTTCCCGCCGCGATCGCCGACGCACCTTGACGGACCATCGCCGGTGTGTTGGGCATCGAACGCACCACCGCGACGTGATCACCAGCGGCCGCTTCGAGGGTGGCGATGGTGACCCCGGCCGCGATGGACAGGATCCGCGTTGCTCCACGTGACGCGGCCCGCGTCACGGCGCCCGGGACGTCATGGGGTTTCACCGCGATGACGGCGGCGTCGCATTCGGGAATGTCGCCCGTGACGTTCACCGCCGGAAACATGATCGCCAACTGCTCACGACGGGCCTCGGCCACCTCCACGATGGACAAATTGGCCGGATCGACCGTGGCCGCGGCCAGCAGGCCACCCACCAGCGCGGCACCCATGTTGCCACCACCGACCACCACCAGAGTCGACTTCGTCGCGTTGGACATGACGTCACGCTAACGCTCGGGGGCATCCCGCCGGCGCCGACTTCCCGACCGGCGCCGACGGGACACCGGCGGGTGGGCGAGGTACGGCGGTCACCGGTGACGAAGCGGATACCACACGGAATTGGTCAGTCGGCGAATCGCGAGGCGTACCCCAGCATCAACAGCGGTCGGAAACACTGTTCGACGTGGGCGTACATGGAGCCGACGATGCGATCGAGCTCGGACTCGGTCAGGCCGATCAACGGAAGGTCACCGCGTAGGTACACCGCATCCTCCAGACCCAACGAGAAGTGCGCACCGACCAACTTGTCGTTGCGGCGCAGCAACTGCTCGTTGAACTCGGCCACGTTCTCCTCGGGAGCCGGCATCACGTAGGTCTCGTAACGCAGGGTGCGCTGACCGAGGGTGATCCAGACGGTGATGAAGTCCTTGGTCTCGCCACGCATCCGCACGTACCAACGAGCGCGAAACAACGGATCGGGTTCGGCGATGTCGATGGCCAGGATGGTCTGGTTCGACGCCTTCATGGCACCGAGCCATTCGTCGATGCGGCGCTCGAGGACCGCGAGCGATTCGTCGTCGAAGAGATCGCTCACGAGCAGTTGACGAGAGAGCGGGCCGTGATGTCGGTGTACACGCGACGCAAGCGGGCCGCGGCGAAACTCCAGGTGTAACGACGCCCGCGTTCGGCGGCGGCGGCTCTCATGGACGCGGCCAGTGACGGGTTGCGCAGAAGATGATCGGTGTACGCGGCGAACTGCTCGGGATCACGATCGTTCACCAGAAACCCGGTCGATCCGTGATCGACCAACGACAACAACCCGCCCACCGCGTTGGCCACCACGGGGATTCCACAGGCGGCGGCCTCGAGGGCCACCAAACCGAAACTCTCCGAACGCGACGGCACCCACACGGCGTCGGCGGCGCGATAGTAAGTGGACAAGATGTGATGCGCTTGCGGGGCGACGAAATGAACCCGCCCGTCGAGACCGAGTTCGCTGACGAGCGCGCGAACGCGCTGGACCTCGACGTCACCCTCGACACCACTGGCACCGCCGACCACGTACAAACGCGCGTCGGCGCGACCGAGAGCGGCCAAGGCGCGCACCGCCACGTCGACTCCCTTCAACGGCTGGATGCGACCGACGAACAACATCACCGGTCCGTCACCCATACCCAGGGCGTGGCGCGCGCCACGACGATCGCCGGGGGTGAAGAACGCGTGCTCGACGCCGGGCGCGACGATCTCGAGGCCACCGGGGGGCGTGCCGTAAAGGCGGACGAACTGCTCTTCTTCCTCGTCGCAACTGACGCAGATGGCGTCGGCGCAACCGATGATCTCGGCTTCGGCGCGCTCACGACGTTCGGACTCGGGGTCCCCGCCCTCAGCCTTCACCCGCGCCAACGTGTGGAACGTGGTCGCCAGCGGAATGCCCAGTTCGTGTTTGATGGAATGGCCGGCGATACCCGACAACCAATAGTTGGCGTGCACCACGTCGGCCGGCCGAGTGCCCCGCATGTCGTCGAGGACGAAATCGGTGAAGCGCGGGATGACGGACTCCAACTCTTCCTTGGCAAGATCGTGCGGGCCAGCGGGCACATGGACGACACGGTGATTGGGCTCCACCAGCACCTCGCGGGGAAGGCCCGGCTTCCAGTCGCGCGTGTAGGTGGTGACCTCGACGCCGGCGTGGGCCAAACCAGCCACCAGTTCGCGGACGTACACGTTCATTCCCCCGGAGTCACCGACACCCGGCTGCGCCAGCGGCGAGGTGTGGAAGGACAACATGGCCACGCGAGTCACAGAAGGCTGAAACTACCGGCGGGCGGAAAAACTTCCCTGACCGGACCCGGAATATCCGGTTTCACCCCTCCAGGAGGGCGTCGACTGATGCTCCGCCGTCGCGATAACGACGCACGAGCTCGGCCGTCAACGCGTCGATGCGGTCGAACAAACGTCGGCGAATCTCCGATTGCGTGCTCTCGAACGCCCGCAACTGGACCTCGAGGGTTTCGAGAGCCGCATCATCGAGGTCGGCCATGTTGTCGAATCCCAACCGGTCGCACAGCGCGTCGAACTCGGCCAGCAGCGGGTGGTCTCCGGCCACATCGGTGTCCCGTGGCGGGCGAGCGGATCCGGTGCTCGGCGCCGGACCCACTCCCGACTTCACGATGTCCGCGGCGGTCACCGACGACCCACCCTCGCGACTGGCGCGAACAGCGGCCACCAAATCCACACGACCCTGTGCCAGACGACGCACGAACGACACCGCGTCCTCGTCCTTGCGCAACGCGTCACGCTCGGCACGGAGATCGGTCAATGACAAGGACGACGGTTCGGTTGCTCGATTCTGTTCGCTCATCGACATCCTCCGGACACTGGTGGCAATACTGCCACTTCATCCTTGTCGGTGACGGCGGTCGAACCGAGCACCGACTCTCCGTTCAACCAGATCCGACAACTCGGCAGAAGTTCGGCGAACCCCGGCCCGAAGCGCCGAACCGCTTCGCTCACCACCTCGTCGACCGTGGTTCCCGGCACCTCGGTCGACCCCACTCCGGCGATCTCGCGCGCGCGGGCGAACAGTCGAAGAGAGGCCACGTCGCCGAGCGTACCGGCAGTACCGTGGACCTTCGTGACGAGCAACGCACGACATCCCGGCACCCGAGTGCTCGTCCTTCGACACGGGCAGAGCACCTGGAACGCGTTGCGCAAATGGCAGGGCCAGGCCGACCCGCCGCTCAGCGATCTCGGTCGAGCGCAGGCCCGATCGGCCGCGGGCCTTCTGGCCAACGAATGTCCCGTCTTCGATGCCGTCGTCACGAGCGACCTCGAACGAGCTCGGGTGACCGGCGAGTCGATCGCCGACATCATCGGTTGCCCCCGAGTGTCCACCGACGTGCGGTGGCGCGAGAACCATGCCGGAGAATGGCAGGGGCTCACGCCCGACGAGATCAATCGCGATTGGCCGGGCTACCTGGCCGACAACCGTCGTCCACCCAACTTCGAGAGCGAGGAGTCGACCATCGAGCGGACCGTGGCGGCGCTTTCGGACATCGCCGCCGCGCATCCCGACGGATGCGTCCTCGTGATCTCTCACGGCGGCGTCCTCCGCTTGCTGCGCCGACACTTCGGCGACCCCGACACCCGTTTCCCCAACCTGGCCGGTGGATGGTTCGAACACGGGCCCGATGCGACGTGGCGCAACGGTTCCCTGCTCTTCCCGCTCGAACTCATCGCCGACGAATTGCGCAACACCGGCGCAGTGGAATGAACCGATGACCCCCGAACCCGCGCCACGACTCTTCGATCCGGAACCAGTCGTCGACCTCGCCCCGTCCGAACCGGTGATCGCGACGTCGGCGTCACCCGCGGAACCCGCGGGCGACCCCTTCCGCGTCGAGGTCATCCGCTCCAAGAAGCGGCGACGCAGCATCAGCGCCCAGATGGTGGGCGACGTGCTGCGTATCTCCATCCCCTCATGGATGAGTGCCGCCGAGGAGCGAACCAACGTCGCCGACATGGTTCGTCGTTTCCGTCGGCGCCTGGCCACGCACGACATCGATCTGACCGAGCGGGCGAGCCGGCTCGCGCGCACGTTCTCGTTGCACGCGCCCGCGTCCATCGCGTGGGCCGACAACCTCACGTCCGTGTGGGGGCTGTGCACCCCGTCGCAATCCGACATCCGCATCTCCACCCGACTCGTCGGATTCCCCACCTGGGTCCTCGACTACGTCATCGTTCACGAACTCGCCCACCTTCACGTGGCCGGTCACGGTCCCGACTTCTGGGCCATCGTCAATCGCTACCCGAAATCCGAACGGGCCATCGGATTCCTCATCGCCAAGTCGTCCGACGGCGACGACGATCCGGACTCGCAATGTTGACCACCCGGTTGGTCGATCGATTCCTCGACGACTCGTACTCGGTCGAGACGCGGCGCCACGTCTTGCCCCTCACCACCGCGCGCCTGACGGCGAACGCCTGCTTTCGCTTCGCGCCGCCTTTCCTCGCCAGCATCAGCGACGACTTCGGAATCAGCCTGTCGCGGCTCGGTCTGGCGCTGATGATCACCGAATTGGCCATGGGTGCCTCGCCCCTCCTCGGTTCGTTCGTCGATCGCATGCACCGTCGCACCGCCATGACCGGTGGTCTGCTCGGCATCTCGGCCGCCGCCGTCGTGGCGGCATCCAGTCCGAACGTGTGGATCTTCATCGTCGGCATCCTCATGATCAGCGTGGCCAAGTTCTTCTTCGACATCGGCCTGAGCGCCTGGGTGAACGATCACGTCGACTACGAGCGACGTGGTCGCGTCATCGGCATCACCGAAACCTCGTGGGCCCTGGGTTTGCTGGTGGGCGTCACCACGATGGGATTGGTCGCCTCGCAAACGTCGTGGCGATGGGGCTACGCCGTCGGTGCGGGCGCGGTGGGACTCATGGCCCTCGTCATCGGTGCGCGTCTCGACCCCCACGACGTCGCGGGTTCGGTGCGCGACCGCAACGTGGTGGCCGCACCGATGCCCCGGCGCGGCTACCTCGTGTTCGGCGCCATGTTCTTTCTCATGGCCTCCAGTCAGGCCATGTTCGTCACCTTCGGCTCGTGGCTCGACGACGAGTTCGGATTCACCGAGGCCGGTATCGCGGCGGTGGCCTTCGGTTTGGGCGCCTTCGAGTTGTTGGCGTCCGTCACCAGCGCGCGCCGCACCGATGTGTGGGGAAAGGAACGCAGCGCCATCGCGGGCGCCATGTTGATCGTTCCCGCCGGGGTCTTGCTGGCCGTGTTGCACACCCAGCAAGTTCCGGGGCTCGTGTTGCTCGGGCTGTTCCTGCTCGGTTTCGAATTCGCCATCGTCAGCCTGTTGCCGCTGGCGGCCAACCTCATCCCCGATGCTCCCGGACGCGGGCTGGGCATCGTGCTGGCCGGCGGAATGCTGGGCCGCGCCAGCATGTCGGTGGTCGCCACCGCGACCTACGACCGATTCGGCATCGAGATCCCCGCGCTGGTGGGCGCCTCCATGGCGCTCGGCATGATTCTTTGCTTGGTGATCTTCAGCCGCGATAGCCGTTCGTGATCGGCAGACGCCGATCCTTGCCGAAGGCCTTCTCGCTGACGCGCACCCCGGGCGGGCATTGGCGTCGCTTGTATTCGTTCAGGTCCACCAAGCGGGCGATACGTCGAACGACGTCCTCGGGGTGCCCCAACTCGATGATCTCCGACGCCGTGCGATCCTGCTCGACGTAGAGCGACAGGATCGGGTCCAGGATCTCGTACGGCGGCAGGCTCTGATCGTCGCGCTGATCGGGTCGAAGTTCGGCCGACGGCGGTTTCGTCAACACCGACTCGGGGATGATCACCCGGCCGGCTCTCTCGTTCACGTGACGACTGATCGCGAACACGTCCAGTTTCAACACGTCCTTGATCACCGCGTAACCGCCGACCGAGTCGCCGTAGATCGTGAAGTAACCCACCGCCATCTCGCTCTTGTTGCCCGTGGTCAGCACCATCCATCCGAATTTGTTCGACAGGGCCATCAGGATCTGGCCACGACACCGACTCTGCAGGTTCTCCTCGGTCAGATCGGGATCACGACCCTCGAAGCTGGGACCGAGGACGTCGAGATACGACTGGAACACCGGCTCGATCGAGATCGTGCGGATGTCGATACCGAGAGCCGCGGCCAGCTCGTGCGCGTCCGTCTTCGAGCCCTCGGACGAGTACCGCGACGGCATCGACACCCCGTGCACGTGGTCGGCGCCCAACGCATCGACGGCCACCGCGGCCACCAGCGACGAGTCGATGCCCCCCGACAACCCGATCACCACGTCGGTGAACTTGTTCTTGCGCACGTAATCGCGCGTGCCCGACACGAGAGCGCCGTACAACTCCTCGGCGCGATCCGTGATGGGCGCGACGATCGTCGGCTTCGGAGAGTCGAGATCGACATCGACCACCATCAGGTCGGAGACGAACTGGGGGGACCGAGCCAGCAGATTGCCCCGCGCGTCGAACACCATCGAAGCACCGTCGAAAATGAGCTCGTCCTGACCGCCGACCTGATTGACGTAAACGATCGCGCACGAATTGTCGCGGGCTCGTTGCGCCAGCATGCGCTCGCGCTCGGCCAACTTGCCGACGTGGAACGGAGAACCGTTGATGTTGACGTTCACGCGGGCACCGAGCGCGGCCTGCTCGGACACCGGTCCGTCGGGATGCCAGATGTCCTCGCAGATGGAGACGCCGACCTTCACCCCGCCCACCTCGATCAATCGATGATCACCGCGGCCGGGTTCGAAGGTGCGTTCCTCGTCGAAGACGTCGTAGTTCGGCAACAAGCGCTTGTGATGGATGCTCTTCACGGCACCGTTCGCGCACACGGCGGCGGCATTGTGAAGGCGCGGTCGACCCGAACCCGGATCGTGACCGTGACCGACGTCGACGAAACCGATCACCGCGACGCATCGCGTCGTGAGCGCGGCCAATTCTTGAAGTACCGCCCGGTTGTCGCGCACGAAACCGGGCTTGAGCACCAGATCCTCGGGCGGGTATCCGGTGATGCTCAACTCGGGGAAGGCCACCAGGTCGCATCCGGCGTCGACGGCGCGCCGATACGCGTCGATGATGAGGACACGGTTCCCGGCGAGATCACCCACCGTGGGGTTCAACTGGGCCAAGCCGATGCGAAGGTTCGCCACGTCGCCGAGGCTAACGGCGACCCCAACTGCCGGTGCGGTGGTTCGGGTCGTCACCCGCTACCGTGACCACCACCCGCCGAGCACCGCAATCCCCCGAAACAGCGTCGTTTCACACAGCGTTCACAATTGGGCAACGGCGGGGAAATGCCCCCCTGCGACGCTGTGCTCGCCCCTACAACAACCGGCTCTGCCGAATTCATACATGGAGGACCCCCGTGGCCTATCAAGCCGAATACATCTGGATCGACGGCACCGAGCCGACGCCCCTGCTGCGTTCCAAGACCAAGATCCTTGCCGACGACGTCACCACTCCCCCGGTGTGGGGTTTCGACGGCTCGTCGACCAACCAGGCGCCCGGCGACAAGTCGGACTGCGCGCTGCAGCCGGTCTTCACCTGCCCGGACCCCATCCGCGGTGGTGACAACATTCTCGTGCTGTGCGAGGTCATGCTCGCTCAGTCGAACAAGCCGCACCCGACCAACACCCGCGCCGCGTGTGCCAAGGCCGCCAAGAAGTTCGCCGCCGACGAGATGATCTTCGGTATCGAGCAGGAGTACACCATGATGCGCCTCGACGGAAGCCCGTTGGGCTTCCCGAAGGACGGTTTCCCCGAGCCGCAGGGTCCGTACTACTGCGGCGTCGGCGCCGGTCGCGTCGTCGGCCGAGAGATCATCGAGGAGCACACGCAGGCGTGTCTCGATGCCGGTCTCCTCATCGAAGGCACCAACGCCGAAGTGATGCCCGGACAGTGGGAGTTCCAGATCGGTGCGGCCGACGCGCTCACCGTGTCGGACCACCTGACCGTGGCCCGTTGGTTGTTGCACCGCATCGCCGAGGACTACGACGTGGTCATCTCGTTGGCCGCCAAGCCCCAGAAGGGTGACTGGAACGGCGCCGGCGCGCACACGAACTTCTCGACGAAGGCCATGCGCAACGACAAGGACATGAAGGCCATCACCGCCGCGTGCAACGCGATCGGCAAGAAGGTCATGGAGCACGTCACGAACTACGGCCACGACATCGAGAGCCGCCTCACCGGCAAGCACGAGACCGCCCCGTGGAACAAGTTCAGCTACGGCGTGTCCAACCGTGGCGCATCCATCCGTATCCCGTGGCAGGTGGAAAAGACCGGCCGCGGCTACGCCGAGGACCGTCGTCCGAACGCCAACATGGATCCGTACACCGTCACCCGTCTGCTCATCGAGACGGTCTGCGGCTGATCACGTCCTCGGTCCACGGACCGGAACAGTTCACGGAGGGGGTCGGGGCAACCCGGCCCCCTCGCCGTTTCCCCACTCCCCCGTGCCAATTCGGGCTTCCATTGGCAGACTGAAGGAATGACCATGCTGCAGCAACAGCGTGACTACGTGCTCCGCACCGTCGAGGAACGTGGCGTTCGGTTGATCCGTCTGTGGTTCACCGACGTCCTGGGCAACCTCAAGAGCTTCGCCATCAGCCCGGCCGAGCTGGAGAACGCCCTCGAGGACGGCATGAGCTTCGACGGCTCGTCGATCGACGGCTTCTCGCGCGTCCAGGAAAGCGACGTGCTGGCCATCCCCGATGCCAACACCTTCGTCATGTTGCCGTGGGCCGACGGTGACGCTCCCGAAGCCCGCGTGTTCTGCGACATCCACAATCTCGACGGCTCGCCGTTCAGTGGCGACCCCCGACAGGTGTTGCGTCGCAACCTCGACAAAGCCCGCGCGCTCGGCCTCGACTTCCTCATCGCACCCGACATCGAGTTCTTCTACTTCGCACCGCCCGAAGACGGACGCCCGCCCCGCCCCCTGGACGAAGCATCGTTCTTCGACCTCACGACCACCGACGTCACCGGGAACCTGCGCAAGGAGACCATCCGCACCCTCGAGACCATGAGCATCCCGGTGGAGTACTCGTTCCACGAGGATGCTCCGTCGCAACACGAGATAGACCTGCGCCACACCGACGCGCTGAACATGGCCGACAGTGTGATGACGTTCCGGTTGGCCGTGAAGGAAGTGGCCGCCGCGCAGGGTGTGCACGCCACGTTCATGCCCAAACCGTTGGAGGGCGTGCAAGGCAGCGGCATGCACCTGCACCTGTCGTTGTTCAACAACAACGGCACCGACGACGCCAGCAGCAACGCGTTCTATTCCGCCGACGACGCCTACAACCTGTCCGACACCGCCAAAAAGTTCATGGCCGGTTTGTTGTTCCACGCCAGCGAGATCACCGCCATCACCAACCAGACGGTGAACAGCTACAAGCGTTTGGTGCCCGGCTTCGAGGCTCCGGTTCACGTGTCCTGGGCCCGCAACAACCGCAGTGGCCTCATTCGTGTTCCGGTGCCCAAGCGCGCCAACCCGTCGGCCACCCGCATCGAATATCGCTCGCCCGACCCGGCCTGCAACCCGTACCTGGCCTTCTCGGTCATCCTCGCGGCCGGGCTTCGCGGAATCGAGCAGGGTTACGAACTTCCCGCCGAGGCCGACGCCAACCTGTTCGAGATGGGCGATGGCGCGCTGCAGAAACTCGGCATCGAACAATTGCCGCAGTCCCTCTCCGACGCACTGCGCGCCATGGAATCGTCATCGTTGGTGCACGAGGCGCTCGGCGAGCACATCTTCGAATGGTTCCTCCGCAACAAGCGGTCCGAATGGCGCGGTTACAAGACGCAGGTGACGCCGTTCGAACTGCAGAGATACCTGAAGAGCATCTGAGGACCGTCCGTGGACCTGATCGCCGTCTTCCCCGAGAATCCGTCGCCCGAGTTGGCCCGCACGCTCGACCTGGCCGGTTACCGATGGAAGGCGTTCGCCTCGGCCGATGCCATCACCAAGAGCGAGCCGGCCGACGGTTGGCTGGGAGCGATCGTCACGGCCGATCACGACATGGACGCCGCGTGGGCGGCGTGCCGGGCGTTGCGCAAGCGTGATGCACTCATGGTGCCGTTGTTGTTGCTGGTCACCGGGGCGCAGTTGGACGAACTCACGTTGCGTGACGAGTTGTTCGACGATTTCTGTTTGCTGCCGTTCCACCCGCGCGAGTTGGAGGCCCGTCTACGTCACGTGTTCGCGCACGTGTCGGTCAGCGCCAAGCCCGACACCGTGGACTACGGCGGATTGGTGTTGAACCTCGAGACGTACCAGGCGTCCATCGATGGTCATCCATTGGATCTGACGTACATGGAGTACGAGCTGCTGAAGTTCCTCACGCAGAACCCGGGCAAGGTGTTCACGCGCGAGATCCTGCTGTCGCGGGTGTGGGGATACGACTACTACGGCGGCGCGCGCACGGTCGACGTGCACATTCGTCGTCTGCGCGCCAAGTTGGGTGAGGAGCACGCGAATCTGATCCAGACCGTGCGCAGCGTGGGCTACCGCTTCGGACAATCCCGCTGGGGCAACTA
>JAJTEQ010000089.1 GCA_021298195.1 Ilumatobacteraceae bacterium
TGACCGTCACGGCGCCCGGTGAGGAGTCGGGCACCTTCGACTCCTTCGTCGAGATCGTGTTGGCCAAGATGGCCAAGGAACTCGGGGTCGAGGACGACGCCCCCCGCCCGGACTACACCGCCAGCCCCAACGACAACGTGATCATCGAGGGCATCGCCGCCAATGACACGTCGCTCGGCTGGGTCGGATTCGCCTTCGTGGAGGAGAACCTCGACGTCGTGAAGCCACTGCAGGTGGACAAGGGTGAGGGTTGTGTCGAGCCCACCGCCGAGACCATCGCCTCGGGTGACTACCCGATCGCTCGTTCGCTCTACGTCTACGTGAGCAAGAACAAGTTGGCCGAGAATCCCGCGCTCGAAGCCTTCGTGGACTTCTACCTGAGCGACGAAGGTCTGGCCGTCATCGGAACCGGTGAGGGTCAGGTGCCGTACGTGCCCATGGCGTCGGCCGATCTGGAGGCCACCCGCGCCGCCTGGGCCGCCCGCTGATCCGACCACCGTCATGACGCGGTCCGACGTCTCCTCCCCGGCGTCGGACCGCGGGACCGAGTGCCGCCCCTTCGGGGGCGGCACTTCCATGTTCGGGGAGCGTTCACGAAGGCCGGACCTCGGCGGGCCGGTTCTGGTCGTCGGACCGTTTGTGAATGGTGAAGAATGTCGGCAAGACTCCGAATGTTCATCGAACGGGAGACCATGAGCGCATCGACAACCCAGAGTTGGACCGTGGCCGATCTCCGTTTGGCCGGGGGACGCCGACGGACCGACGTGCGCATGCGACGTCTCTTCATCGCCGCCGGCTTGACCACCCTGCTCGTCACCGGTCTCATCGTGTATACCCTCGTCAAGGACGCGTTCTCCTTCTTCATCGACGTCCCCAAGCACGAATTGTGGAACATCGGCTGGTTCCCTCGTCGTGGATTCTTCGACATCAAGACCCTCGTCGTGGGTTCGTTGATGGTGACCGGCGTGGCCATGCTCATCGCCGTTCCCCTCGGTCTAGGGGTGGCGGTGTACCTGTCTGAGTTCGCCCGGCCTCGGGTGCGTCGCGTTCTGAAGCCGATCGTCGAGGTGCTCGCGGGTATCCCCAGTGTCGTCCTGGGTTACTTCGCCATCGCCTTCATCAATCCCAACCTCATCACGGTGTTGGCTCCCGGTGCGAACAAAGCCTTCAACATCGCCGCCGCCGGTGTGGCGGTGGGCATTCTCACCATCCCGATCATCGCCTCCGTCGCCGAGGATGCACTACGCGCGGTTCCCCTCGCCTTGCGTGAGGCGTCGTACGGCCTCGGGGCGCGACGAGTCGCCACCACCTTCCGTGTCGTGCTGCCGGCCTCCATTTCCGGTGTGGTGGCCGCGCTCATCCTGGGCATCTCACGAGCCGTGGGCGAAACCATGGTGGTGGCCATCGCGGCCGGTGCGGTCGGCGGCGGATTGTTCTCCACCGATCCGTTCCAACCGGGACAGACCATGACCGCGGCCATGGCGGCCCTCGGATTCGGCAGCGACCAGGTGGCCGGCGACGGTCTCGCTTTTCAGAGTCTGTTCTTCATCGGATTCCTGCTCTTCGTCTTGACGTTCCTGCTCAACCTTCTCGGCGATCGTTTGGTGCGTCGCGTGCGCGAGGAGTACTGACATGGCTCTGTCCACTCCGTCGAAGTTCGGTGCCTCCAGCGCGGCGGGTCTGACCGAGCGGATCACCAATGGCAAGCGCGACGTGAAGGGGCGCGTGGTCGAGTGGTTGCTACTCGCGACACTCGGAGTCACCCTCTTGATCTTGGTGGCGCTCATCGTCAACCTCCTCGATCGGGCCTGGCCGGTGTTGAACGGACGTTTCGGCGACTTCTTGTCGTCAGGTCTCGACGCGTCGAACGCCCAGGAGGCGGGTGTGTGGCAGGCCATTCGCGGAACCTTGACCCTGGCGATCATCGTGATCGTGGTGTCGTTCCCGCTCGGAATCGCCTGTGCGGTGTATCTCGAGGAATACGCCAGTCGTTCGCGGTTGGCGCGATTGATCCGCATCAACGTGCGCAACCTGGCGGGAGTGCCGTCGATCGTGTACGGGATCCTCGGTCTCACCATCTTCGTGAAGTTCGCCGGTGGCATCACCGGGGGACGCACCGTCATCGCCGGTGGCCTCACCCTGTCGGTCCTGGTGTTGCCGGTCGTCGTCATCACGGCGTCGGAGGCCCTGCGCGCGGTCCCTCGCTCCATCCGCGAAGGTGCCATGGGTGTGGGGGCCACACAATGGGAGACCGTACGGTCGCACGTGCTGCCCTCGGCGGCTCCCGGCATTCTGACCGGCACCATGCTCGCGCTGTCGCGCGCGGCCGGTGAAGCCGCCCCCTTGCTTCTGGTCGGAGGTATCACCGGTTTGTTGCGCACCGGGAATCTGAGTCTGTGGGAACAGATCACCGACGGTGGCTTCACGTCGATGCCGGTGGCGATCTTCTCGTACGCCCGTCAAACAGGTGCCGATTTCCAAGCCGTCACGGCGGCGGCATCGCTGATCCTGTTGGTTTTGGTGGTCGTCATCAACGGACTGGCCATTTGGTTGCGGAACCGATTCGAGAGGAATTGGTGACGCCGTGAACGAAACGCGGAAACTCGTCGAACAGGAGAATGTGGTGGAAGAGAATCACGAGGAAGTGATGACCCGACAGGTGGCGTCGCACGACGACGTCCCGGTGTTCCGCACCAAGGACCTGTCGGTCTTCTACGGCGACTTCCGGGCGGTCCGTGACGTCAACGTCTACATCAAGGCCCGCGAGATCACGGCCTTCATCGGTCCGTCCGGTTGTGGCAAGTCCACGGTGTTGCGCTGTTTCGACCGTATGAACGATCTCATTCCCACGGCACGAGTCGAGGGAACGGTCGAGTATCACGGCGTGAATCTGTACGACCGCGAGGTGGACGCGGTCGAGGTGCGTCGTCGTGTGGGCATGGTGTTCCAGAAGCCGAACCCGTTCCCGAAGAGCATCTACGACAATCTGGCGTTCGGTCCGCGCCTCAACGGCGTGAAGAAGAAAGCCGACCTCGACGTGATCGTGGAATCTTCCTTGAAGCGCGCGGCCCTCTGGGACGAGGTGAAGGATCGACTGAAAGCGTCGGCGATGGGTTTGTCCGGCGGTCAGCAGCAGCGACTGTGCATCGCGCGCTGCATCGCGGTGGAGCCCGACGTGATCCTGATGGACGAGCCGTGTTCGGCTCTCGATCCCATCGCGACCGCTCGCATCGAGGACCTGATGCAGGAGATCAAGCGGGACTTCACGATCATCATCGTGACCCACAACATGCAGCAGGCCGCTCGAGTGAGCGATCAGACCGCGTTCTTCACGACCGAAGTGAATCCCGAGAGCGACCGACGCACGGGTGTGCTGGTCGAGTTCGACAAGACGCAGAAGATGTTCTCCAACCCGTCGGACTCGCGCACCGAGGCCTACGTCACCGGACGCTTCGGCTGAGAGGAAGATCATGGAAGAAGCCCGTAAGTCCTTTCACAAGGAACTGAACGACATCCAGCAGGAACTCGTTCGCATCTCGGCCGGAGTGGTGGAGAGCATCCCGAAGTGCACGACGGTCCTGTTGGAACAGGATTTGTCGGCGGCCGAGGCGATGATCATGGCCGACGACGAGGTGGACGCTCGCACCATCGAGCTCGAGGATCGTTGCATCCAGATTCTCGCGTTGCAGGCTCCCGTGGCCGGTGAATTGCGTCAGGTCATCGCCGCCCTCAAGATCTGTGCCGAGATCGAGCGCTCCGCGGACCTGGTGGTCAACATCTGCAAGGCGGCCCGGCGTATCTACGGTCACGACTTCGATCCGAAGTTGCGGGGATTGGTGCTGAAAATGTCGGATCAGGCTCGCCATTTGTTCAGCGAGGCCACCAGTTCGTACCACGCGGCCGACGCCTCGCGCGCCGCCGCTATCGACGACATGGACGCGTTCTTGGATGACCTGCAGCGCCAGTTCATCCAGGCCATCTTCGAATCGCACGCGGCGGGTCGTATCGACTTGCAGGTGGCGATTCAGCTGGCCGTGGTGGCTCGGTTCTACGAGCGCATCGGCGATCACGCCGTGAACATGGGCGAGAAGGTTCGTTTCCAGGTCACCGGTTGGCTACCCGAACAGTCGGGTGCGGCCCGTCATCGTGAACGCAGTTTGCAGGACCCCACGCCGGTGGGAATGGTCCGGCCATCCGTGGAGAACCCGCCATCGGACACCTGATTTCTCCGGTTGTTCACCGTTCGTTCACGGCGTCTCTGCTGGGCAGAAAGGTGAGCCTTTTAGTCTCGTTCACCGTGGGTGCACGGAATGTTCAGTCCTCAGGCGTCGAGTCGCTGATCGGGCCGCGATGAACCGACTGGCGCACGACGAACTCGAGGATTTGCGCAACGAGGTGTTGCGGGTGTCGGCCAACCTGATCGAGAGCATCCCGCGTGCCACTCAGATCTTGCTCGACCAGGACCTGGAGGGAGCCGAATACCAGATCCTCGCCGACGACGAGTTCGACGAGAGAACCATGGTTCTCGAGGAACGCTGTATCGCTCTCATGGCCCTTCACGCTCCCGTCGCCGGTGAGTTGCGCCACGCGGTGACGATCATGAAGATGTCCGCCGATCTCGAACGTTCGGCCGATCTGGTGGTGAACATCTGCAAGGTGGCCCGACGCATTCACGGGTACGAGTTGGACGCGAAGTTGCGCGGTCTCATCACGCGCATGGGTCAACAGGCTCAGAGCTTGTTCAAGCACTCGTTCGAGGCCTACGCGGACCTCGATCTGCCGGTGGCCAAGGCCGTGGACGACATGGATCTCTTCCTGGATTATCTGCACAAACAGTTCATCCAGGCCATCTTCGAGTCGCACAGCGCCGGGAACATCGATCTACCCATCGCGGTACA
>JAJTEQ010000090.1 GCA_021298195.1 Ilumatobacteraceae bacterium
CGATCTGGCCGTGTCGTACGCGCGGGCACACCCGAACGATGCGTTGATGGCCATCGACGTCCACACCCGAGGCATCGCCAACATGCTCGCGGGCATCGAACGGCACGGATTGACCAACCTGCGGGTCGTCGAGGGGGACGCTCAGGTGTTCGTGAATCGCCTGGCTGACGACTCACTGGACGAAGTGTGGGTGTTCTTCCCGGATCCGTGGCCCAAGGCCCGACACCGCAACCGCAGACTGCTTCGCGACGATCTGATCGGCACTCTCACCCGTCCGTTGCGGGTCGGTGGGGCGTTGCGACTGGCCACCGACATCGAGGATTATGCGGTCACGGCGACTCGGTCGATCGCCGCGCACGGAGCGTTCGGACCTCCGGTGGAGGGCCGACCCGATTGGCGCATCGAGACGGTGTTCGAACGCCGAGGTTCACGCGACGGACGTGGCGCGATCGACCTCGCCTGGACGAAAACCTCACAACCCCAAGCGTGAGCCGGCGTCGAGGTCGTCGGCGGCCGAGAACGCCCGTCGCACCAACGAGTCCATCAGGGCCGCGCCCCGCTCGTTCGCGGTGTCGAGGGTGAGGATGCTGGCCGCGAACGACGTGCAATAAAACAGCACGCCTTCGGCGTACCCCTGCACGATGCGATCGTGGTCGGACCATTCGTCGGGCACACCGAGCGCTCGCAAACCGAGGCAGTAGCGGTCGATCAATTCGTCCTGCATCTGACGGCGCATCTCGGTGGGCAAGTTGGTGCCGAGGAAGTACACGAGGTCGGTGGTGCTCGGGGCCCGCATGGACAGCTGCCAGTCGATGAGGGTCATGGACCCGTCGGCGGAATAGAACATGTTGTCGAGACGGAAGTCCCCGTGGATGAGGGTGCAGGGCCAATCGCTGTACTTGGTCATCCAGGTCTCGACCATGGGGGCGAAGGTTTCGCACCACCCCAACACCCGCGCGGGGAGCGAATCCCGGTACCGCTCGAGGAACATGGGCCAACCCATCGGGAACATGGTGCCGACCGAGGCCGACATGGGGTCGTCGATGCCGGGCATCCAGTCGAGCGACGCGAGATCCGGGTGATCGAACCACTGGCCGTGCAGAGCGGCGGCGGTGTCGATGGCGGTGCGAGCCTGTTCGGCGGTCGGGCCGGCGACCTGGTCACCGGGTGTGGCCGGCGCCAGATCCTCGAGAATGAGCGCGTACGGCTCGGCGGTGCTGTACAGACATTTCGCCAGACGAACGCCGGTGACCCGGTGGGCCACCTCGGTGTAGAAGCGATGCTCGCGCTCCCACACCCGCATCATCTGTCCGATCATCTGGCCGCCCGGGTCGGCGGTGGGCAACTTCACGATGACCGATGACGGAACGCCGCTGCCACGCAGGGACACGCGACCCAGTTGCCCCATGAAACCTTCGCCCGACCCGATGATCCGTATCGAGAAATCGTCGACACGCCCCCCGAGTGCCTCGGACAGCCATGTGCCGTCCACGTCCGACATCGTCAACGGTGTGCCCCCCATGGCAGTCACCTCCCCCGTGTTCGATAGTAGGTCATGGCGACGGTGTGCGGGGACGGTCGTCGGCGTTACGGTGCTCTCGTGCTCGTCGACGAATTGCGCGCCACGGTGGGATCCGACCACGTCCTCGATGGCGCGGGCACGTCGCACGTCGTGGACTGGACCGGACGCTTCGTCGGTGCGACCGACCTGGTGGTGCGGCCGGGGTCGATCGACGAGGTGCGGCGGGTGCTGGCGATCGCCCGGGCTCACGGTCGCGCCGTCGTTCCCCAAGGTGGCAACACCGGCCTGGTGGGTGGAAGTGTTCCGCTGCACGGCGAGATCGTGTTGAGCTCGGCGCGCCTGAACGAGGTCGGTGTCGCCGACGTGGATGCTCGTCGCATCGTGGTCGGGGCCGGCGCGACCTTGGAGGCGGTGCAGGTGGCCGCGGCCTCGGTGGGACTGCGGTATCCGGTCGATTTCGGGGCGCGGGCGAGCGCGACCATCGGCGGAACCATCGCCACGAACGCCGGTGGGGTGAACGTGCTTCGCTACGGCACGACCCGCGCGCAGGTACTCGGACTGGAGGCGGTGCTCGCCGACGGCTCGATCGTGTCCACCATGGCCGGCCTGATGAAGGACAACACCGGCTACGACTTGCGGGGTCTGCTGTGCGGAAGTGAGGGAACGTTGGGTGTCATCACGCGCGCGGTGCTCCGACTGGTTCCGGCGCACGTGTCGGTGACGACGGTGTTGGTCGGCTGCGAGTCGGTGGCGGACGCCATGTCGGTGGTCGGTCGGGTGGGTCGGGCCAGTGACACCGTCGACGCCGCCGAATTGATGTCACGACGTGGTGTGTCGTTGACGTCCGAAGTCACCGGGGTGGGCGCGCCCTTCGACGCCGCGTGGTACGTACTCGTCGAATCGTCGGTCGGGGAGGAGCAGGGGGACCCGTTGGCCCGGCTGTTGTCCGGACGTTCGCAGGTGGCGGTGGCCGAGTCCCCGGCTCGGCGACGGGCTCTGTGGCGGTTGCGTGACGAGCACACGCCGAGCATCGCGACGTTGGGTACACCGCTGAAGTACGACGTCACGCTGCCCCTCGCGTCGTTGCCACGATTCGTGGACGAGGTGGGTGAGGCCGTCACCTCGGTCGCCCCCACGGCCGAGACCATCGTCTTCGGTCACGCCGCCGATGGAAATCTGCACGTGAACGTGCTCGGGGCTCGGGAGGAACGGGCCATCGACGAGACCGTGTTGACGACCGTCGCCGCGTATCGAGGCAGCATCAGCGCCGAGCACGGAGTGGGCGCGGCCAAACGCGAATGGCTGCACCTCACGCGCTCCGCCGAGGAGATCGCCGCCATGCGAGCCATCAAGCGGGCGTTGGACCCCGACGGAATCCTCAACCCCAACGTGTTGTTGCCACCGGAACCGACGGCTTAGCTGGTCATGCCTCCGAGGCCCACCAAGCCGCGAGCCATCTCGATCTCACCCATGTGACGTAGTCCGTGTTGGTACAGCCAGCACTCGACGCCGTCGAGCACGGTGAGACCCTGCTCGCCGGCCACGCGCGCACTGAAGGTGCTGGCGATCTGTGGCGGAAAGGGTCGGGTGATCACGACGCGGTCCAGCTCGGCGGGGTCCAGCCCGGCCAACCAATCCAGGGTGCGCGAATACACGGCGCGCATGTACTCGGCGAACGCGTCGAGGTCGCCGATGCGCTGGTGGATCATCTCGTCGACCGTGCGGTGCTTGCCGTGATCGTTGACGCTCACTCCCACGCGTCGTTGCCACTCGTCGTTCCAGATGGGTGGTGTTCCGGTCAACATCATGAACGAGGCGTCGTGCATGTTGGCGTAGTGGAAGAGCGAGAACGCGATGGGCAACACACCCTCGCGCTCGAAGTGGTTGACGTGGGACAGGTCCATGGTGGCCAGCGCGTCGTCGTACAGGGAGAACATGGCCCGCATGCGGCGTTGGAGGGAATCGAGAACGGCGGCATTCGACATGTCGACAGTCTTCCACGTGCCGGGCTTCCTGTCACGATCTTCTGTCACGAATGATGTCAGTAGTGCGTCGGAGGTGTTAGGTTCGTCTCATGCGCTACGGAACCATCGACTTCGACTACGCCGCCGACCTGTCAACCCGGGAGCCCGAGGCCGACGGACCGGTCTACATGGTGAACTTCATGAAGTACCGCGAGAGCGCGGACTACGACGGGGTGAAAGGCGCCGAGGGTGCCACCCCGGCCGGCATCTCGGGGGAGCAGGCCGACGATCTGTACAACCCCACGGAGGTGCTGCACAAGATCGGTGCCGAGGTGATGTTCTTCGGCAGCGTGGTGGCCCAGGGGTCCGAGGGCGAGTGGGATCGCATGGGCATCGTGAAGTACGCGACGCGCCGTTCGTTCATCGAGATGCAGAACCGTCGGGACTTCAAGGAGAAGCACGTCCACAAGGAAGCGGGCATGCTGTACACGATCGTGATGGGCACCACGCCCTCGGCGACGCACGTGCCCATCGAGCGGGCGAACTACGTGGTCTTCGAGTTGACCGCCGCACCACAGTCGGGCGCCCCCGACGCGCACACGGCGCGACTGGCCGTCGAGGGAACGATCATGGGCGACGGACGTCGTTGGGGCGATCTCACGATGCGTTGGACCGACGAGATTCCCGCGGTGCCCGCGCGTGACAAGGGTGGTGACTCCATCACGGTGGTGGCCAGGATCTCCATCGACCGCATGGGCAAGGGCCTCACCGCCTGAGCCGAACAACCGCGCTCAACGAGCGCGGAAGCTGACCGGCACCGAGGTCGGTCCCAGCACGAAATTGCCCCGCCGCCACGCAATGTGGTCCGCGGTCAGCCGGATGTCGTCCAAGCGTCGCAACAACTCCTCGAACATGATGCGCAGCTCCAGACGCGCCAGCGGTGCACCCAGGCAGTGGTGGCGCCCGTAGGCGCCGAAGGCCACGTGATCGTTGGGCGTGCGACCGACGTCGAATCGGAACGGATCGTCGAAGACCTTCTCGTCACGATTCGCCGAGGGATAGAGCAGCAACACGCGGTCTCCCTCGCGGATGAGATGACCGTTCACTTCCACGTCCGTGGTGGCGGTGCGGTTCATGTTGCGGATCGGGCTGCTCCAGCGGAGCATCTCCTCGATGGCGGTGGGGAGCAACGCCGGGTCGGCGCGCAGTCGCTCCATCTGGTCGGGATATTGCAGAAGAGCGGCCACGCCTCCGGAGATGACGTGACGGGTGGTCTCGTCCCCGCCGACCAACACCAGCATGGTCTCGAACATCACGTCGAGATCGGACAGGCTCTGGCCCTCCCACTCGGCGTTCACCACGAGGCTGACGAGATC